>NZ_JAPEPX010000001.1:742500-1042500 GCF_026339935.1 Streptomyces sp. NBC_01551
CATCCGCTGGAACCCGCAGGCCGTCGAAGAAGCCGGCAAGTCTCCGATCTGCCCCGTCGTGGCACTGGAGGCCACCGCGGACTCCCTCTCCGACGTCGTCGAGTCCGGAGACGTGAAGGCGGACGACGCCCTCTTCAGCTGGCGCTGACCTTGTCCGCCTTCACAGGCGAGTCGGACATCCATCGCGGCGGCTGGGCTCGCCGCTCTATCGGAGACGGGTGAAATGGAGACAACGCTGCGAGGCGTCGGCGTGAGCCACGGTGTGGCGATCGGCGAGGTCCGGCACATGGGCACGGCGGTTCTCGAACCGCCGGCCAAGCAGATCGCCGCGGACGAGGCGGAGCGCGAACAGGGGCGCGCCCGTCAGGCCGTGAGCGCGGTCGCGGCCGACCTGATCGCACGCGGCCAGCTGGCCGGTGGCGAGGCCCAGCACGTGCTGGAGGCCCAGGCCATGATCGCTGAGGACCCCGAGCTCATGGCGGACGTCGACCGCCGTATCGCGGTCGGCAGCACCGCCGAGCGTGGCGTGTACGACGCGTTCGCCGCCTACCGCGAGCTGCTCGCCGGGGCCGGCGAGTACATGGCCGGCCGGGTGGCCGACCTGGACGACGTGCGCAACCGGATCGTGGCGCGCCTGCTGGGCGTGCCGATGCCGGGTGTGCCGGACAGCGACGAGCCGTACGTACTGATCGCGCGGGATCTCGCCCCCGCGGACACGGCGCTGCTCGACCCGGCGCTCGTGCTCGGCTTCGTCACCGAGGAGGGCGGGCCGACCAGCCACAGCGCGATCCTCGCGCGGGCGCTGGGTGTGCCGGCCATCGTGGCGCTGCCGGGTGCCGGTGAGATCGCCGAGGGCACCGTGATCGCCGTCGACGGCAGCACCGGTGACCTGTTCGTGGAGCCCACCCCGCAGAAGCGGGCCGAGCTGGAGGCCGCGGCCGCCGAGCGGAAGGCGGCGCTGTCCGCCTCCTCCGGTCCGGGTGCGACCTCCGACGGGCACAAGGTGCCGCTGCTGGCGAACGTCGGCGGTCCGGCGGACGTGCCGGCGGCCGTCGAGGCCGGGGCCGAGGGTGTGGGTCTGTTCCGCACCGAATTCCTGTTCCTGGACGACAGCAAGAAGGCGCCGTCCGAGGAGAAGCAGATCGAGTCGTACCGCAAGGTGCTCGAGGCCTTCCCCGAGGGTCGGGTCGTGGTCCGGGTCCTGGACGCCGGGGCCGACAAGCCGCTGGACTTCCTGACGCCGGCCGACGAGCCGAACCCGGCGCTGGGTGTGCGCGGTCTGCGTTCGCTGCTGGACCACCCGGACGTGCTGCGGACGCAGCTGACCGCGCTGGCGAAGGCCGCCGAGGGGCTGCCGGTCTACCTTGAGGTCATGGCTCCGATGGTGGCCGACCGTACCGATGCGAAGGCGTTCGCCGACGCGTGCCGCGAGGCCGGTCTGCGGGCGAAGTTCGGCGCGATGGTGGAGATCCCCTCCGCCGCGCTGCGGGCGCGCTCGATCCTCCAGGAGGTCGAGTTCCTGTCGCTGGGCACCAATGACCTGGCGCAGTACGCCTTCGCCGCCGACCGTCAGGTCGGTGCGGTGTCGCGGCTCCAGGACCCGTGGCAGCCGGCGCTGCTCGACCTGATCGCCATGTCTGCCGAGGCCGCGCGGGCGGAGGGCAAGAGCTGTGGTGTGTGTGGCGAGGCCGCTTCGGATCCGCTGCTGGCCTGTGTGCTGACCGGTCTGGGTGTCACCTCTCTGTCGATGGGTGCCGCGTCCATCCCTTATGTACGGGCGACGCTCGCCAAGTACACCCTCGCGCAGTGCGAGCGTGCGGCCGCGGCCGCACGTGCCGCGGACAGCGCCGAGGAGGCGCGGGTGGCCGCGCAGGCGGTGCTGTCCGGCGAGTAGCCGGATGGTGTGTTGTCGATCGAGGGGCCTTCGCCGGCGGCGAGGGCCCCTCGGCCGTTTCCGGGTTCCGCGGTTCCTTCCGCTCAGTGGTGTGGGCCCGGGTCGTCCACCTCGTAGCCGGGGCAGTACTCGACGCCCGGTTCGGGGGCGACGGGGTCTCCGGTGTCGGCGTCCGTGCAGTAGGCGTTGAACACGGAGGCCGCGGAGAGGGGGACGAGGCGGCCGCGGTCCAGGCGCCAGCCGTGTACCCGGTCGCGGAACCCTTCGGTGGTGCTGCGGAGCACCAGGCCTCCAGGGCCTCCGAGGGCGATGCCGGCGGCGAGGACGGTCACGAAGTCGAGGCCGTCGCGGCCCTCGATGCGTGGCGGGGCGGCCGGGTCGTCATCGGCGTCGGCGTGGAGCACGGCGACGAGCTGTTCCTCCTCGGTCGGGATGCTGCACACCAGGTGGTGGTGGCCCCGGCCGGCTCCGGCGACCAGGCGTTTGAGTGCCTCGGCCGCGCGCTCGAAGGAGGCGTGGCCGATGTCCTCGCCGCAGTCGGCGCAGTTGCCGACTGCGGCGAGGAGCGTGGTGGCGTACTCCCACGTGGCCTGGCGGACCGCTTCGTCGACGAGGAGCGGGACGAGCTCCTCGATGGGCTGGCCGGTGTAGGCCAGTCCCCCGCTGCCGCCGGCGAGCTCGGCGGTGAAGCGGGTGCGTGTTTCGGCCGTGTCCGGGTCGAGGTCGTGTTCCTCGCAGAACACGGCGTACTCCTCGGGGTCGAACAGGGCGACGGTGGTGTGGATGCCCTGGGACGCGAGGGACCGGAGCAGGCCGTCGACGTGCCGGAGGTAGTCCTGGTGGTCGTCGAAGGTGAAGCTTCGGTAGTCACGCATGGCCGCGAAGTCCCCCGCGTCGGCGAGGAGGCCGACGGTGCTGGGGGCTTCGCGGCGCAGGGTGCGGCGCAGGGTGCGGCGCCTGTCGTTGCGCGGGCGGTGCCGCGGTGCGGTCTTGTCTTCCCCGGTCGTGTCTTCCGCGGTCTTGTCTGTGGTCTTGTCTGTGGTCTTGTCCGTCGGTGGCATGGCTCCCCCTGAGTGGCGCAATCGCTTGCTCACTCACAGTAACCATGACCACTGACAGTGGCCTCAGGCCTGGGTGCGGGTGCGGGTGCGGCCCAGCTCCTCGTAGAAGGGGAGCAGGTCGAGGTTGTCGACCGAGCCGGCGTTGACCGCCTTGGCCAGGGGCGTGCCCTGGAGGAGGCGCTTGACCGGGACCTCGATCCGCTTGCCGGTGAGGGTGTGCGGGATGGCCGGGACCTCGATGATCTCGTCCGGGACGTGCCGCGGGGAGAGCTGCTCGCGGATCGTCGTCTTGACGCGGGCGCGGAGGTCGTCGTCGAGGATCGCGCCGGGGGCGAGGTGCACGAAGAGCGGCATCCAGTAGCCGCCGTTCGGCTCCTCCAGGCCGATGACGAGGGATTCCTTGATCTCCGGGAGGCGTTCGACGGCCTCGTAGATGTCGGCGGAGCCCATCCGGACGCCCTGGCGGTTGAGGGTGGAGTCCGAGCGGCCGTGGATGACGACCGAGCCGTGGTCGGTGATGGTGATCCAGTCCCCGTGCCGCCAGACGCCGGGGAACATCTCGAAGTAGCTGTCGCGGTAGCGGCTGCCGTCCGGGTCGTTCCAGAAGTGGATCGGCATGGACGGCATGGGGTTGGTGACGACGAGTTCGCCGACCTCGCCGACGAGGGGCTTGCCGGACGGGTCCCAGGCCTGGAGGTCGGTGCCGAGGCAGGCGGCCTGGAGCTCACCGATGTGCACGGGAAGGGTGGGAACGGCGCCGGCGAAACAGCTGCAGACGTCGGTGCCGCCGCTGACGGAGGCGATCCAGAGGTCTTCCGTCACCTCGTCGTGCAACCAGCGGAAGCCGTCGGGCGGCAGCGGGGATCCGGTGGTGGCGACGCACTTCACGGCGGAGAGGTCGAAGTCCCGGCCGGGGTGCACCTCCGCCTTGCGGCAGGCCATGACGTACGCGGCGGAGGTCCCGTAGAGGGTCGCCCCGGTCCGCTCGGCGATCCGCCACTGGGCGCCGGTGTCGGGATAGCCGGGGCTGCCGTCGTAGAGGACGACGGTCGTCCCGGTGAGGAGGCCGGAGACGAGGAAGTTCCACATCATCCAGCCGGTGGAGGTGTACCAGAAGAACCGGTCCTCGGGGCCGAGGTCGCAGTGCAGGCCGAGCTGCTTGAGGTGTTCGAGGAGGATGCCGCCCTGGGACTGGACGATCGCCTTGGGGAGGCCGGTCGTACCGGAGGAGTAGAGGACCCAGAGGGGGTGGTCGAAGGGGACCGGCTCGAAGACGGGCTCGGTGGCCCCGGCGGTCAGGTCCGACCAGGTCAGCGCGGCTTCGGGGGCCGGAGTACCCAGCAGCGGGATGTGCACGACGGCGCGCAGCGAGGGCAGCTCGGCGCGCAGTTCGGCGACGGTGTCGCGGCGGTCGTGCTCCTTGCCGCCGTAGCGGTAGCCGTCGACGGTGAAGAGGACGACGGGCTCGACCTGCTGGAAGCGGTCCAGGACGCTGCGGGCGCCGAAGTCGGGGGCGCAGGAGGTCCAGACGGCGCCGACGGCGGCGGTGGCGAGCAGGGCGGTGACGGCCTCGGGGATGTTGGGGAGGTAGCCGCTCACCCGGTCGCCGGGGCGGACGCCGAGGGCGCGCAGTTCGGCGGCGAGGGCGCCGACCTGGCGACGCAGTTCTGCCCAGGTGACGGGGACTGCCTCGTGGGTCTCGTCGACGTAGAGGAGGGCGGCCTCGTCGGCGCGGGCCGGGTCCTCGGCGGCGCGCAGGGCGTGCTCGGCGTAGTTGAGGGTGGCGCCGGTGAACCAGCGGGCGCCGGGCATGGCGCGGTCGGCGAGGACGGACTCGTACGGGGTGGTGAAGCGGACCTCGAACCATTCGGCGACGGCCTGCCAGAAGGTGTCCAGCTCGTCGACGGACCAGCGGTGCAGGGCCGGGTAGCCGCCGGTCGCGGGGGCTCCGAAACGTTCGACGGCCCAGGCCTGGAAGGCCGTGATCCGGGCCGCGGCGATGCGGTCGGGGCCGGGGGACCAGAGGGGTTCCGGCGTGCTGGGTGAGGTCATGGGTCGGCTCCCGGTCAAGTCTGCGGCTCGCGCTTCGTGTGCGTACGGTGCCATCGCGCGGTGGGTGTGCGCGTGGCGGCTCACAGGGACGATGCCACGTGATCGACATACGCACCAGAGCTGTCAGGGCCGGTCTCTCTTGATCCATTTATCGGTGAACGGAAGTTGAACGCAGCCCGCTCGGCCGGGGGCCGGTGGCAGGGTGAGGGCCATGGACGGTCGTGATCTGGTGCGTGCGGTGATGGAGCTCGGTACGGCGCGGGGGCGGGGGGCGTGGCGGTCGGCCTGGCGCCACCGGCGCGCGGACGCGGTGGGGCTCCCGCGCCGGGGCGCGGAGCGGGCGCGGGTGCCGGGGCTGCTGACGGGGACGGAGCCGCGCCCGGGCGGGGGCGTGCTGCGGTTCGCGCGCTCGGAGCTGCTGGTACGGGTGATGGTGGGCGGCGCGGTGTTCTGGGGCTGGGACGGGGCGGAGCCGACGCCCTCGTACGCCGTGACGGGCGGCGGCCCGGAGCCGGATCCGCGCGCGGTGCTGGAGGCGGACACCGGGGGCGGCTGGCGGGTGGTGTCGGAGCGGGTGACGGTGGCGGTGTCCCGGCACGGGGCGGTGGAGGTACGGACTCCGGGCGGGACGGTGTTGCGCCGGGAGCTGCCGCCGCGCTGGTGGGAGCCGGTGGCGGAGGATCCGGAGGGCGACGACGACGCGGTCGTCGGGTACGGGTACGGGGGCGCGGGCGACGACGCGGGCGGGGACAGGGACACGGGCGGCGACGCGGCCGGGGGCTCGGACGCGGACGGCGACGCGGCCGGGCACACGGACGGCGACGCGGACCGCGCTGAGGGCGCGCTCGGGGACGCGGCCGGGCCCCGGCGCGAGGCGCGGTGGCTGTCGCGGGCCGAGGTGCCGGCGGACGCCCGGTTCTTCGGGCTGGGTGGGCGCGCGGCGGGGCCGCGGCTGCGGGACGGCTCGTACCGGCTGTGGAACACGGACCCGAAGGGCGGTTTCGGGCCGGGGGACGATCCGCTGTACATCACGATGCCGGTGCAGATGGTGGTCGCGGACGCGGGGACGCACCTGGTGTTCCACGACAACACCTGGGACGGACGGGTGGTGCTGCGCGAGGGCGAGGAGGGCGCGGGCTCCGGGCCGGACCGGCCGGGGACGAGCGAACTGCGCATGGAGGGCGGCCCGTTGCGGTGCTGGGTGCTGGTGGGGACGCCGGCGCGGGTGCTGCAGGGCTGGTCGGGACTGACGGGCGCGGCCGCGGTGCCGCCGGAGTGGGCGCTGGGCTACCAGCACGCGCGGTGGGGGTTCGGGAGCGCGGCGGAGGTGCGCCGGGTGGTGTCGGGGTACCGGGAGCGCGGGCTCGCGCTGTCGGCCGTACATCTGGACATCGACCACTACGACGCGCACCGGGTGTTCACGGTGGACGAGGAGCGGTTCCCGGATCTGGCCGGTCTGGCCGGGGAGTTGCGGGAGCGGGGGGTGCGGCTCGTCTCGATCGTGGACCCGGCGGTGAAGGCGGGCGACGCGGTGCACGCGTCGGGCCTGGCGGTCGGCCCGGACGGGGCGTTCGTACGGGACGCGCGGGGTCAGGAGGTACGGGGTGAGGTGTGGCCCGGGGAGTGCGCGTACCCGGACTTCACGGATCCGGCGGTACGGGAGTGGTGGGGCGGGCTGTACGAGGAGCGGCTCGCGCGGGGGTTCTCCGGGGTGTGGCACGACATGAACGAGCCGGTGTCCTTCGCCCCGTTCGGGGACGCGTCGCTGCCCCGCTCGGCGCGGCACGCGCTGGACGGGGCCGGCGGGGACCACCGGGCCGCGCACAACGTGTACGCGCTCGGGATGGCGCGGGCGGGCTGGGAGGGGCTGGTGCGACTGCGGCCGGACGAGCGGCCGTTCCTGTTCTCGCGGTCGGGGTGGGCGGGGATGCAGAGGTACGGGGGCACGTGGTCGGGGGACGTGGAGACGGGCTGGGAGGGGCTGCGGGCGTCGCTCGCGCTGGTGCTCGGGCTGGGTCTGTGCGGGGTGCCGTACTCGGGGCCGGACGTCGGAGGTTTCGGGGGGTCCCCGTCGCCCGAGCTGTACCTGCGGTGGCTGCAACTGGGTTCGTACCTGCCGCTGTTCCGGACCCACTCGGCGATCTGGGCGGGGCGGCGCGAGCCGTGGGAGTTCGGCCCGGAAGTGGAGGAGCACGCGCGGGCGGTGCTGGCGGAACGGGAGCGGCTGCGGCCGTATTTCGTGACGCTGGCGCATCTGGCGCGGCGGACGGGGGCGCCGTACGTGCGGCCGCTGTGGTGGGGGGCTCCGGAGGACCGGGGGCTGCGGGACTGCGAGGACGCGTTCTTGCTGGGGGACGCGCTGCTGGTGGCGCCGGTGCTGGAGTGCGGCGCGGACCGGCGGGCGATCCGGCTGCCGCGGGGGCGGTGGTACGACACGGTGACGGGGGAGGCGTACGAAGGGCCCGGCCAGGTGCTGCTGGACGCTCCGCAGGGGCGGATCCCGGTGCTGGCGCGGGCGGGCGCGGTGCTCCCCGTCCGCTCCGGCGACGGGTCCGGGGTCGGGTCCGGGGTCGGGTCCGGGGTCGGGTCCGGGGTCGGGCTGGAGGTGTGGGCGCCGGCCCGGGGCCGCACGGGCGGCGGGGTGGTGATCCGCGACCCGGGGCCGGGTTTCGAGCCGGGCGAGGTCGAACGCTACGCGGTGCGGTGGGCGGGGGACACGGTGGTCGTGGAAACGGAGGCCGGAACCCCGGTCGACGGCGTGACCATACGCGGCCTCTGACCACGCCCACAGCGGACCCCGCCGGGGATCCGGCGGGGGCGCGCCGTGCGGGTTTACGCGGCGGCGGGGGTGTAGCCCCCCTTGAACCAGGCGGCCGCGGCGCGGGTGTGGAGGGGGAAGGCCAGTACCTCCGGGGTGCGCAGGATGTGCCAGCCCGTCGTCTCGTCGGTCGCGACGGACGGCGGGAGGGCGGCGGCCGGGCGGGGCGGGAGGAGGCCGAAGAGGAGGAGGTGGCCGGCCGGGGAGCTCATGGCGTCGGCGAGGGCGACCTCCGAGGCGGTGGCCTCGATGCCGGTCTCCTCGCGCAGTTCGCGGACCACCGCGTCCCGCCAGTCCTCGCCGAAGTCGATGAACCCGCCGGGCAGGGCGACGCCGCCGAGGGCGGGTTCGATCGTACGGGTGATGACCACCAGGCCGGTGCCGTCCTCGTCGTGGACGGGGAGGAGGGTGACGGCCACGGGGAGCGGGTTGCGGTAGGTGACGGCGCCGCACGCGGAGCACGCGCGGGGCCAGGCGGACGTGTCGAACACGGCTCCGCAGGTGGAGCAGTGCGAGTCCCTCAGGTGTGCCGGCATGCGGTGATGGTATGCCAAGGGCCATGAGGATGTTGGCTGTTGTGGCGGTGGTCGCGGGGCTGGCCGCGGGGTCGGCGGCTCCGGGGTTCGTGGCGCTGGCGGAGGTGGACCCGAGTATCGGGCAGGACATGCGGTACGCGGGTCCGCACAATTTCACCGGCGCGCGCGTGCCCGGCTACCAGGAGCCGGTCTGTCTGCTCGCCCGGCCGGCCGCCGAGGCGCTGCGGCGGGCGCAGCGGGAGGCGTTGCGCGGCGGGTACGCGCTGAAGGTGTACGACTGTTACCGGCCGCAGCGCGCGGTGGACCACTTCGTACGGTGGGCCGGCGACGCGGCGGATCAGGCGACGAAGGCGGAGTACTATCCGGCGGTCGCGAAGGACCGGTTGATCCCCGAGGGGTACATCGCCGAGCGGTCGGGGCACAGCCGCGGCAGCACCCTGGACGTGACGCTCGTTCGGCTGCCCGCGCGGCGGGAGGTCGACATGGGGACCCGGTTCGACTTCTTCGATCCGCTCTCGCACACGGACGACCGGCGGGTGGGGGCGGCCGCGCGGGAGAACCGGATGTGGCTGAAGGAGGTGCTCGGGCGGCAGGGGTTCGTGAATCTGCCGGAGGAGTGGTGGCACTTCACGTACCGGCCGGAGGCGTTCCCGGACCGCCATTTCGACTTTCCGGTGTCTGTCGGGTCCGTCCGCCCCTGAGTACCGTGCCCGGCATGACTTTCCGTTCGTACGAGGAATTCTGGCCCTACTACGTCGCCATGCACTCCCGCGCCGCCACCCGCTGGATCCACCTCGCCGGCACGCTCACCGGCCTCGCCGTGACGGCCTACGGGCTGGCGCGCGGCCGCAAGCGCCATCTCGCCGCCCTGCCCCTCATCGGGTACGGGACCGCGTGGCCCGCGCACTTCCTGATCGAGGGGAACAATCCGGCCACCTTCGGGCATCCGGCGTGGTCGCTGCGCGGGGACGCGCAGATGATCCGGATGATGCTGGCGGGGCGGGACGCGGAGCTCTCCGTGATCGCGCAGAAGTGGCTCGCCGAGAACCCGTGCCAGGACTGCCCGCCCGTGGCAGACTCCTGACGATCCGTCAGATATCTGTCAGGGAGGGGTTCCCATGGGACGCACACGCACCCCCGTCGTCAGCGGGTGGTTCACCGAGGACGCACCGGACGGCGGCGGCTTCCGGCTGCTCGGCACCCGGTGTTCCGCCTGTGGCGCGGTGTTCTTCCCGCGCGAGGACGCGTACTGCCGCAACCCGCACTGCCCGGGCGACGGCGGGCTCGCCGAGGTCGCGCTGTCCCCTCGCGGGCGGGTCTGGTCGTTCACCGACGGGCGCTACCGGCCGCCCGCCCCGTACGTGTCCGACCCGGACGTGCCCTGGGAGCCGTACACCCTGGTCGCGGTGGAGCTGGAGGCCGAGGGGATGGTGGTGCTCGGGCAGGCGGCGCCCGGGGTGGGTGTCGCCGATCTGGCCATCGGCATGGAGGTCGAGGTGGAGGGCGGCGTGCTCGACGAGAGCGCCGACACCACCTGGACCACCTGGCGGTTCCGCCCCGTGGCGGCCGGCGGGGAGGCGCGGCCGTGAGCGCCGATGTCGCCGTCCTCGGGGCCGGCATGCACCCCTGGGGCAAATGGGGCCGGAGTTTCGTCACGTACGGGCGGGCCGCGGCCCGGGCCGCGCTCGCCGACGCGGGGCTCGACTGGAAGGACGTCGGATCCATCGTCGGGGCCGACACGGTGCGCTCCGGCTACCCCGGCTACGTCGCCGGCGCCACCTTCGCCCAGGCGCTCGGCTGGCAGGGCGCACGGGTGACCAGCGTGTACGCGGCCTGCGCCTCGGGAGCCCAGGCGATCGGGGCGGCGCGGGCGCAGATCCTGGGCGGGCTGGCGGACGTCGTCCTGGTGGTGGGCGCGGACGCGGCGCCCAAGGGCTTCTTCGCCCCGGCGGGCGGGGACCGGCCGGACGACCCGGACTGGCTGCGGTTCCGCGTACTGGGGGCGACCAACCCGGCGTACTTCGCGCTGTACGCGCGGCGCCGGATGGCCCTGTACGGGGACACCGCCGAGGATTTCGCCCAGGTGAAGGTGAAGAACGCGGCGGCCGGGGCGCTCAACCCGAACGCCCGGTACCGCAAGGCGGTGACGGCCGAGGAGGTCGCGGCCTCTGGCGTGGTCGCCGACCCGCTGCGGCTGCTGGACATCTGCGCGACCTCCGACGGGGGCGCGGCCCTGGTGCTGACCAGCATGGACTTCGCCCGGGCCCGGGGCGTCAGCGATCCGGTGCGGATCCGGGCGGTCTCGACCGTCACGCCGACCTATCCGCGCACGGTGCTGGACCTGCCGGACATCGCCACCGACTCGGTGACGGCGGTGCGCCCGGCGCCGGGCTCGTTCCGGGCGTCGATCGCGCGCGCCGCCTACGAGGAGGCCGGCCTCGGTCCCGAGGACCTGTCGCTCGCCGAGGTGTACGACCTGTCCACGGCCCTGGAGCTGGAGTGGTACGAGGACATCGGGCTGTGCGGTGAGGGCGAGGGGGCGAAGCTCGTACGGGACGGGGCGACCGCGTTGGGCGGGCGGGTCCCCGTCAACACCAGCGGCGGGCTGGCCTCGTTCGGGGAGGCGGTGCCGGCGCAGGCGATCGCCCAGGTGTGCGAGCTGACCTGGCAGTTGCGCGGCACGGCCGCGGAGCGCCAGGTTCCGGGGGCGCGGGTGGGGATCACCGCGAACCAGGGGCTGTTCGGGCACGGATCGGCGGTCATCGCGGTCCGCTAGCGGGCGCCGGGGAACCTCCTGTGCGAACGCTTGACGGCTCCTGGCGGCGGGTTCACACTCTCCCCACAGTCTCGCGCCGCGCAGGCCCCCCGGACCCCCGTGAGAGCCGCGGCCCGTACCCCAGTCGGCGGGGGTACGGGCCGCCTCCACGTCCGGGCATGGCCGCGGACCGGCTCAGGCGACCGCCGTCAGGGGCCGGCCGTCAGGCGCCCGCCGTCAGGCGCCCGCCGTCAGGCTCTGCCGGCGTGCTCGGGCCAGCGACATCGCGTGTTCCACGACTCCCACCAGCACGTCCTTGACGGACTCCCGGTCGCGCGCGTCGCACAGCAGCACCGGCACCTCGGGATCGAGGTCCAGCGCCTCCCGTACGGTCACCACCGGATGGCGCTCGGCGCCGTCGAAGCAGTTGACCGCGACCACGAACGGCAGTTCCCGCCGCTCGAAGTAGTCGATGGCGGCGAAGCAGTCGGCGAGGCGGCGGGTGTCGGCGAGGACGACCGCGCCGAGCGAGCCCTGGGACAGCTCGTCCCACAGGAACCAGAACCGGTCCTGGCCGGGCGTGCCGAACAGGTACAGCACCAGGTCCTCGCGCAGGGTGATGCGCCCGAAGTCCATGGCCACGGTCGTGGTGTTCTTGCCCTCCACTCCCCCGGTGTCGTCGATTCCGACGCCGGGTTCCGAGAGCAGTTCCTCGGTCCGCAGCGGTCTGATCTCACTCACCGCACTGACCAGGGTGGTCTTGCCCACCCCGAAGCCGCCCGCGACCAGGATCTTCAGGGTCAGCGGCTCGACCGGCGACACGGCATGCATCGCGCCGGTGCGGCTAGAGCGCCCGAAGGCCATCGATCACCTCACGCAGAATGGATTCGTCGGGCAGTTCGGCCGGTGGCACCGGCCGGGTCACATGGACCAGTTCCTCGTCGACCAGGTCGCCGATCAGGACACGGACCACCCCGATCGCCAAGTCGAGTTCGGCCGCGAGTTCCGCGACCGACTGGGGGTGCTCCCGGCACAGCCCGAGGATGTGGGCGTGTTCCGGGGACAGGGTCATGTCCCAGATCGGGTCGTCGGCCGCCGAGTCGGCGATGACGAGCGCAATCAGGTCGAGCCGGTGCTGGCCCGCGTGGCTGGTCCGGCCGCGGGTCATCGCGTACGGGCGGACCACGGGGCCCGCCTCGTCGTCGAACCAGTGCGGGTGGGCGGGGGTGGTGGCGGGGTGGTCCTGGCCTGAATCGCTCATGCCGTCCGACTCACCCTCCGGCTGGCAGCCCGGTCCGAGGGGCGGTCGCCAGGTGGTCGCCGACTCGCTTGACCATCAGGGTCATCTCGTACGCGACCTGGCCGACGTCGGAGTCGGCGTCGGAGAGCACGGCCAGGCAGCTGCCGTCGCCGGCCGCCATGACGAACAGGAACGCCTCGTCCAGCTCGACGACGGTCTGGCGGACCCGGCCGGACTCGAAGTGCCGGCCGACGCCCTTGGCCAGGCTGTGGAAACCGGAGGCCACGGCGGCCAGGTGCTCGCTGTCCTCCCGGGTCAGGTCCTTGGAGCTGCCGGTGGGCAGGCCGTCGCCGGAGAGGACGACCGCCTTGCGGATGCTGGCGACCTTGTCGACGAGTTCGTCGAGGAGCCAGTTGAGCGGGCCGGAGCCGCGGCCCCTGGTGTCGTTGCCGGTCTGCGGTGCGGTCATCGACCGTCCCCCTCGTTCTCGTTCTCGGTCGCGGGACCGGTGGCGGCGGACGTGCCCGCCCCCGTCTCCGACTGCTGCTGAGCGTTCTCCTGCTGTACCCGGCGCTGCTGCGCCGCGTACTCGGTGCGTCCGGCCGTCCAGCCTCGCTGGAGCGCGGACATGCGGTTGCGTACGTCCTCCGCGTCGCGTTCCTCCGGCCGCTCGGCGGCGGCTTCGGCGGACGCGGCGGCCGGGGCGTTCTTGAGCTGTGGGGCCAGGCTGGCCTGGCGGACCCGGCGGGGCAGCCCGCCGGGGCCGTGGGCGGGATTGGCACTGGTGGCCGGCGCGTCGGTCTCGGCGGGCGCCTGCCCGGGCCGCCGGACCATGGACACCGGGCGGGGATCCACCCGGCGGCCGTGCTCGGCGACCAGGGTCGGGGTCGGCCTGCGGCGCGGGAGCGGTACGGCGCCGGAGGCGCGGGGGCCGTCGGGGCGGACCTTCTCGACCCGGGAGTGGTCGAGGCGGACCGGGCCGGTGGGGGGCAGCGGTTCCCGCTCGCGGTCGCGGTCGGGTTCGCGCTCGCCGAAGCGGTCGGCGCCGCCCCGGTCAGCGCCGCCCCGGTCGCCGGCGTGGCGGTCACCGGTGTGCCGGTCGACGGAGTTGCGGTCGGCGGTGTTGCGGTGGGCTCCGTTGCGGTCGCTCTTCCAGCCGCCGGCCCGCTGCGGGAGCCCCAGCAGGGAGCTGCGCGGGGTGCCGTTCGGCGGGGTCTCGTCGTCCAGGGTGGCCATGGGCGGGCGGCCGCCGACGCCGCTGAGCCCGGCGATCCCGGTGATGTCGTCGAGGATGTCGAGGTCGGCGAGGCCGACGGGGGCCTCGGTGGCGTCGATGCCCTCCAGTCCGAGGGCGCCGAGCGGGGCCTCCAACTCCACCGGGCCGCGCAGGGCCCCGGCGGGCAGCGGGCGGCCTGAGCGGGCACGGCCGGACTGGGCGCGCTCGACGGCGGCCTGCGCGGGGCGCGGGGCGCGCTTGCCGTCGGTGAGCCGGATGCCGTTGCCATTGGTCTCGGGGGCGTCGGTGAGCAGGTCGGCCGGGAGGAAGACGACCGCGGTGGTGCCTCCGTAGGGGCTGTGCTGGAGCACAACCTTGACGCCGTGGCGCTGGGCGAGCCGGCTGACCACGAAGAGGCCCAGCCGGTCGGTGTCGGAGAGCTCGAACTCGGGGGTCTCGGCGAGCCGGAGGTTCGCGTCGAGCAGCGCCTCCGGGTTCATGCCGAGGCCGCGGTCGTGGATCTCCAGGGTGAAGCCGTTGGCCACGCGCTCGCCGTGGACGTGGACGGCGGTGTGCGGCGGGGAGAACACGGTGGCGTTCTCCAGGAGTTCGGCGACGAGGTGGGTGACGTCGGCGACGGCCGGGCCCTCGATGCCCAGGCGCGGCAGGCGGCGCACCTCGATGCGCTCGTAGTCCTCGACCTCGGCGACGGCGGCGCGTACGACGTCCATCAGCTGGACGGGCTTGCGCCACTGGCGGGAGGGTGCGGCGCCGGAGAGGATCACCAGGCCCTCGGCGTGGCGGCGCATGCGGGTGGTCATGTGGTCGAGGCGGAACAGGTCGGCGAGTTCCTCGGTGTCCTCGGTGCGCCGTTCCATGGTGTCGAGGAGGGTCAGCTGGCGGTGCAGGAGCACCTGGTTGCGGCGGGCCAGGTTGACGAAGACCTCGGAGACGCCGCGGCGGAGCTCGGCCTGCTTGACGGCGGCCTCGACGGCGGCGCGCTGGAGGCTGTTGAGGGCGAGGGCGACCTGGCCGACCTCGTCCTTCTCGAACTGCAGGCGGGGCGCCTCGGTTTCGACGTCCACGCTCTCGCCCGCGGCGAGGCGGCGCATGACGCTGGGCAGCCGGACACCGGAAGCCTCGTGGGCGTCCTTGCGGAGCCGGGACAGGTCGCGGACGAGGTCGCGGCCGATGCGTACGGAGAGGACGACGGAGACGAGGAGGGCGATGAAGCCGAGGACGCCGGCGATGGCGGCCTGGATCAGGACGTCCATGGCGGCGGGCTCGACGCGCTTCTGGTAGGCGTCACCGGCCGCGGTGCCCATGGTGGCGAGGTCGTCGAGGACCTTGGTGGCCGTCTCGTCCCACTGGGCGGCGGTGACGGCGCGCGGGGTCTTGGTGACCCCCGCGTTGATGAACCGTTCCTCCGCCTCGCGCAGGGCCCGGGTCTGGGCGCCCATCCAGTACGACTCGAAGCGGTCCCGGTCCTCGCTCGGCAGGATCGCCAGGTTGAACTCGTACAGCAGGCGGCGGTTGGCGGCGAAGTCGGAGACGTGCCGGATGTCGGCGGCGCCGACGTTGCGGGCGACGAGCGCCGAGGCGATGACGGCGTCCTCCCGGGAGAGCGTCTCGCGGGCGCGGGTGATGCCGACGAGGGCGCGGCCCTGCTTGTCCATCTCCACGTTCTCAAGGGCGTGGAGGTTGACCAGGAACTCGTAGCAGGGGTCGATGAGTCGGCTGTAGAGCTCCAGGGCCTGGCTGGGATCGAGGCTGTTCTGGTCGACGGAGCGGCGCAGCGCGGAGATGCCGCGGAAGGCGTCGAGGATGGAGTCCAGCCGCTGGGCGGTGCTCTCGCTGAGCTCGTCGAGGACTTCGGGGTCCTTGGCGCTCGCGCTGATGCTCTCGACGGCGGCGTCGGTGGCGGCGCGGCTCTTGGCGAGTTCGGCGGTGGCGACGGAGGAGCGGGGGTCGCCGACGACGACGAGGGTCTGGCGGCGCTCCTTCTGGATGACGCGGACGACGTCCTCGATGGGATAGCCGACCTTGTCTATGACGTAGGCCACGTCGAGGAGTTGGAGGGCCTGGCGGCCTGTGATGACTGTCGCGAACCCCCAGAGGGCGGTCAGGGAGACGAGCGGCACAAGGAGCAACGCCACGATCTTCCGGCGGATGGACTTCCCGCGAAAGCGCATGGCCTCCCCAGCCTCCCCCAGCTCAACCCCATTGGCGGGGGTCGGTGTTCCGTCATTTAAACGGCGTGAGCCTACTACTGCCACCGTGCGGCTTCGAAGGCGTGTCCGGACGTTTTCGGCCGGATGCGTTGGCGGAGATCACTAGTTGTCCGCTCATTCCGGGCGTGAGCGGACCGATATGTGGCAGATGACACTTGGTGGGGCGTCAGTTCCCGCTACGTGATGGATGGCTGGAATTCTTCGTTCCGCGTTGTTCAAGCGCGGGGAAGGTGTCCGGCATCCGGGAATCTCTCGGCCGTCCCGAACGTCTTTCCAGGTATGGGCGGCCGCGTGGAGGGGAGTGAGCGGACCATGCGGATGTACGAGGACGGCGGCGCGGGTGGCGCCGGGCGGTCCCTGTGGGTGGAGGAGGAGGCTCCGCGGCGCAGGCTGCCCGACCCGGTGCGGACCTCGGCGGTGCGGGCGGTGCTGATCGTGGCCGTCACGCTGACGGAGGCGACGATCACCTTCTTCCTGATGATCACCGGCTCCTGGCTGGCGCTGCCGATGGCGCTCGGCGCGATAGCCGGGACCGTCGTGGCCACATGGGGGGTGCTGGACGTGCTGATCACCCGGCAGATGTGGAACCAGCGGTACGGGGTGGTGTCGCAGCCGAGCAGTACGGCGCGGGCCCGGCGCCGCGAGGCCCGGACGGGGGCTCCGTCCGCGCAGGGCGGCCGAATACGGGCGCAGCAGGGCGATACGGCGGCCGGTGGACGCGTCGCCGCCTGGCATGCGCCGGCCGGTGACCGGCGGTACCAGACGGGCGCCGGTCGGGGCTGACGGCGGGGCCTTGCCGGGTTGGCCCGGGGCCGGGCCGGATCCCGGGGCCTGGGCAGGGCATGTCCGGCATGCCCCCGACCAGGCAACCGGGTCGGCGGGGGCCTGGGCGGCGTGCACTGGTCGGGGTGCCCTGGGCGGGCGCCGGCCGGGCGCCCGGGTCAGGCGCCTACCGTCGAGCGGCGGAACATCCGGGTCGCCGTGATCTCTCCGTGGATCGTCTCCTCGTCCGGGGACTGCTGGGGCAGGCCCGGACGCAGGTGCTCCTCCACGCTGATGTACTTCAGGCCCGCGCGCAGGTCCGCGTCGTTGCGCAGCCGGATGACCAGCGGGAACTCGGCGAGGGCCGTGGTGTCGAACAGGCCCGTCGTGTACAGCAGCTGGACGCCGAGCGCGTCGGACACGGCCCGCTGGAGCTCCAGCAGGTACGTGGCGTTCGCGCGGCCGATCGGGTTGTCGAGGAACAGCGTGCCCGCGTGGCGGTGCTTGTCGCGGCCCCGGTCGTTGCTGCGCAGCGCCGCCATCGTGCAGTACAGCGCGATCGCGGCGGTCAGCAGCTGCCCGCCGGAGAAGACATCGCCCATCTGTCCGACGGGGACCCGCTCGGCGCGCAGCACCGCGTCCGGCTTCAGGATCTCCACCGCGATGCCCTTGGGCTCCAGCGCCGCCTGGACGCCGCGCAGCAGCAGTGACATGCCGTCGCGGCGGCCCTCGCCGAAGGAGGCGGCGCTGTTCTTCTTGACGGCGGAGCGGGTCGCCTCGTCGATGACCTCGCCGAGCCGCTCGGTGAGCGTGGCCTGGTCGGGCTCCTCGAAGCGGATCCGCAGGAACTCCTGGCCCGACCACTCCCCCAGGCCCTCGGGGAGCTGGGAGAGCCGCTGGGCGGAACGCAGGGTGGCCAGGGCCGACTCCACCAGCCCGCGCAGCCGGTCGACGATGCTGTCGCGATTGCGCTCCAGCTGCGCCAGCTCGTCGGTGAGGACGCGCAGTCGCGGGGCGAAGGCCGCCGCCCAGGCGGCCGCGTGCTCGGGCAGGGCGGAGGCGGGCAGTTCGCGGATCTGCTGGCGCGCGGGGGTGCGCACCTGCTCGTAGCGGTTGGCGTTGGCGTGCCGGACGAGGATGTCGCTCGCCTCGCGCACCGCCGCCTCGGCGGCCGAGAGGTCGGCCGCGCAGCCGCGCAGGGAACGGCGGGCCTCGGTGGCGGACTGGCGGGCTTCCTCCAGGGTGCCCGGGTGGGGCGCCGGGGACTGCTCGTCCTCGTCGTGGCCGTGGTCGCGCAGCAGGTCCCGCAGCAGGGCGGCGAGCTCGTCGAAGCCGCCGGCGCCGTCCTCGGCGGTGCGGTGGGCGCGCAGCAGGTCCGCGTGGGCGGCCTTGGCGCTCTCCACCGCCGCGGCGTGGGCGGCGAGCTGGGCGGTGGCGGTGCGCAGCAGGCCCTGTGCCTGTTCGACGTCCCCGGGGATCATCTCCTCGGGCAGTTCGGTGTGCGCCTCGCCGTCGGCGGGGGCGTGCCGTTCGGCCTCGCCGCGCAGCCGGCCGAGCTGCTCGCTCGCGGTGGAGGCGCGGGACTCCAGCATCTGGACGAGGGACTCGGCGCGGGCGGCCGCGGCCTGCCGGGAGGGGCCGTCGGCGCCGTCGGTGCCTTCGAGGAGCTGGGCGGCGCGGGTGCGGACCTTGTTGGTGAGCCGGTCGAGTTCGGCCAGGGCGGCGCTCTCGTCGCCTTCGGCGCGGGCCTGTTCGGCGCGCAGGTCGGCGCCGACGCCGACCTTCTCGTAGAGCTGGGAGGCGGCCCGGTAGGCCTCACGGAGGTCGGGCAGCGGCGCCTTGGGGGCGCCGTCGTCCTCGGGGAGGGGCTCGGGGGCGCCGGCGATCTCGGCGCGTTCGGCGCGCAGCGCGCGGGCGGTGCGGCGGGCGTCGTCCGCGGCGCGCTGGGCGGCGCGGCGGTCCTCGTCGGCGGCGCGGGCCCGGTCGAGGCAGACCTCGGCGCGCGCCTCGGACTCGGCGGCCTCGTCGGCGAGTTCGCGGACCTTGGCCTGCCAGCCCGCGCGTTCGCGCAGCCGGAAGGCGAGTCCGGCCAGCGCGTCGGCGGCGCGGCGGGCCCGCTGGGCGGTGTCCTGGCGCTCGTCGCGGACGCGGGCGGCGTCGGCGGCGGCCTCGTCGGCTTCGGCGCGTACGGTACGGGCCTCCGCGAGCTCGGCGTCGGCCTCCTCGGCGAAGGCGCGGGCGGCCTCCGCCTGCTGCGCGAGCTCGGCGAGGCGGCCGGGCGGGCAGCCGGTGCGCCAGGAGGCGAGGCGGGCGGCGAGTTCGCGGTCGCCGGAGAGGCGGGCGGCGAGGTCGCGGATCTCGGTGTCGCGGGCGGTGGCGCGGGTGCGCAGCGCCTGGCGTTCCTCGTCGGCGGCGTGCTCGTCGTGCATGGCCGGGTTCGGCGGTACGAGGAACACCCCGGAGGCGGAATCGTCGCCGACCGGGGGCACGGGGGCCAGCAGGGCGGCGGCCGTACCGACGGCGACGGTGGAGCGGGGCAGCAGAGCCGCGCCGGAGAGCACCTCGCGGGCCCGGGCGTGGGTGTCGGGGTCGGTGATGACGACGCCGTCGACGAGTTCGGGGCGGGCGGCGAGGACGGCGGCGTGGTCGGCGGGGTCCACGGACTGGGCGAGGTAGCGCCAGCCGGGCAGGGCGGGGATGCCGTGCTCTCCGAGGTACTCGACGGTGGCCAGGACGTCGGGGCCGGGGGGCAGCAGCCCGCCGTCGCCGAGCGCGCCGAGGATCCGGGCGTCGTCGGCGGCGGCGGTGCGCAGCTCGAACAGCTGGCGCTCGGCCGCCGCGACGGCGCGGGTGAGCAGCTCACGCAGGTCGTCGGCGTTCCGGTCGAGGTCCTCGACTCGGAGGCCGCCGCCTGCGGCGGTTTCGGGGTGGCCGGCCGAAGCACCGGAGCCGGCGGCTCCCGGGCGCCCGGAGGCGGAGCCGGGTGCGGTTCCGGTCGCGCCGGCCGGCGCGGCGGAGCCCGCGGAGGCGCCCGGCGTGCCCGGGCGCGGGTGCGGGAGGAAGGTGTCCGGGGTCGAGGGGAGGCCCAGGAGGTCGGCCAGGCGGGGGCGGCCGCGAGGGAGGCTGCCGCCCGGTGCTCGGCGTCGTGTGCGGCCTCGGCCGCGTCGGCGGCGTCCGCCGCGCGGGCGGCGGTGAGTTCGGCGCGGGATTCCGCGGCGGCGGCCTCGCGGGCGGCCTCGGCGGTGGCGCGGGCGGCCTCGCGGGATTCGTCCCAGGCGGCGACGGCGGTCTTCTCCGCGTCGGCGGCGGCGAGCGCGGCGCGGGCCGGGTCGGCGTCGGGGGCGGTGTCGTCGAGCCAGCCGGCCCGGACGGCCTCGGCGGTCTCCTGCTGGACCTCGCCGAGGCGGGAGCGCAGGTGCTCGGCCTCGCTGCGGGCCCGCTGGGCGGCGGTGGCGGCGGCGGTGGCGTCCCGGTGGGCGGTCTCGCCGAGTTCCTGGAGGGCGGCGGAACGCTCCTCCTCTTCGTTCGCGGCCCGCTCCCCGTGCTCGGCGGCGGTGTGCAGGGCCCGTACCAGCTCGGCGGCGGCCGTGGCGCGCGCGGCGAGCGCCGGGGCGGCGTCCCGCTCGGCCTCCAGGATCGCCGCGGCGACCCGCGCGGAGCGGTCGGCGGCGGCCCGGTGGCGCAGGACGATCTCGGCGGCCTGCCAGGCGGAGTGCAGGGTGCGGGCTTCGAGGAGCTCGCGGCGCTGCGCGGCGGCGGCCTTGTCGGCGACGGTCAGGGCCAGCGAGGCGTGCCGGTAGGCGAGTTCGGCGGAGATGGCGGCGCTGCGGTCGCGCGCGGCCTCGGCGGCGGTGACCTCGTGGGCGGCGCCGGTGACCCGCTGGGCGAGGTCGGCGGCGCGGCCGCGCTCCTCGCCGGCGCGGGCGGACAGCCGCCGGGCGAGGGTGCGCGTGCGGCGTTCGGCGCCCGCGTGGACGTCGCGCAGCCGGGACCGCGTCTCGGCCGCCTCGACGATCTTGGTGAGCAGGTCCACGGAGCCGGCGGTGAAGTCCCGTTCGGCCATCAGCTCGCCGCGTCGGCCGAGCTTGTTGCCGAAGCCGTGGACCAGGTCGGCCAGGCCGTCGGTGTCTCGGGTGTCGGTGACGGCGCGCAGCAGCAGGTCGGTGAAGTCGGAGTCCTTCTTGACCGCGAAGAGGCCGGCGGCCTCGCCCTCGTCGGCGTTCATCTCGCGCTGGTAGCGGAAGAGTTCGGGGTCGAGGCCGAGTTCGGTGAGGTGCTCGTTCCAGCGGTCGTGGATCTCCTCCCAGTACACCTCCAGGTGCGGGTACGCCTTGCCGGCGTCGGTGATCGCGTCGCGGAAGCCCTTCATGGTGCGGCGGCGGCCCTGGGCGCCGGAGGCGCCTTCGACGGGCGGGCGCACTGCGGTGGCCTCGGCGACGGGGAGGTTGTCGAGGCTGAGGCCCGGGCCGGGGCGGAAGGAGTACCAGGCCTCGGCGAACTTGCGCGGGTCGTTGGAGACCTGGCGGCCGCGCCATTCGCTGACCTTGCCGACGACCACGCACTCGCCGGTCTGGGTGTGCTGCCACTCCAGGGCGACGTGGCCGCAGTCGTCGGCGAGCAGGAACTTGCGCAGCACGCCGGAGCTGGCGCCGCCGAGCGTGTTGCGGTGACCGGGGAGCATCACCGAGAAGATCAGCTTGAGCAGGACGGACTTGCCGCCGCCGTTCTCCAGGAAGAGCACGCCGGCGGGCGCGGGGCGCCGGGGCGGGCCGGTGGGCTCGTCCTCGAAGAACTCCGCCTGGGTGGGCGCCGGGTGGGGCACCGGTTCGCCCACTCCGCGCAGGTCGAGCACGGTGTCGGCGTAGCGTGCGCCGGCGGGCCCGATGGAGTAGAGGCGGATCCGGGACAGCTCGTACATGGCGGCGGACTCTCGTGAATTCTCGGTACGGAGGGGTACGGAGGGCAGGTGGCTCAGGCGTGGAACGGCAGGCCGGCGTCGGCCGCGAGCTCCAGGTCGTCGCCCTCGGGCGGCGGCAGGAGGGTGGCGGAGCCGTCGCTGACGGGGACCACGCCGAGTTCCAGGAGTTCGGCCATCGCCGAGCTGCCCGCCATGTCGCGGACCTGGAGCTGGTAGCGGGGGGTGGTGCGGTAGGTGCCGCCGGACTCGTCGCCGGTGCGCTGGAGGAACCCGGAGTCGGTGAGGAAGGCGGCGGCCTTGCCGACGATGCCGGTGGTGGATCCGGCGAGGCGGCGGGCGTCCTTGGTGGCGCCGGTCGCGCTGCGGCGGGCGTAGACGCGCCAGGCGGCCTCCAGGCCGGGGGCGTCGGAGGCGGGGTCGGTGTTCTCGCCGAGTTCCTCGGCGCGCTCCTCCAGGCGGCGGCAGGTCTGGCGGACGAACGCGTCGACGCCGTTGACGGTGATCCGGCCGATGTAGCCGTCGTCGGCGAGGTCCTCGGGCCGGGGGAAGGCGAGGGCGGCGACGGCGAGGTGCGCGAGGCCGTGCAGGAACCGGTCGGCGGAGTCGGCGGTGGTGCGGCGGGCGTAGTCGCCCATGCGCACGGCGAAGACGGAGTCCTCGCCGGCGGCGACGGCCATGCCGGCGCGCGGGGACACCTCCAGGACGACGAGGCCGAGCCCGGTGGCGACGGCGTCGGCGAGCCGCCCGAAGGCGGGGTCCTCGCGGTAGCGGCGCAGCAGTTCGGCGTACTCGGCGTCGCGGGCCGGGAGCAGCTTGGGCTGGAGCCCGAAGGCGACGAGCCGGGCCGCGTCCGCGGCGTCGGCGGGCGTGACGGTCCCTCCGGGGGCGGTCCCTCCGGGGGCGGGCGCGACGGGAGCCGACGGCGCGTCGGGCTCGCTCCACGCGGGGTGCTCGGCGTGGTGGTCGCTCACGGGTGGGTCTCCTCGGCGGTGCGGTGTGCGTGGTGTGCGGTGGCCGTGGGGCGCTGCGCCCGGGCCGGCCCGGCGGCGGGCGGGGTCCGTTCCGGGTACGGAGCCCCGGCGGCCCGGCGGCCTCCGGCCCGGGGGGTGCCACGGCCCGTGGCACCCACAGCGGCACGGCCCCCGGCCCCAGCCGAAGGACGGTCTGCGTCCCCGGCGCCGGCCCGGGTAGCGGCCGCGCGCGCGGTGCGGAGTCCGGCTCCGGCTTCGGATCCGGCTGTGGGGCGGTGGCCAGGCGGCGGGGGCCCGGCGGGGGCGGTGGTCACGACGCCTCCGAGCGGGCCGCGGCCATGCCGGCGGCGTCGAGGAGGGCCGTGCCGACGATCAGGTCGGCGCCGCCGAACTCCGGGTCCTCCAACTGCGTGCCGTCGTCCACGGCGAAGAGCAGCCGCTCCTCGCCCTGGCGGTACGCGGTGCCGACCGCCGGGCTCGCCGCGTGGACGGCCAGCAGGGCCACCAGGTACGGGAGCTCCGGGTCGCCGCGGCGGGCCTGCGCGAGCAGCCCGGAGAGCCGGCGCGGGGCGTCGTGCGGCAGGTCCAGGAGCTCCATGGCGCGGGCGAGCTGCTCCTCGCTGAAGCGGCTGTCGTCCGGGGTCGCGATGAGGTCCGGCTCCGGCATCTCCACGCCGAGGTGCTCCCGCTCCACGGGCGGGGTCAGCAGTATCTCGACGAGGTCGGCGGCGCGGACGGAGACGGGGGTGCGCAGGCCGGCGCCGGCCGCGAAGAAGGCGTCGGTGACCCGGCAGGCCTGCTCCAGCGGGAGCGG
The DNA here is from genome assembly GCF_026339935.1 of Streptomyces sp. NBC_01551. Taxonomy (NCBI): domain Bacteria; kingdom Bacillati; phylum Actinomycetota; class Actinomycetes; order Kitasatosporales; family Streptomycetaceae; genus Streptomyces; species Streptomyces sp. NBC_01551. The sequence goes on from NZ_JAPEPX010000001.1 coordinate 765,769, forward strand.
CAGGACGGGGGCCACGAGCTGCCCGTACAGGTCGATGCCCGAGCGCGGCGCGGGGGCGGCGAAGGCCTGCCGGTCCTGCTCGGCGCGGAACAGCGGGCCGGCGTCCAAGAGGCGGGACTGGAGCTGGGTGTGGCGGCGGATGCAGTCCTTGACGATGTCCACCAGCTCGGCGGCGCGGCGCTTGTTCTCGGGGTCCTCGGCCTCGTCGCGGGCCCGGCGGATGTTCGTCAGGATCGCGTTCTCGTGCCGGTAGCGGTCGGCGACGTGGTCGAGGGCCTCGGCGATCATGTCGGGGACGGCCTGGAGCCAGTCCACGGCGCGCACGTTGCGCCGCGTCGCGTCGAGGGTGCGGCGCAGCGTCTCCGCGTACTGGACGGTGCGGTAGCGGGCCTGTTCGGCGGCGAGCTGCGCGTCGGCGAGGCGGCCCCGGCTGATCAGGACCTCCAGCTTGACCTCGGCGGCGATCTGCGCGCTGGTGACGTCCGTGTCGAGGGCGCCGACCAGGACGTTGACGGCCTCGTCGGTGGTGCGCAGGTAGACGCCGCCGCCGTACCCCGGGACTTCCTCGATGAGTTTGAAGTCGTAGTCGCGGCGTACGTACACCCCGTCGGGGCCGAACGTGCCGTAGATCGCGCGGAAGCCCCGGTCGACGCTGCCGACGTTGATCAGGTTCTCCAGCACCCAGCGGGCCACCCGCTCGTGCTCGGCGGCCGGGCGGACGGGCGCCTGGGCGGCGACGCGGGGCAGCAGCCGGGCCACTATCTGCTCGTGGTCGGCACCGGTGTCGAAGTCCATGTTGAGCGTGACCAGGTCGATCGCGGCGAGCGCGACCTCCGCCATCGCGTAGCCCCCGTACTCGCCGGCCAGGTTGGCCTTGCGTACGTCGAGGTCGTGCAGCGGGGCGGTGCAGGCGAGCGCGCGCAGCCGCCGGGCCAGGCCCTCGTCGGCGGCCGGGCCCGGCGCCGGGGACGAGAGGGGCTTCGCCGGGGCAGGGAGAGTCACGGACAAAGACTAGGCGCTGATACGGACAACATCCCAAACGGCATGGTTCGGCCGGATCGGTCCCGGAGCGACGGGGAACCCGGCACGGCGGTCCGGGCGCTGTTCTACGCTCACCGCATGGCTTCCATGATCGCACCCAGGATCACCCCCCTGATCGACCTCAACGCCGACCTCGGCGAGGGCTTCGGGCGCTGGACGCTGACCGACGACGAGGCGCTGCTGTCCGTGGTCACGTCCGCCAACGTGGCGTGCGGCTTCCACGCCGGGGACCCGTCGATCATGCGACGGGTGTGCGAGCGCGCGGCGGAGCGGGGGGTACGGATCGGCGCGCAGGTCGCCTACCGGGACCTGGCGGGCTTCGGGCGGCGCTCCATGGACGTGCCGCCGGATGAGCTGGCCGACGAGGTGGCGTACCAGATCGGGGCGCTGGAGGTCTTCGCCCGGGCGGCCGGGTCGAGGGTGTCGTACGTGAAACCGCACGGCGCGCTCTACAACCGCACCGTCCACGACGCGGGCCAGGCGGGCGCGGTCGTCGCCGGGGTCCGGCTGGCGGCCGGGGCACAGGGTCTTCCCGTACTGGGGCTGCCCGGGTCGCTGCTGCTCGCGGCGGCGGCGGAGGCCGGGCTGGCCGCCGTACCGGAGGCCTTCGCCGACCGGGCCTACACGCCCGCCGGGACGCTCGTACCGCGCGGCGAGCCGGGGGCGGTGCTGCACGATCCGGACGCGGTGGTCGCGCGCGCGGTACGGATGGCCGTCGAGGGGGCGGTGACCCCGGCCGACGGGACGGCCCCGGTACCGGTCGCCGCGCGCTCGCTGTGCCTGCACGGGGACACCCCGGGGGCGGCCGGCCTCGCGCTGCGCGTGCGGGAGGCGCTGCGCGCGGCCGGGGTGCGGGTGGAGGCGTTCGCGTGAGGGCCCTCGTGGCGGGCTCCGAGGGACTGCTGCTCGAAGTGGACTCCGCGGCGGAGGTGGCCGCGCTCCACGCCGAGCTGCTGCGGCGCCGCGCGGAACTCGGCCCGGTACGCGAGATCGTGCCGGCGGCCCGGACCGTACTCCTGGACGGGGTGCGGGAGCCGCGCGCGCTGGCGGAGCGGATCGCCCGCTGGGAGGTGCCGCCGCTGGCGGAAACGGAGGGGCCGCTGATCACCGTCCCGGTGCGGTACGACGGACCGGACCTGGCCGAGGTGGCCCGGCTGTGGGGGGTGGGGGCGCGGGAGGTCGCGGAGATCGTCGGCTCGCTGGTGTTCCGGGTGGCCTTCTGCGGCTTCGCACCCGGGTTCGGGTACCTGACGGGGCTCCCCGAGCACCTGCACGTACCGCGCCGGGCCACGCCGCGCACGGCCGTCCCGGCGGGCTCGCTGGCGCTGGCGGGCGAGTACGCCGGGGTGTACCCGCGCTCCTCCCCCGGCGGCTGGCAGCTGATCGGGGCCACGGACGCGGTGCTGTGGGACCCGGAGCGGGAACCGGCGGCGCTGTTCGCGCCCGGGCTGCGGGTGCGGTTCGAGGAGGCCGGGTCATGAGCGGGGCGCGCGCCCTGCTGGTGCTCCGCGCGGGGGCGCTGACCACCGTCCAGGACCGGGGCCGGCCCGGGTACGCGCACCTCGGGGTCCCCCGGTCGGGCGCCCTGGACGCGGGGGCGCACGCGTTGGCCAACCGGCTGCTGGGCAACCCTGCGGACGCCGCGACCCTGGAGACCACCCTGGACGGGGTCGCCCTGCGGGCGCTGGCCCCGCTCACGGTGGCGGTCACGGGAGCGTCCTGCGCGGTACGGGCCTCAGGACGCCCGGTCGCCTGGGGCGAGCCGGTGTGGCTCCCGGCCGGGGCCGAGCTGGAAGTGGGCCGGGCGGTGTCGGGGCTGCGCAGCTACGTCGCGGTCCGGGGCGGCTTCGCCGTACCGCCGGTCCTGGGCAGCCGGGCGACGGACCTGCTGTCGGGCCTGGGCCCGGACGTGCTCGCGGCGGGGGCGGTGCTGCCGGTGGGGGCGGCGGGGCGGGACCCGGTGACCGGGGCGGACGTGACGGGGGCGGCGGGGGCGGGGCCGGGGGCGGAACTGCTGCTGCCGTTGCGGCTGGGGCCCAGGGCCGACTGGTTCACCCCGGAGTCGATCGCGGGGCTCTGGCGCTCCGGGTACCGGGTGTCGGCGATGTCCAACCGCATCGGCCTGCGCACGGAGGCGGGCCCACCGCTGCTCCGGTCGCGCCCGGGCGAACTCCCGAGCGAGGGCATGGTCCTGGGCGCGGTCCAGGTCCCCCCGGACGGCCTGCCGGTGGTCTTCCTGGCCGACCACCCGGTCACGGGCGGCTACCCGGTACTCGGCGTGGTCCCGCCCGGCCCCGCCCTCAACGCGGCGGCCCAGGCCCGACCGGGGGTCGGGGTGCGGTTCGTGAGGGCGCGGGCGTGACCGGCATACGGGTCGGGCGGGATGGGACAGGGTTGGGGACTTCCCGCCAGTCTCACTGTCCTTCCGGTTCGGTCCGGCCCGTCAAGGGCGCTCACTGCGTTCGCGTCGCTTCGCGATGGCCTTCGGCCACCCTTGACCGACCGGCCCGAACCGGAATGCCAAAGACTGTCGGGAACCCCCCAAAGAAACGGTCAGGGGGAACCGTTCCAGGGAGGGCGACGCGAGACGCCTGAACGGGACCCCTGCCTCCCGGCAACGCCGCCCTCCGGGCGGAAAGACACCCGCACCAGCCCCCAGCAGCACCCAAGTACCAAACGGGGGCCAGGCGCGTCAGATCGCTACGTGCTCCTCATTGCCCGGCGACCGCGACCCGTCTGTGGCCGGACATAAGCCGCCCACGATCGCTACACAGCGCGGACCGGCCGGCGGCGAACGGTCGCCGTGGGCTGGTCAGGGCGCGTTGTCAGTGGGCGTCCTTACGATCGAGGCATGAGAGCTTCTGGAACGTTCAGCGTCAAAGCCTTCGACCCGACCGACGTCGTGCCGTCTCCCCCTGTGGCCACCGGAGTTCCGGTGGGCGTGATGACGATGGAGAAGCACTTCGAGGGTGACATCGTCGGCCGTTCGGCCACGCTGTTCACCTCTGCGTTCGACCACACGGCGGGTGTTGGCACCTACCTGGCCATGGAGTCCTTCGAAGGCACGCTGAACGGTCGCGAGGGTGCGTTCAACTTCGCGCATTCCGCCACGACGCACGGCAGTGACCGTGTCAACGAGTTCTTCGCCATCGTGCCGTCCAGTGGCACCGGCCGACTCACCGGCATCGCCGGATCCGGTGGGCTGACCGTCGATGCCGACGGCACCCATCGGGTGTGGTTCGACTACGAGCTGAGCTGACCAGCCACAGACGTCCGCAGTCGCCAAGCCGTGAGGAGCGCGTAGCGATCTGACGCGCCCTGCCGGCCTTCTGTTAGTCGGATGCTGCTGGGGGCGGGTTCGGCTGTCTTTCCGCCCGGAGGGCGGCGTTGCCGGGAGGCAGAGCTCCCGGCCAGGCGCCTCGCTCCCGAGAGGTGGGCATGGTCCCCCCTGACCGTTTCTTTGGGGGGTTCCCGGCAGTCTTTGGCATTCCGGTTCGGGCCGGTCGGTCAAGGGTGGCCGAAGGCCATCGCGAAGCGACGCGAACGCAGTGAGCGCCCTTGACGGGCCGGACCGAACCGGAATGCCAAAGACTGCCGGGAACCCCCCAACCCTGTCCCATTCCGTCCGACGTGAATACCGGACACCCGACACCGCAGCCCGGACCTACACCGCCGACTCCGGCGCTATCCGGCTCCGGACCGCCGACTGGACTTCCTCTTCCTCCGCCGGGTCCGCCGCCAGGTGGCGCAGCCGGGGGGCTACACGGGCGTCGGCCGTTTCCGCGTGGTGGGCCGCCACCTCGCGGGTGGTCTCCTCGCAGTCCCACAGGCACTCGACCGCGAAGCCCGCCGCGAAGGACGGGTCCGTGCTGGCCAGGGCGCGCGCCGCGCGGCCGCGCAGGTGGGACGAGGACGTCTCGCGGTAGACGTGGCGCAGCACCGGTGCCGCGCAGCCGATGGCGAGCCGGCCGGCTCCGTCGACCAGGGGGAACAGCCTCAGGCTGTCCGGGCCCGCGCCGCGGACCGTGGAGCGGAGGGCGCTCAGGACGAGGTTCGTGTCCTCGGCGCCGCCGCGGGTGGCGAGGAGGGCCGCCGCGGCCGCTCCGAGGGCGTCGGGGCGGTGGGCCCAGAGCCGGGCCCGGTCGATGGCGGCGGGGCTGTACATGCGCTCGTAGGCGGCCACGGCGGGCTCGTCCCCGGCGGCTTCGATGAGGTCGAGGACGGCCGGGTTGTCCGGTTCGGCGACGACCAGGTGGTGCAGGGCGGTGGCCCGGGCCGCCTCGCCGGCGGCTCCGGCGGCGGCCGCGAGGATCGCGGAGCGGTCCTCGGGGGCGGCCACCGCGGCGAGGCAGCGGGCGGCGGGGACGTGCAGCGGGGTGCCGCGGCTCAGGCCGTCGGCGGCCCAGTCGAAGACGGCCTGGACTCCCCAGCCGGGGCGGGGCCCGCTGGGCGTCAGCTGGCGCTGCCAGCGGTCGAAGGAGCCCTGCTGGCGGGCGGCGCGCAACCGCTCGCCGAACTCGGGCGTCTCTTCCCACAGGCACCAGGGCCGCGGCTCGTACGCGTCGCGGACGGCGGCGGCCAGCCGCGCCTCGCCGTCGGCGGTGGCCGGGAATCTGGCGAGGATGGGGGTGGCGAGGCCGCGCAGTCCCTCGTCGTCGTCGCGCAGGGCGAGTTCGTCGAGGGCCCACGCCCAGTTGGCGCCGGAGGCTGCGTACCGGCGCAGCAGCATGAGCGCGTCGTCGCGGCCGTAGGAGGCGAGGTGGCCCAGTACGGACAGGGCGAGGCCGGTCCGGTGGTCCTCCTCGTCGACGAGGTCGTCGGCGCTGAAGAGGTGGGTCTCGATCTCGCCGAGGGGGCCGTCGAGGTCCAGGTAGAGCCTGGCGTAGTACAGGGAGCGGTTCTCGACCCGCCAGTCCTGGCGCGGGTCGCGGAGCACGCACTGGTTGAGCGCCGCGAGGGCCTCGGCCCTGGGTGCGGCCAGGGCGTGCAGCGTGCCGTCGCCGCGACCCCGCTGGAGGAGCCCGAGCAGGGTGCCGCTAGGCGCTATGACTGGTTCGAACATGGGAATGGCCTCAAATCAAGCTGGGGACGCAACCGGGAATCGGGATTCACAGGGCCGCGTAACAGCATGTGAGGACGTCCGCCGTCATGTTCCGCTCGATGTAGACCATTGCCTTCTCACTCTCGTCGGTGCTTCGCGGCCATGGCGGCCGGTTCGGCAGGTGGTGGGTCGGGACACCCTTCGCGTCCAGCCCGCTCCTGCCCGTCCGTCATGTTCGCGAATCGAATCCGACGCCATGATGACCCAGCCGGTTTGTGCACCGCGACCACATTTACGGCCGCCGTGACCAACCCGTGAGGTCCGCGTCGGCCGATCGGTGCCCAGGTGGCGCCAGAAAACGGATTACTCGGCTCCGAAGAGTTCCAGCAGGTCGGCCTTGGCGAACATGCGGGCGGTGTCCACGGCGGAGGGGGTTCCGGCGGTCGGGTCCGCGCCCGCGGCGAGCAGCGCGCGGATGACGGCCTCCTCGCCCTTGAAGACGGCGCCGGCCAGCGGGGTCTGGCCGCGGTCGTTGGCGCGGTCGGCCTCGGCGCCGCGGGCCAGCAGGGCCGTGACGGTGGCGGCGTGGCCGTGGTAGGCGGCGAGCATGACGAGGGTGTCGCCGCGGTCGTTGGTGAGGTTGGCGGGGACCCCCGCGTCGAGGTACGCGGTGAGCGTCTCGGTCTCACCCTGGCGGGCGAGGTCGAAGATCTTGGTGGCCAGTTCGATGACGTCCTCGTCGGGGACGCCGTTGGTGCCGGGGCCGGAGCCGTCCGGGGTGTGCTCGCTCATCGTTCGTACCGCCTTTCGCTGGCTGATGGCGTGATGTTTCCCCAGGCCGGGCGGGCAAGGGGGCGTACGGAGCCGCGTCCGTACGGGTGAATCGTCAGGGTAGCGCCCGGTCCCGCACAGGAGCGGGACCGGCCGGGGCGAAGATCGCCCTTGACCCCCTTCGCCCCGGACGCGCCAGCCGGGGAGGGCCGGTCAAGTGAAAAACCCGGAGATTCACCCGTATGCACCTTTTGTCGCATTGATACTTCCTGTGAGCCTGGAACAACTGATGGTGACTGTCCCCACCCACCAGGAGAACCTCTCATGGTCCTGTCCATCTCAGGTGTCGTCCTACTCGGCATCATCTGCTTCCTGTTCTTCAAGAAGGACGGGATGAAGCTGACGCACGCGTTCGTCTGCGCGCTCTTCGGCTTCTTCCTCGCCGGCTCCGCGATCGCCCCCAGCATCACGGCGAGCACCGCGAGCCTCGCGAGCCTGCTCGGCGGGATCAAGCTCTAGGGCCCGCCGAGCGAGTGGTACCGAGAACACCCAGCCACACCCGACGTACCCCGCCACACCCACAACTCCAGGAGACGCCCGTGGCCCGGCGCCCACTTCCCCGCATCCTCAGCAGCGGCACAGCGTCGCTGGCACGGGGCCGCGACTTCGCTCGCACGGCCGCCGACAGCGCCACGGACGTCCTCCATCCGCTCCTCGTCATCGGACGCGGCCTGCGCATCCTGGCCTCCGCCGGGCGGCGCAAGTGGGCCGAGACCCCCAAGGACAAGCGTGGTCCCGCGCTGTTCCTGGCAGCGGCCTGCGTCCTCGTGGTCGCGCTCGTCCCCTACGGTCCGCTGCTCGCCCTGATCACCCTCATGGCGGCGGCAGCCTGGCAAGGACGCGACCGCTCCCCGGTGAAGACCGGTCCCAGCGATGCCGAGACCGAGCGGCTCGGCTCCCTCTACGAAGCCCTCGTGCCGTACTTCTCCATCCCGGAGGACCCGAATCCGCTCTTCGCCCACGGCGGGGACTGGGACCAGGCCTTCAGCGGCTACGAGTTCGACGAGGCGGGCCGCGTCACCCGGCTGCGCATCCGCTACCCGGCCTACTTCACCGACGGCGAGGCCCCCTCGCGGGCCCGGATCGAGTCACTGCTGCACGCCAAGTCCGGGCGCGGACGGGAGTACCGCTTCGACTGGGACGAGGAGGGCAACCAGCTCGACCTGAGCGTGCTGGCGGCGCTGCCCACGGGCATCGCCGCCCAGCCTTTCGTCACCTCGCCCGGTGAGACCGTGCTCGGCTTCACCGACGCCGGCGGCGTGCAGCGCACGCTGCCCGTCGTGGAGGGTGACGAGCCGCGCGACGTGCCGCCGGTGATCTGGCGCACCGGACCGCGCTCCACCGAGCCGCACCTGCTGGCCGTCGGCCAGCCGAGCAGCGGCACCTCCACCCTGCTGCGCTCGATCGCCCTCCAGGCCCTCCGGCACGGGGGCGACGTACTGGTCGTCGAGGGGGGCGGCACCGGCGAGTACGCCTGCCTCTCGGGCCGTACGGGCGTCCTGGCCGTGGAATGCGGCCCGACGGGAGCGCTGGCCACGCTGGAGTGGGCCGCGCACGAGACGGAGCGGCGGCTGATCGCCGGCCACCGGGCCCGCGAGACGGGCCGCCCGGCGCCCGAGGACACCCGGCGCCCGCTGTGGATCCTGCTGGACCAGCCGAGCGTGCTGGCGCACCTGGCCGTCGCCGAGGGGCACCCCGATCCGCTCGGCCAGCTCCAGGTGCCGCTGCGGCACGGCCGTGCCGCGCACATCACGGTGGTGGTGGCCGAGCAGTTCGACCACCTGGAGCTGCTGAACGACGCCGTCTGGCAGCACACCCGGGCGCGGGTGGTGCTCGGGCCCGCCGCGATCCAGCAGATCGCCGACGTACTGGGGCTGCCGCCGCACACCACTCCGCCCGCGCAGGTCCCGCCCGGGCGGGGGTACGCGCGGCTCGGCACGGGTCCGGTGCACCGGCTCCAGGTGCCCGCCACGCCGGACCCGTACGACGACGCCACGCCCGCGGCGCACCGCCAGGCGGTACTGGAGCTGCTCCCCGCCCGCCGGGCGTCCGGGGCCGGGGACCACCTCACCCCGGGCAAGCCGCTCCCGGGCCACCAGCCCCCCGCGCAGGCGCAGGCCCCTGCGATGGACTCCGCGGAGATCCCCGAGGTGCCCGCCGAAGCCCCGTAACCGCCTCTCCTACGCCACGAAGGTGCGCGGCGGCTCGGCGCCGCTGCCGCCCGCGCCCGTGCCGACCAGCCGGGCCGCCGCCGCCAGCCGGGCCGCGGCCTCCTCGGCCACCGGGCCGCCGACGGTGAACGGGAGCCGGACGTACCCCTCGAAGGCCCCGTCCACGCCGAAGCGGGGGCCCGAGGGCACCCGTACGCCGACCCGCTCCCCCACCTCGGCCAGCCGCGAGCCGGACAGCCCGCCCGCGCGGGCCCACAGGGTCAGCCCGCCCCGCGGCACCTCGAACTCCCAGTCCGGCAGTTCCCGGCGCACGGCCGCGACCAGCGCGTCCCGGTTCTCGCGGGCCTGGTCGCGGCGTATTCCGACGGCCTCCTCCCAGCCCCCGGTCCGCATGAGCCAGTTCACCGCGAGCTGTTCGAGCACCGGAGTGCCCAGGTCCGCGTAGGCGCGAGCGGCGACCAGGCTCCGGATGACGTCGGGCGCCGCGCGGACCCAGCCGATCCGCATCCCGGCCCAGAAGGCCTTGCTGGCCGAGCCGACGGTGATCACGGTGGATCCGGCCGGGTCGAAGGAGCACACCGGGCGCGGCATGGCCACGTCCGGATCCAGCCGGAGCTCGGCCATGGTCTCGTCCACGACGAGCACGGTCCCGGCCGAGCGGGCGGCCTCGACCATCGCGCGACGCTGGTCCTCGGAGGCCAGGGCGCCGGTCGGGTTGTGGAAGTCGGCGACGACGTACGCGAGGCGGGGCGCGGCGTCACGCAGCACCTTCCGCCACACGGCCATGTCCCAGCCGGCGAGGCCGTCGCCCATGGCGACCGGTACGAGGCGGACGCCCGCGGCGCGCATGAGCTGGAGGATGTTGGCGTAGGACGGGGATTCGACGGCGATCCGCTCCCCGCGTCCGGCGAAGAGGCTGCAGATGGCGTCGATGGCGCCCATCGCCCCGGTGGTGACCATGATCTGCTCGGGCATGGTCGGGATGCCGCGCTCGGTGTACCGGTCGGCGAGCATCCGGCGCAGCGCGGGCAGCCCGGCGGGGTAGTCCCCGTGGGTGTGCGCGTACGGGGGGAGCTCCTCCAAGGCGCCCTGGACGGCCTTGGTGAGCCAGGGCTCGGGGGCCGGGAGGGCGGCGCAGCCTAGGTCGATCATGGAGCCGAGGGACTCGGGCGGCAGGGGTTCCAGGCCGCGCGCGGGCAGCGGGTTCCCGGCGGGTACGGAGGTCCAGCTGCCGGCGCCCCGGCGGGATTCGAGGAACCCCTCGCCGCGCAGCGCCTCGTACGCGGCGGCGACGGTGGTGCGGCTGAGGGAGAGGGAGACGGCCAGCTCGCGTTCGGCGGGCAGCCGGGCGGCGACGGGGACGCGGCCTTCGAGGACGAGCAGCCGGATCCCGTCGGCGAGGGTGCGGTACGCGGGCGGCTTGCGGGCGCCGGCCGCGGCGGGCGGCCGCTGCTGGGAGCCGATCAGGCGGGCGAGCTGTGCGGCGCCGACCGCCGAGGTCCACTGAGCCATGCTGTCCGGTCCACCTTCGTCGAATTGGCCCCGACCGGCCCCCGAGGCGACCGGTATTGGATTGCTTCCGTAGCCCCAGACTGTCATGCGCGGCTCTCTCAGGGCCAGAGGGCCCGGCCGCCCGGGCGAGGGTCCGGTCGGGCGCGCGCCCGCGCAGGGGGCATACTGCCGCCGTGACGCAACGACCCCCTCGCCACCCGTATCTGGACCACCACGGTCCGATCCCCTTCGCGCACCGCGGCGGGGCCGCCGACGGGCTGGAGAACACCGCCGCCGCGTTCCGCCGTGCGGCCGACGCGGGCTACCGGTACTTCGAGACCGACGTGCACGCCACGCTCGACGGGAAGCTGGTCGCCTTCCACGACTCCACCCTCGACCGGGTCACGGACACGCGGGGGCGGATCTGCGAGCTGCCCTGGAGCCGGCTGCGGGAGGCCAGGGTGGGCGGCAAGGAGCCGCTGCCGCTGCTGGAGGAGCTCCTGGAGGAGTTCCCCGACGCCCGCTGGAACATCGACATCAAGGCCGAGTCCGCGGTGCACCCGCTGGTCAACCTGATCGCGCGGGCGGGCGTCTGGGACCGGGTCTGCGTGGGCTCGTTCTCGGAGAGCCGGGTGGCCCGGGCGCAGAAGATCGCCGGCCCCCGGCTGGCGACCTCGTACGGGGTGCGCGGGGTACTGGGCCTGCGGCTTCGCTCGCTGGCGATCCCGTTCGCGCTGCGCGTCGGCGCGGTGGCGGCGCAGGTTCCGGAGACCCAGGGAGGCGTCCGGGTGGTCGACCGGCGCTTCGTACGGACCGCGCACGCGCGGGGACTCCAGGTGCACGTCTGGACCGTGAACGAACCGGAACGCATGCGGGCGCTGCTCGACCTGGGAGTCGATGGCATCATGACCGACCGGATCGACATCTTGCGCACGGTGCTGGAGCAGCGCGGGGCCTGGGCCTGACGAGCCCGTACGGCCACCGCGCGGATCCGGCGGCCCGTGCGGTACGGGGACCAGCGAGGGGGCACCCATGAGTGCGCAGACCACGGACGAAGCGGAACCGGGGGCCGAGGACGGCAGAGCCGGCGCGGCCGCGCGCAAGCGCGAGCAGCGCGGCTGGTACTTCTACGACTTCGCCGTCTCGGTGTACTCGGCGAGCGTGCTGACCGTGTTCCTCGGGCCCTACCTGACCTCGGTGGCCGAGGCCGCCGCGAAGGCCGACGGGACCCCCGGGTTCGTGCACCCGCTGGGCATCCCGGTGCGGGTCGGGTCCTTCTTCGCCTACTCGGTCTCGGCCTCGGTGATCCTCGCCCTGCTGCTCATGCCGCTGGTGGGGGCCGTCGCCGACCGGACCGGCCGGAAGAAGCCGCTGCTCGCCGTGGCGGCGTACACGGGCGCGGCGGCCACCGCCGGGATGTTCTTCCTGGGCGGCGAGCGCTACCTGCTGGGCGGGGTGCTGCTGGTCGTCGCGAACGCCGCGCTGTCGGTCTCGATGGTGCTGTACAACGCCTACCTGCCGCAGATCTCCACGCCGGACGAGCGGGACGCGGTGTCCTCGCGGGGCTGGGCCTTCGGCTACACGGCGGGCTCGCTGATGCTGGTGGTCAACCTGGTGCTCTACCTGGGCCACGACTCCTTCGGGCTCAGCGAGGGCGAGGCGGTACGGATCTGCCTGGCCTCGGCGGGCCTGTGGTGGGGAGCCTTCGCGATCATCCCGCTGCGCCGGCTGCGGGACCGCTCGGTGGTGCGCGAACCCGGGGCGGGGCCGGCGGTGAGCGGCTGGAAGCAGCTCGTGGCCACGCTGAAGGACATGCGGCGCTACCCGCTGACCCTGTCGTTCCTGCTCGCGTACCTGATCTACAACGACGGCGTGCAGACGGTGATCTCCCAGGCCTCGATCTACGGCTCGAAGGAACTGGAACTGGAGCAGTCCACGCTGATCGGAGCGGTGCTGCTGGTGCAGGTCCTGGCGGTGGCCGGCGCGCTGGGGATGGGCCGGCTGGCCCGGGTGTACGGCGCCAAGCGGACGATCCTCGGTTCGCTGGCCGCGTGGGCCCTGACGCTGGCGGCGGGCTACTTCCTGCCGGCCCGGACGCCTGCGTGGTTCTTCGCGCTGGCCGCGATGATCGGGCTGGTGCTGGGCGGCAGCCAGGCGCTGTCGCGCTCGCTGTTCTCGCACCTGGTGCCGGCGGGCAAGGAGGCCGAGTACTTCTCCGCGTACGAGATGAGCGACCGCGGGCTGAGCTGGGTGGGGCCGCTGGTGTTCGGCCTGACCTACCAGATCACGGGCAGCTACCGGGACGCGATCATCTCGTTGGTGGTCTTCTTCGCACTGGGTTTCGTGCTGCTCGCCCGGGTGCCGGTGCGGCGCGCGGTGGAGGCGGCGGGGAATCCTGTTCCCGAGCGGATCTGAGAGGGGTCCGACGGTACGCGGGAGCCCCGGCCTGACCGAATTCTCTGGCGAATTCCGAACGGATTTCGACGTTGAAGCCAAGGGCCGGTAGTGTACGCCTTTGGCCTGCCAGGCGGACCGTTACTGCGCGCTAAAGAAGTGAAGACGTTGGGTGACATCTGCTGCCAGATGTGACAAAACGGGCATTGGTGGGTACAACAAGGGGCGGCACGACGGGCGACGCATGACCCGGAGCGGGAATCTATACCGCCGACCGGACGTTGACCGGATGACGACGACAGCGACACCTGTCCTGTGGGCGACAAGCCCGGGAGGCACGATTCATGAGTGAGCGAGCTCTCCGCGGTACGCGGCTCGTGGTTACCAGCTACGAGACGGACCGCGGCATCGATCTGGCCCCGCGCCAGGCGGTGGAGTACGCATGCCAGAACGGACATCGATTTGAGATGCCGTTCTCGGTTGAGGCAGAAATTCCGCCGGAGTGGGAGTGCAAGGCGTGCGGCGCCATGGCACTCCTGGTGGACGGGGACGGGCCCGAAGAGAAGAAGGGCAAGCCTGCGCGAACGCACTGGGACATGCTCATGGAGCGACGCACCCGCGAGGAGTTGGAGGAGGTGCTGGCCGAGAGGCTGGCCGTCCTTCGTTCCGGCGCCATGAACATTGCCGTGCATCCGCGGGACAGCCGCAAGTCCGCCTGACAGCCGGACTGAGCACACGCAACAAGCCGAGGGGCCCCCGCCACATCTGATGTGGCGGGGGCCCCTCGGCTTTTGGCGGTTCTACGGGGATCAGGGGGCCAGCGGCGGCCGGTACCCGGTGTCGGGGCCGGACGGACCCGGGCCCTGCGGCCGGTCCTCGCGGATGACCTCGCCCTGGACGATCTTGCCGTCCGGGTAGTGGATACGGGCCTGCTGGAAGGCGTCCCCGAAGGAGCCGGAGGGCGCCGCGGCCATCTTGCGCTCCAGCGAGCGCGAGGCGCGGCGGCTGACGAACGCGCGGACCGGCGGGAGCAGCAGGAGCAGCCCCGCGAGGTCGGACAGCAGGCCCGGCATGATCAGGAGCAGGCCGGCCAGCATGGTGAGGCCATTGCCGCCGCCCGGCTGCTGCGCGGTGGGGGCCACGCCCTGCTGAGCCTGCTGGAACGTCTCCGTCAGGTTCTTGAAGGCACGCCGCCCGGCCCGCTTGATGACCACCACGCCCAGCACCATCGCGCCCGCGAGCAGCGCGGCCACGGCCAACCCGCCGGCCTGCCCCGCGACCAGGCTGAGCAGCCAGATCTCCAGGATCAGCCAGGCGGCTACCGCCAGGGGGAGGAACGTACGGGCGGGCGAGCGCCGCCGGGGGGCCGTCGAGGTGGGAACGCCGGTCGTCATGACATCCAGTGTGCCTGGGGCGGCGTAAAAGCGGCCTCAGTCGGAGGTACCGGACATCCCCTAAGGGCTCCCCCGGGCAGGTCAGGCGTGGGGGTCGGCCTTCGGTCCGGCCTTGGGTTCGGCCTTGTGACCAGGTGTTTCGTCGCCCCGGGGCGCTGCCTTGAGCTCGGCCGCGGGCTCGCCCTCGCCCTCGGCCACGGGCTGCGGGTCCGCCTTGTGGTCCGTCTTGCCCAGGGCCAGGTCCGTCAGCTTGGACGTGCGCGCCTTGAGGCCCCACTGGGTGACCCGCCACAGCGCCTCGACGACGATGTCCTTGCTCATCTTGCTGTCGCCGAACTCCCGCTCGACGAAGGTGATGGGCACCTCCACGACGCGGAAGCCCTTGGTCACCGCCCGGCGGGCCAGGTCCACCTGGAAGCAGTACCCCGCCGAGGCGACGTCCTCCAGGCCGAGACCCTCCAGGGTCTCGCGGCGGAAGGCGCGGTACCCGCCGGTGACGTCGCGGATCGGGACGTCCAGCAGCAGCCGCGAGTAGGTGGAACCGCCGCGCGAGAGCACCTCGCGGCTCTTGGGCCAGTTGACGACCCGGCCGCCCGGCACCCAGCGGGAGCCGAGCACCAGGTCCGCGCCGGCGAGGGCGGTGAGCAGCCGGGGCAGCTCCTCCGGCTGGTGGGAGCCGTCGGCGTCCATCTCGACGATGACCCCGTAGTCGCGCTCCAGGGCCCAGTGGAAGCCCGCCAGGTAGGCGGCGCCGAGGCCTTCCTTGCCCTTGCGGTGCAGGACGTGGACGTGGTCGTCGGCGGAAGCCAGCTCGTCGGCGAGCTTTCCGGTGCCGTCGGGGCTGTTGTCGTCGGCGACCAGGACGTGGGCAGCCGGAACCGCCGCGCGGACGCGCCCGACGATCGGCCCGATGTTCTCCGCCTCGTTGTAGGTCGGAATGATCACCAAAGCCGTGCCGAGTGGGCCGTAGCTACGCGGTCCGCCGTCGCTCACAGGGTCCCCTTGTGTGTTCTCGTCGGTCATCCGGTCACAGGAGGATGATTTTAGAACAGCGATCGGAGCCCGGGGTCCTTCGGGCCGGTCCGCTTCCCGCTGGCCGCGGGCCCTCGCAACCGTTGTCTACTGGACCGCCGGACTCCGATCCGGGGCCACCGCCGCCCGGCGAAACCTTCCCTCGCCCCCGAGGCGCGGGCGCGCCGGGCTGACGGATCCGTCCGGCGCGGACGTCCCTTTGGTGGACCCGGCCGAACCTATCCGGGTCCGGCCGCCCGCACCGAGCCGAGGCCCGCCGGATCACCCCTGTGGGCGTACGAATACCTCCCGGCCGCCCACGACGGTGGCGAGGCACACCGGCAGTTCTCGGCCGGGGGTCAGATCGGGCAGTCCGGGGGTGCCGGAACGGGGGTCCGTGGACCAGCGGGCGACCCGGTCGTCGGGGGCCTGGACCACCAGTTCCTCCGTCTGCCAGACGGCGTAGTCGGCCGGGGCGCCGGGCACGAGGACGCCCGCGTCGTCGCGGCCCAGCGCCCGCCAGCCGCCCCGGGTGTGGGCGGTGAAGGCGGCCCGTACGGAGATCCGGTGCTCGGGGGTCCGGTGGAAGGCCGCCGCCCGGACGGTGCCCCACGGGTCGAGCGGGGTGACGGGCGCGTCGGAGCCGAAGGCAAGGGGCACACCGGCCTTGAGCAGGGCGGCGAACGGGTTGAGCGTGCGAGCCCGCTCGGCGCCGAGGCGGTCCGCGTACATGCCGTCCTCGCCGCCCCAGGCGGCGTCGAAGGCGGGCTGCACGGAGGCGGTGAGGCCGAGTTCCGCGAAGGCGGCGATGGTCTCGGGGGTCATCATCTCGGCGTGCTCGACGCGGTGTCGGGCGGCGCGGACCCGGTCGAGGCCGACCTTCGCGGCGGCCGCGCGGGCGCCTTCGACGACGGCGGTGATCGCGGCGTCGCCGATGGCGTGGAAGCCGGCCTGGAGGCCCGCCTCCGTACAGGCGGCGACGTGTTCGGCGACGGCATGCGCGTCGAGGTAGCCGGTGCCGGTGTGGCCGGCGTCGGCGTACGGGGCGTGCAGGCAGGCGGTGTGCGAGCCGAGGGCGCCGTCCACGAAGAGGTCGCCGGCGGCGCCGACCGCGCCGAGGGCCTTGGCCCGGTCGAGGTCGCGGTCCGCCCAGTATCCGAAGACGCGCGGCCCGGGGCGGCTCGCCGCCAGCTCCAGGAGGGCGGTGAAGTCCTCGGCGGAGGAGATGCCGGGGCCGCCGCACTCGTGCACGGAGCCGATGCCGAGGGAGGCGGCCCGGTCCAGGGCGGCCCGCTGGGCCTCGGCGCGCTGGGCCGGGGTGACGGCGTCGAGTGCGGCGGCCCGTACGGCGTGGTGGTCGTCGCGGGTCAGCGGTTCGTCGCCGCTCGCGCGGACGCCGGGGACGAGGTCCAGCAGGGCGGTGGTGACGACGGCGGAGTGCACGTCGATGCGGCTCAGGTAGAGCGGGCGGCCGCCGGTGGCCCGGTCGAGCTCCTCGCGGCGCGGGGCGCGCCGCTCGGGCCACCGGGCGGCGTCCCAGCCGTGACCGAGGAGGACCCGGTCGGCGGGGCGGCCCTCGGCGTACGCGCGCACCCGGTCGAGGGCGTCGGCGAGGGAGCGGGCCGCGGAGAGGTCCAGCCCGGTCAGGGCCAGGCCGGCGGAGGTGGTGTGGACGTGGGCGTCGGTGAAGGCGGGGGTGACGAGCGCCCCGTCGAGGTCGACGACCTCGTCCACGCCCTGCGCGAAGGCGTCGGCGGCGCCCTCGGAGCCCACCCAGGCGATGTGGCCGCGCTCGACGACCATCGCGGTGGCGAAGGGGTCGGCGGGGCTGTGCACCTCGCCGCGGCGCAGGAGGACGGTGCGGTGCGGTGCGGTTGCTCCGGCGGCGGTGGCGGAGTCGGCGGTGCGGTCAGTCATGCGGACCAGTCTCGCGGGTCCGTGTCGCCGGTCCGACCGCGGCCCCCGGGCGACCGGCGGGCCGTGGCCGGTTCGCGCGGGGCGCGCGTCCGGTTTCGCGCGCGGGGCGCGCGGGTCACACGCGGGGCGGGCGGGCTTCGTAGGGGGTGGAGAGGACGACCGTGGTGCGGGTGGAGACGTGCGCGAGGGCGCGCAGCCGGCCCAGCAGGTCCTCCAGTTCCAGCGGGGTGGCCACGCGGACCTTGAGGATGTAGTTCTCGTCGCCCGCGACGCTGTGGCAGGCCTCGATCTCGGGCACGCCGGCGAGCCGTTCGGCGATGTCGTCCGGGGCGCTCGGGTCGAACGGTTTGACCGAGATGAAGGCGGTCAGGGGCAGCCCGACGGCCTCGGGGTCGACGACGGCCGCGTAGCCGCGGATCACCCCGCGCTGCTCCAGGCGGCGTACTCGCTGGTGGACCGCCGACGTGGACAGTCCCGTGGCCTTGCCCAGATCCGTGTAGCTCATCCGCCCGTCCCGCACGAGCAGGTCAACGATCTGGCGGTCCAGCTCCTCCATTGCGCTCATAGCCGCACAACCTACGGCCCAACACGGCTCCGCGCCCAGCGCTGTCCACGGTTGAACTGGCACCTGCGCCGGGCATGTGACCAAAGCCACAGGGGTATGAGGGCGTATGCCGGTCTGTTGTTGGTTACTCGTGCCGGGCGACGGGAAGTGCTTGCTGTGGCCGTGGCCGAAGAACCTTGCCCGCCCGGCCCACCCAAGGGGGAGTACATCCATGCCGAACACCAAGCGCGCCGGTCGCACCGAACCGGAGCCCCTCGAACTTCTCGTCGACTCCGAGGACGACGACTACCTCGAAGACGCCGAGGGCTTCGAGGTGCACCACGCGGTCTGCCCGGACTGCGGGCAGTCGATCGCGCTCGTCGCCGACGAGGAGCACCTTCCGCAGCACGCTCTCTGCCTGACCCCGTGGAACCCGTTCGGGCTCACGGTGTGCGCGGGTACGGGCCGGCCGGTTTCCGACGCGCTGCCGACCGTGGGCACGCTGCAGAACGAGGACGGCGTCCGGGAGCTGGAGCCGGTGGTGCTGCTGACCCTGCCGCAGGGGCTGGACTGGCGCACGCAGCCGTTCTCGCACGTCGGCGGTCCGGGCTCGCGTCCCGTACAGATGCCCGCGCCGACGCTGCTGCCGCAGATGCGGCAGCACGCGCAGGCGGCCTGAGCAGGTCGGTCGCGGTAGCCCGGACTCAGCGGGCCGGGTTCACCAGTACGTGCCCTGCACCATGGCGGCGAGGCTGGCGTGGTGCAGGATCAGGCCGTCGACCTGGTCGGCGGCTGCCGGGATCTCGACCTCCCCGAAGTGCGCCTGCCGGTAGGCGATGCGCAGCATTACGATCCCGTGCCGCAGCGCGGCGTACAGGGTGTGGAACTCCATGTCCCGCGGGGTGTGCCCGGTGAGTTCGGCGTACCGGCGTTCGAGGTCCTCGCGGCGCAGGAAGCCGGGCAGGCCGGGCTGGCCGAAACTCACCGTCAGGTCCTGGAAGAAGCGGTGCAGGTAGACGGTCCAGCCGAGGTCCACCTCGCGCGGGGCGAGCGCCGCCATCTCCCAGTCCAGGACGGCGACGGGGGCGAAGCCGTCGGGCTCGTAGACGACGTTGCCGATGCGGGCGTCGCCCCAGTTGAGGACGGCGGGGCCCTCGTCGGCCGGCCAGAGTTCCTCCAGGCGGTCGAAGGCCCGCTCCAGCAGCGGGGACGGCGCGAGTCCGCCCACCACCCAGGCGTAGTAGGCCCGTTGGGCGTCGACGTGGCGGCGCAGTGGGCTGCCGGCGCCCTCCGGGAGGAGGAACTCGGCCTCCTTCGCGGGGAACTGGTCGTGCAGGCGGGCGAGCAGGGAGATGCTCGCCTCCTGGAGCGCGGCGCGTTCGGTGTCGGTGGCGGCGTGCAGCCAGTTGCCCTCGTAGGTGTAGGGCATGACGTCGGGCGGTACGCGGCCCTCGGCGCGGGCCATGACGAAGAACGGGGCGCCGAGCGGGCGGGGGTCTTCTTCCAGCCACAGCACGCGCGGGACGGGCAGGTCGGTGTGCTCGGCGACGAGGCTCATCACACGGTGCTGGCGGGGCATGTCGTAGGTGGGGAACACGGTGTAGGCGGCCGGGTCGGCGGCGAGGCGCAGGGCGCAGGCGCGGACCGGGGCGTCGGGGTGTTCGATGTCGAAGAGCAGGGTCTCGCTGGACATGCCGTTGGAGCCGGGGACGGAGGCGTTCGTGACCTTCGCGCCGGGGAGCCGGGTGTCGAGCCAGGCGGCGAGGCGGCGGCCGAGTTCCTCGGGCTCGCGGGTGGAGGTGCGGGGACGTGGTGCGGGCGCTGCTGCCATGGACTGCCCCTTCCTGCGGTGTGCTGGATGCTGCCTGCGGCGGGTGTGGGCGGGGGTTACTGCGCGACGGAGTCGTAGTCGGTGAAGCCGCTGGGGTCGTGGCGGCCGAAGCTGCCGTGCTCGAAGATGCCGAAGCCGGTGCGGCTTTCGAGGGTGAAGCGGGCCGAGTGGTCGGTGACCCCGAAGGCGGCCATGGGGTGGGCGGCGGGGTCGGAGAGGTCGTAGACGCGGCGGTCGGTCCAGCCGCGGCCCTGCCAGGTGCCGTGCTGCCAGTCGGCGGCGGGCGGGTAGCCGGCGCCGACGGCGAGCGGGGAGGAGGCCAGGATCTCCACGGCGAGTTCGAGGGGCTTGCGGGCCGGGTCGGTGAGGTGCACGACGGCACTCTCGGGGTGGCGGGTGCCCGGGCGGTAGCGGATGTCGGTGTGGGGCCAGCCGAGTTGGACGTCGTGGCGGCCGTCGCCCTCCGGGAAGACCTGGACGGCTTCGCTGAGGGTGCGGTGGCCGTCGGCGTCCTCCTGGGCGATGACCATCAGGAAGCGGTCCTCGAAGCGGACGGGGATCCAGAGCCAGTGGAAGCCCTCGGGGCGGTACTCCTCGGCGGCCCGGCCGCCGTCCTCGCCGGGGATGGGGCGCACGCCCCAGCTGCGGTCGCGGGTGCCGGTCCACTCGTGGGGGGTGAGGGCGTACTCCTCGCCCTTGGCCCGGATGGTGCCGGTGACGTGGCCGGCCTGGACGAAGCGGCGGCCTTCCAGCATGAGGCGGTCGCCGCGGCGCTGGACGTGGTGGGGCTCCCAGACGGCGGGGAACTCGGCGGTCCAGGTGATGTCGCAGGAGAGCCCTTCGGGGTCGTCGGGGTCGGCGTCGCACTGGAGGGTGATCCGCTTCAGGGGTTCGTCGACGATGATCCGGAGCGGGCCGACGGAGAGGTTCATGCGGTCGTCGGTGAGGGCGTCGGAGGCGCGGACGGCGAGGAGTTCGTCGCCGACGCGGAGGGTGGCGTAGGCGTCGATGACCCCGGCGTTGGGGTAGACGCCGAGGCCGAGGATGAGGACGGCCCGGCCGGTGTGGTCGAAGACGTGGAAGATGCAGCGGTCGTAGGCGTTCCGGTCGCCGCTGACGAGGTGGCGCATCGACAGGGGGGCCTGGTGGATGGGGTACTCGTCGAGGGCTATGGGGCGGTCCGCGGGCATGGCAAACCTCCTGGGCGCGGGGCGGGCGGATCAGCGGAGATGACGGTACGTCAGAAACCGCGTCGGGGGCCATAGCCGTACGTGGCACGCCCTGACAGGGCGTCACTCCGTGCCGCTCCGCTGGCCGCGGGTTCGAGGCGGCGCCGACTGCGCCTGGCCGGCCCCGGGGCCGGGGATGAGGGCGGGCCCGGGCCCGGGCCCGACCCCGGTGGGGCGATCGGTCAAGCCGTCGGGTGGATCCGGTCGCCGGTCCGCTCCCGGAGGGCGGTTCGCAGTCGGTCGCGGGCCTCGGTCTGGGCGGCGATCCGTTCGTCGAGGACCGCCAGTCGTTCCAGGGCAACGCGCAGGCCCTTGTCCGAGGGCGGTGCGGCGGCCACATCGCCGTCCAGGCACGGCGCGAACACGCGCACGTCGTCCAGGGTGAGCCCCGCGGACAGCAGGCAGCGGATGTTGCGGACCCGTACCAACGCGCGCTCGTCGTAGACGCGGTAGCCGTTGGAAGCCCGTGCGGAGGAGATCAGCCCGGCCTGCTCGTAGTGCCGCAGCGCACGGGCCGTCGTCCCGGCCGCCTCGGCCAGCTCACCTATCCGCACCCGTTCCACCTCCGCGACCCACCACTCTTATCACGCCACGACCGCTCCCCCGTCGACCGGGAGCACGACCCCGGTGACGAACGAGGCTGCCGGTGCGGCGAGCTGGGTGATCGCCCAGGCCACCTCCTCGGGGCGGCCGATCCGGCCCAGCGGGGTGTGCGCCAGCTGCCACTCCCGCACCGCGGCCCGCCGCTCGGACGTCAGGCCCTGGTGCTCGCCGATCGGGGTGTCGATCGCGCCGGGCGCGACCGCCACGACCCGGATCCCGCGGGGTGCCAGCTCGACCGCCCAACTGCGCGTCAGCAGTTCCAGTGCGGTCTTGGTCGCCGCGTAGACCGAGCTGCCCGGCCACGCCCGCTGCCCCACCGACGTACTGACGTTGACGATCACTCCGCCCGAAGCCTCCAGAGCCGGCAGCGCGGCCTGGGTCAGCAGAACGGGGGCGACGAGGTTCGTGGCGAGCTGGTCCGTGATCAGCTTTGGGCTCAGCGTTCCGAGGGCGCCGCCGCGCACGATGCCGGCGTTGTTGACCAGCACGTCCAACCGGCCGTGCGCCTCCTGGACGGCCTGGACGATCCGCTCGGGCTCGCCCTCGGCGGTGATGTCGGCGGGCAGCGGCACGATCCGGTCGTATCCGGCCGCCGTCTCCTGGAGCCGTTCCCTTCGCCGTCCGATCGCGACCACGCGGGCGCCCTCGGCGGCGAAGGCGCGGGCGGTGGCCCGGCCGATGCCGGTGCCGGCTCCGGTGACGACGACGATCCTGCTGCTCTGCGGTTCGGTGCTGTTCATGCCGGTCATCGTGCAACCCTGCCGCCAGCGGCAAGGTCAACTTCTCGTCAGACCTCGGACCTCGGACGTCGGACGCCGGGCGCCGCGCATCGGACGCCGGCCGCGGGTTCGCGCGGGGGTACGGGCCGCGCCGGCGGGAGGAGCGGGGACACGTCGAACGGATGGGCGCCGGGTGGGGGCGGTTACCGGGGGTGCGGTGGCGCGTTGGGCCGGTATGACGACGCTTGGGAGTACCACGCCGAGGACGGGGCGCCGTCGGCGGCCGATGCCGCCCGGCCACGAAGAATCGGTTCAGCAGCGGCACCCGGATCCGCCGATCTACCGCGAGTTGCTGGCCCGCTGGGCCGCCGACGGGCGGACCCTGCCGGGGTGCGGCGACCAGGAGTGGTCCAAGGTCGCCGCGTCCCCGATCTGGCCGAGCGGCCCGCTCTACGGCGGCTGAGCGCTCACAGCCCCGGCACCGCCGGAACGGTCAGCGGGTTTCCGGGCCGGCCAGGTGGCGGGCGATGACCATGCGCTGGATCTGGTTCGTGCCCTCCACGATCTGGAGCACCTTCGCCTCGCGCATCAGCCGCTCCACCGGGAAGTCGGCCGTGTAGCCGTAGCCGCCGAGGATCTGGACCGCGTCCGTCGTGACGGCCATGGCCGCGTCCGTGCAGAACAGCTTGGCCATCGCCGCCTGCCGGGAGAACGGCTTGCCCTCGTCCCGCAGTCGCGCCGCCGCCAGGTACAGGGCGCGGCCCGCCTCGATCTTCGTCGCCATGTCGGCCAGCATGAACCGCAGGCCCTGGAAGTCCGCGATGGGGTGGCCGAACTGCTTGCGGCCCAGGGCGTACGACACGGCCTCGTCCAGGGCTGCCTGGGCGACGCCGATCGCGCAGGCGGCGATGCCGAGGCGGCCCGCGTCGAGCGCGGCCAGCGCGATGGTGAAGCCCTGGCCCTCCTCGCCGATGCGGCGCGCGTCCGGGACGCGGACGCCGTCGAAGTGGAGCTGGGCCGTGGGCGAGCCCTTCATGCCCATCTTCTTCTCGGGGACGGCCGCCGTCAGGCCCTGCGCGTCGCCCGGCACCAGGAAGGCCGTGATGCCCTTGGGGCCCGGGGCGCCGGTGCGGGCGAGCACGGTGTAGAAGTCGGCGACGCCGCCGTGGGTGATCCAGGCCTTGGTGCCGGTGATGACCCAGTCGTCGCCGTCGCGCACCGCCTTGGTGGTCAGCGAGGCCGCGTCGGAGCCGGCGGCCGGCTCGGACAGGCAGTAGGCGCCCAGCAGGCCCCCGCCGAGCATGGCGGGCAGGTGGGCGGACTGCTGCTCCTTGGAGCCGTAGCCGGCCAGGCCGTGGCAGGCCAGCGAGTGCACGCTGACGCCGAGGCCGACGGTCAGCCGGGCCGCCGCGAGTTCCTCCAGGACCTGGAGGTAGACCTCGTACGGCTGCCCGCCGCCGCCGAACTGGCCGTCGTAGGGAAGGCCGAGCAGGCCGGCCTCCGACAGCAGGGTGAAGACCTCCCGGGGGAAGCGCCCGGCGTCCTCCTCCTCGGCGGCCCGGGGGCGGATTTCCCGCTGGGCGATCTCGCGTACGAGGGCGAGGAGGTCCCGGGACTCCTCGGTGGGCAGCTGACGGTCCACCGGCTGCGGGGCGCGGTCGGTCATGGCGGCGCTCTCCTCCCTGATCGGGCACGGCGGCGGCGCGTGAGGTGTGGGACGCGACGCCGGGTCTCGGTGCTCTCACAGCCGATGCTGCCCTTTCGGATCACGAAAGGGGCTGACCAGCGGCTGCGGCGGCTTGAGTATGCCCGATCAGGGGCGTCCCGTCACCGGGGCAAGATCATCGGCCCGGTCGAACGGCCCTTCGAGAAGGGGCGGCGGCGGACACTCCGGGACGAACTCCCCGATGACCGTCAGAGTGGCTCGCAGCTGGCGTACGAAGAGGGCCCCGAGGCGGTCCCGGTCGGGCTGGTCGGCGGCCTGCGCGGCGAGCGCGCCGATCCACTCCAGGGTGGCCCCCTCGACGGCGCAGAGCCAGCCCACCAGCGCGAGCCGGGCGAGCGGCGGGATCTCGCGCCGCCCGTACGCGCCTTCGGCGATGGCGGCGACCAGTTCCTCGCGGACGGCGTCCCGGATGGCGAGCACCTCGGCGTCGGAGCCGACGCCGCCGGTGACGATGGTGCGGTACGCGGCCTGGTGGTGCTCGGCGTACGCGAGGTAGCCCTCGATGGTGCGGCGGACCCGCTCGGCGCCGGGCAGGTCGGTGTCCCCGCCGGCGCGGGCGACGAGCTCGGCGACGGAGTCCTCGACGATGGCGAGGTAGTAGCCGCGCTTGCTCTGGAAGTAGTAGTAGATCAGCCCCTTGGCGACACCGGCCTGCTTGGCGATGTCGTCCATGGAGAGCGCGTCGTACGAGGTGTCGGCGAACAACCTCCGCCCGATGGCGATGAGTTCGGCTCTGCGGACCTGCGAACGTCCGGTCGCACCACGCTGTTGACTATTGTTCAAATCCGGCCCCACCCTAGAACTGCCTCAGGATGGCGGAAGTATGGCAGAGCCGGGCAGGAGGGGCGGAGCGGCCCCGTCAGAACCAGCCGACCTGCGTGACGAACATGGCGACGACGACCACCAGCGTCCAGCCGAGCACGTGCTCCAGCCAGGAGGAATCGTCCTTGGGGCCGCCGGTCCGGACGAGGTTGCGCAGGAGGTTCCGGGCGGGGGCGGTGGGGGCGGCGCTGTCTGCGGTCATGCCGTCCAATGTGCCAGCGTTCGCGGCTTTCGCGGTAGATGACGATGGTCACACGCGTGGTGCACGTCACTTCGCCGGGCGCCGCACACCGTCGGATCCCCGCGTGTCCCTCGGGTCCCCGCACGTCGTCGGACGCCCGCACGTCGTCGGGCCCCGGCCGGATCGCGACCGGGGCCCGGCGTGCTCGGATGTCAGGCGGCTCGTTCGCGGCCCGCCATGCCGGCCATGGCCAGGGCGAGGCAGAGCGCGACGGCGCCCGTGATCACGTTGTTGACCACGGTGCGGGTCGTGTCGACGTTGCCGGCGATGACCCACGGAGCGATGATCGTCCAGGCTCCGATGCCGACCGCCGTCCAGGCCATCGCGTGGGTGCGTTCATAGGCGGAGCCGAGTCCGCTCATGCACACGCAGTACGCCAGGCCGGCGATCAGGTTGTTGACGGCCAGCGCGCCGAGGACGCTGAACCCGGCGATCCACGGTGAGGCCGCCAGGTACAGGCCCGTTATCAGGGCCAGCGCCTCCACCGCCTGCGCGGCCGGGGTGCTGGTGACCCGCTCGAACCGCGTCCTCATTTCGGCGAGGTCGGGGTGGTGTTCGATGCTGTGAGTGGTCATGGTGGGCCGCCTCCACATAGAAACGTTTATACGCCCTTTATGCCCCATATTGCACTTGTCATACCTCGCGGTCAACGGCATCTCGGGCCCCTTTTCGGCCCGTTCCTCACAGCACTCCGACGGCCTTCAGCGCCGCGATCTGGACGGGGCTCGGTTTGGCCGGCGCGTAGAGGTAGCAGATGCCCCCGCTCCCCGAGACGACCTTGCCGGCGGCGTTGTGGCGCTTGGTGCGCAGCCAGATCGTCTCCCATTCGGCGCGCTTGTAGACGCGGCGCACGGCCGCGTTGTCGGCCGAGTTCGGGTCGTTGGCGATCACGTCGCCGGCCGCCGTGAAGCCGATGACGGTCATCAGGTGGCCCGCCGTGCCGTACCCCGCCCCGGCGAGTTCCTCGGTGCGGAAGGACTGCGAGGTGATGGCGGGGATGCCGGCGCGGATCAGGGTCTCCAGGTCGGTGAGGGAGCCCAGCCGCGTGACGACCCCGGCGATGCCTCGGTAGGTGGCGGCGTAGGCGGCGTTGAAGGGCCAGTTGCCGCAGCCCTTGTAGGCGGCGTCGTAGGTGGAGCGGGCGGCGTGGCAGACCTGCGGGTCCTTGTACTTGGCGTCGACCCAGCCCAGGGCGCCGGCACTGGCCCGGCCGCCCCAGTACTCGATGATCATCTGGGAGGAGGTGGGGCTGCACCAGGCCTCGCCGCCGTTGTCGTACTGGGGGTACTGGCCCTTGTGCGTCTCCTGCGAATAGCGCGGGACCGTGAGCTCGTGCGCCCCGCCCAGGGAGGGGACGGAGGCGGGGACGGTGAACCGGGCCGGGACGTCGGAGACCATGGCGCCGGCCAGCCGCACCACCGGGCCGCCGTCCGCGCCGGGCTTGCGGTAGAGGGTCAGGCGCAGCTGCCAGTCCCTGATCCGCAGGCCGCTCTCGGGGTGGTCGACGGCCAGGGTGTCCGTCCAGACGGTGGTCTTGCCGTCGGTCTGGCCGTCCACCGAGGTGCGCCGGATGTCACCGTCGCCGCCGGCCCAGCGGCCCATCACGTACCAAGGGCCGGAGAGGCCGTCGGTGTAGGTGGGGCGCAGTTCGATCTGGATCCAGGTGCCGGCCGGGGTGCGGGCATTCCAGGAGGCGATGGCCTCGGTGCCGGGCACGGCGCAGCGGTGCACCGGGGAGGTCCAGGCGGCGTACTCCCAGGTGCGCTTCTTGCCGGTGTGCGGGTCGTGGTACTCGGTGCGGCCGACGGGCGTGTGGATCCGCAGGGCGGGACGGTCGCCCGCGGTGGCGGTGGTGCCGTGGTGGATGCCGTCCCGCCAGTGGCGGTGGGCGTACCAGAACCGGTTGTCGACCGTCGCCGGGGTGGCCTGAGGGGCTTGGGCGGCCTGGGCGGCTCCGTCAGGCCCGGCGGCCCCGTCCGCCCCGGCGGCCCCCCGACCGGCACCCGCGCCGTCGGAACGGGCCGGGCCCGAGGCCGAGGCGCGGCCGCCGGGGACGGTGACCGTGGCGGCGGCCGCGAGGGCGACGGCCAGCAGGGCCCGGCGTGGTGTGGCTGCGGTCATCGGCTTGGCCCCCCTGGGGTCGGTACGGCGGATCGGCTGCTCCACCCTTCCAGTTCCCGGTGGCCGGGTGTCGAAGCCACGGCCCCGCGTCGGGGTGACAAATCGGCCCGTCCGGCCTCGGAATGCCAGGCCATAGGCTGGCCGGGTGGAGTCACACCGGTCACACCAGTCACTCGAACCGCTGGCGCGCGAGATCGCCGCACTGCCCCCGTCGCTCGGCCCCGTGCGCCTGATCGGCATCGACGGGCACGCGGGTTCCGGCAAGAGCACCTTCGCGGGGCGGCTCGCGGAGGCGCTCGGCGGGGTGCCGGTGCTGCACCTCGACGACATCGCCACCCACGAGGAGCTGTTCGGCTGGCCGGAGCGGCTGCGCGCGCAGGTGCTGGAGCCGCTCGCCGCCGGTCGGCCCGCGCACTGGGCCCCGTACGACTGGGTGGGTCGCCGCTTCGGCCCGGAACGGGTACTGGAGCCGGCGCCGGTGCTGCTCGTCGAGGGTGTCGGGGCCGGGCGGCGGGCGCTGCGCCCGCATCTGGCGCGGCTGCTGTGGATGGAGACACCGCGCGCGCAGTCCTGGGGGCGCGGACGAAACCGGGACGGGCGTGAACTTTCCGACTTCTGGGACGGATGGGAGCGCGCGGAGCTCGCGCACTTCTCGGACGACCCTTCGCGCCCCTTCGCCGACACTCTGGTACGCCAGAGCGGTACGGGATACGAGTGGTCTTCCGGGACGGGTGCGACCTCAGGAACCTCCGCTTCCGTCACCGAGGGTGACGGACTCCCCCAGGCCTGAGCCGCCCGGGAAATCCGCTCGCGCGGGCCTGCTCCGACCCGCTTGACCCGGGGCCCGCACCAGCCGTACGTTCTCAATGCGCGGCCTGCGAAGGCCGCAGCAGACGCGAAGCCCCCGATTGTTCCCCCGTGATCGGGGGCTTCGTTCTGCCCGCGACCCCCTTCGCACCGCCGTCCCACGCGTCGTTCCCGCCCCGGCCGTTCACCCTGAGTCACCGTGCGCCCAGCAGGCACCCGCCCGACCCGTGAGCGCCGCACCCTACGTAAGGTGCGTAACCGCAGGTACGATGCAGCCCTGAATTCATCGGCGCAGGGAACAACTCGCGTGTGCGACGCGGGGGTTGCCGCGCACCACGGGGGCAGGCTTGTGGGGGATGTGATGGACTTCGGCACTCCGGGCAGCACGCACGCCCCGGCCGAACTCGCCTGGCTGCGCGGGGTCGACGCCTGCACCATGGGCGCGTACCCGCAGGCCGAGGAGGAGTTCCGGGCCGCCGTACGGCTCGACCCCGCGATGGCCGACGCCTGGCTGGGCCTGCACGCGCTCCGGGTGGACACCACCAACGCCTTATTGCGCATGTACGCCCACCGGGACCGGTTCGGGGAGCAGCGGGCCCGGCACCGGCGCACGCTGAACTCCTGGTACTGGCTCGGCTGGTGGGTGCAGCCGGTGCTGGAGAGCCGGCGGGACCTGCTGCTCGCCCACGCCTCGCACTGGCTGGACGGACGCCACGTACCGGAGCTGGACCAGGCGCTGGCCGCCCTGCCGCCCGTGGACGCCGATCCGCAGGTGCGGTTCCTGCACGCCTGCCGGGCCTATCTGGTCAAGGACTGGGAGCAGCTGGTCCGGCACACCGAGCCGCTGGTCGACGATCCTCTGCTGGGCATCGAGGCGGGCCTGTTCGGCGGGATGGCCCGGGTGCGGCTGGAGATGTACGGGCAGGCGGAGCCGATGCTGTCGACGGCGCTGATGCGCTGCCGCAGCGAGCAGCCGCAGCGCAAGGAGCTGCGGTACTGGCTGGCGCGGGCGCACGAGGGGACCGGGCGCAGCGCGGCGGCGCTGCCGCTGTACCGGGCCGTGCACCGGGTGGACCCGGCGTTCATGGACACGGCGGCGCGGCTGACGGCGATCGAGGACAGCGACTACGTCGACGGCGCCGACGGCTACGCGGGCTTCGGCGGGCACTCCGCGGAGGGGTTCGCCGGTCACGGCCTGTCCCCGGTGGGCGGGGACTTCGCGGCGGTGGCGCTGGGCGGTGGCGGCGGTCCCGTCCAGGACATCGCGGCGGACGGCCAGGTGGACGGGCAGGCGGAGGGCGATCCGCTGTCGGCGCCGGACCCGCCCGACCAGCGTTTCGCGCCGCCTTCGGACGCGGGCCGGACGGAAGGCGTACGGCGGAAGGTGTCCGTACCCCCGCAGGCCGCCCCTGCGGGGCTGCCGGCCGGGCCGGCCGATCCGCAGGCCCTGGCGCAGGCGCTCGCGGAGCTGGAGCGGATGGTGGGCCTGGAGCCCGTCAAACGGCAGGTGAAGGCGCTGTCCGCGCAGCTGCACATGGCCCGACTGCGCGCCGGGCAGGGATTGCCGGTGCAGCCGCCGAAACGCCACTTCGTGTTCTCGGGGCCCTCGGGCACGGGCAAGACCACGGTGGCGCGAATCCTGGGCCGGGTCTTCTACGCGCTGGGGCTGCTCGGCGGGGACCACCTGGTGGAGGCCCAGCGGGCCGACCTGGTCGGCGAGTTCCTGGGGCAGACCGCCGTGAAGGCGAACGAGCTGATCGACTCGGCGATCGGCGGGGTGCTGTTCGTGGACGAGGCGTACTCGCTGTCGAACTCGGGCTACAGCAAGGGCGACGCGTACGGGGACGAGGCGCTCCAGGTGCTGCTGAAGCGGGCCGAGGACAACCGGGACCACCTGGTGGTGATCCTGGCGGGCTATCCGGCCGGGATGGACCGGCTGCTCGCGGCCAATCCGGGGCTGTCGTCGCGGTTCACGACCCGGGTGGACTTCCCGAGCTACCGGCCGCTGGAGCTGACCGCGATCGGCGGGGTGCTCGCGGACGCGAACGGGGACCGCTGGGACGAGGAGGCGCTGGAGGAGCTGCGCAGCATCAGCGGGCACGTGGTCGAGCAGGGCTGGATCGACGAGCTGGGCAACGGGCGGTTCCTGCGGACGCTGTACGAGAAGAGCTGCGCGTACCGGGATCTGCGGCTGGCGGGGTTCGCCGGGGAGCCGTCGCGGGACGATCTGGCGACGTTGCGGCTGGCGGACCTGATGCAGGCGTACGGGGAGGTGCTGTCGGGGCGGGGCCCGGACCGGCCGGAGCCGCCGCCGCTGCCCTGACGGGGGGCGAAGCCGGGGGTGGGTCTCCCGGCCGGGGGGCCCGGCCGGGGGGCCGGTGCCGCTGCGCGGTCCGACGCGAAGCCGGGCCGGGGGCCGGTGCCGCTGCGCGGGGCTGTCCCTGCCCGCCCTTCCACCGTTCCCCCCAGGGGCTCCGCCCCGGACCCCGCGCCTCAAACCCCGGCGGGGCTGGATTCGCGCCGGCGGGGCTGGAGTGGCGCGGAACGCCGTCCAGCCCCGCCGGCGGTATTACGCGCTGCGGACGTAGCCGCGGTGGGCCGGGTCGCGGTGGGCGGGGTCGCGGACTTCGCCGACCAGCATTTCCAGGACGTCCTCCATGGTGACCAGGCCGAGGATGCGGCCGGACGGGTCGGCGACCTGGGCCAGGTGGGTGGCGTCCCGGCGCATGACGCTGAGGGCGTCGTCCAGCGGGAGGGTGGAGCACAGGGTCGTCATCCTGCGCCAGACCCGCTGGGGCACGGCCCGCTCCCGGTCCTCCAGGTCGAGTACGTCCTTCACGTGCAGGTAGCCCATGAAGGCGCCGCCGTCGGAGCGCACGGGGAAGCGGGAGTACCCGGTGCGGACGGTGAGCTGCTCGATCTGGCGCGGGGTCGCCGAGGGGCCGACCGTGACCAGGCGGTCCCGGGCGAGGAGGACGTCGGTGACGGGGCGGCTGCCCAGTTCCAGGGCGTCCTCCAGGCGTTCCTGCTCGACCGGCTCCAGGAGTCCGGCCTGCCGGGAGTCCTTGAGCAGCCGGCCGAGCTGGGCGCTGGTGTAGACGGCCTCGACCTCGTCCTTGGGCTCGACCTTGAACAGGCGGAGCACCAGCGTGGCGCAGGCGCCGAGCGCGGTCGTGATCGGCCCGCACAGGCGGGCGAAGGCGACCAGGCCGGGACTGAACCAGAGGGCGGTCTTCTCGGGGGCGGCCATGGCGAGGTTCTTGGGGACCATCTCGCCGATGACCAGGTGCAGGAAGACCACGGCGGCCAGCGCGAACGCGTAGCCGAGGGGGTGGATCAGGCCCTCGGGCACGTGGACGGCGTGGAAGACGGGCTCCAGGAGTCGGGCGACCGTCGGTTCGGCGACCGCGCCCAGGGTGAGGGAGCAGACGGTGATGCCGAACTGGGCGGCGGCCATCATCCGGGGCAGGTTCTCCAGGCCGTGGAGCACCTGGCGGGCCCGCTTGGAGTCGGCCGCGAGGGGTTCGATCTGGCTGCGGCGGACGGAGACGAGGGCGAACTCGGCGCCGACGAAGAAGCCGTTGGCCAGGACCAGGAGCAGGGCGAACAGGAGCTGGAGGGCGTTCACCGGCCCACCGCTTCGAGCTGGGCGGGCACGGACACCGTGCCGGTGGACACGGGGTCGGCCGCCGGGGCGGCGCGGACCAGCCGGACCCGTTCGGCGCGGTAGCGGCCGACCTGGCGGACGGACAGCTTCCAGCCGGGCAGCTCCGCGCGGTCCCCGGGGGCGGGGATCCGGCCGAGCAGGTCGGCGACGAGGCCGGCGACGGTCTCGTACGGGCCCTCGGGCACCTCCAGGCCTATCCGGCGGAGGGTCTGGACGCGGCAGCTGCCGTCGGCCTCCCAGGAGGGGCGGCCGTCCTCGGCGGCCACGGCGGCCAGCTCGGGGCTGTGGTCCTCCGCGAGGTCGTGCTCGTCGCGGACCTCGCCGACGAGTTCCTCCACGATGTCCTCCAGGGTGACCACGCCGGCGGTGCCGCCGTATTCGTCGACGACCACGGCCATCGGCTGTTCGCTGCGCAGCCGCTCCAGCAGCGGCTGCACCGGCAGGGAGCCGGGCACCAGTAGCGGGGCGACGCAGATCCGCGCCACGGTGGTGCGGGCGCGCTCGGACTCGGGCACGGCGAGGGCGTCCTTGAGGTGGACGACGCCGGTGACCTCGTCGATGCGGTCGCGGTAGACGGGGAAGCGGGACAGGCCGGTGGCCCGGGTCAGGTTGAGCACGTCGGCCGCCGTGGCCGTGTGCATCAGGGCGCTGACCTTCACCCGCGGGGTCATGACGTGCTGGGCCGTGAGCTCGCCCAGCGAGAGGGTCCGTACGAAGAGGTCGGCGGTGTCCTGTTCGAGGGCGCCGGCCTGGGCCGAATGGCGGACCAGGGAGACCAGTTCGCCGGGGGTGCGGGCGGAGGCCATCTCCTCGGTCGGCTCCACGCCGAGCGACCGGACGAGCCGGTTGGCGACGGCGTTGAGGCCGGCGATGACCGGCCGGAAGGCGCGGGAGAAGACCTGCTGCGGGCCGGCCACGACACGGGCGACCTGGAGCGGCCGGGAGACGGCCCAGTTCTTCGGGACGAGCTCGCCGACGACCATCTGGACGGCGGAGGCGAGCAGCATGCCGATGACCACGGCCACGCCGGAGACGGCTCCCTGGGGGAGGCCGGTCGCCGCGAGCGGGCCGGACAGCAGTCCGGCGAGGGCCGGTTCGGCCAGCATGCCGACGACGAGGGAGGTGATGGTGATGCCGAGCTGGGTGCCGGAGAGCTGGAAGGACAGCTCCCGCAGGGCCTTGACCACCGTACGGGCACGGCGGTCACCGTCGGCTGCGGCGCGTTCGGCCTCGGGTCTCTCGACGGTGACGAGGCCGAATTCGGCTGCCACGAAGAAACCGTTGGCGAGGATCAGCGCGAAGGCCGCCACGAGCAGAAGTAGCGGGATGATCATGCCGCCGCCTCCGTGGGGAGGGCGGCGCGGGTATTACCGGACGATCCGTCCATTGCTGGAAGGAGTCACTCCTCAAGTAGCAGTTGCCCGCGGGCCACGGGGTCCCGGGGCCGGTGGGAGGGCGCACGGACGCGCCCCGCCACCAGGGTAGTCATTGAGATCGCTGCCGCAATGGGACGCAGCGACGAGGCGGGCCGGGCTCAGTGGTCGTTCGACCCGGTTCCCCGGGATTCGGCGAGGGCGCGCAGGGCGCGGGCGTCGCCGATGGCCTGGGCCTTCGCCACGCCGGGCTGGATGCCGAGGGCGGGCAGGCTGGTGCCGTCGCTCAGGTCGAGGAACACCCACGGGTCGCCGGGGCGGAGGTTCACGCGCAGGATCTGCGCCCACTCCAGGCGCCGGGTGGTCGTCAGGTTGACGACGGTGACCCCGGCCTCGTCCGCGACCACCTTGGGGCGGCTGAGCAGCACGAGTACGGAGCTCAGCAGGACGGCGGTGAAGACGAAGCTGATCCGCTCGCCCGGGCCGAGGTTCTCCAGCAGCAGGGCGATCGCCGTGATGGTGGCGAACATGGCGAGCCCGACGGCCAGCAGGACGGCCCGGGTGCGGGTCGGCCGGAAGGTGACCGGCAGGGCGGGCGGTGCGGGCTGGGCGGCGGACTCGGCCATGATGCTGGTGATGCCTTCTGGAGGGGGTGTACGGATCGGGTGACCGCGTGCGTACGGGTCAGAGACGGCAGGCGTGGATCGAGGTGGTGAGGATCGCGCGCGCGCCGAGCTCGTACAGGTCGTCCATGATCCGCTGGGCTTCCTTGGCGGGGACCATCGCGCGGACGGCGACCCAGCCTTCGTTGTGCAGCGGGGAGATGGTCGGCGACTCCAGGCCCGGGGTGAGGGCGACCGCGCGCTCCAGGTGCTCGGCGCGGCAGTCGTAGTCCATCATCACGTAGCTGCGGGCCACCAGGACGCCCTGGAGGCGGCGCAGGAACTGCTGGGCGCGCGGGTCGTCGGCGTCGGCGGAGTTGCCGCGGATGACGACCGCCTCGGAGGTCATGATCGGCTCGCCGATGACCTCCAGGCCGGCGTTGCGCAGGCTGGTGCCGGTCTCGACGACGTCCGCGATGATCTGGGCGACGCCGAGCTGGATGGCGGTCTCGACCGCTCCGTCGAGGTGGACGACGGAGGCGTCGATGCCCTGCTCGGCGAGGTGCTTGGCGACGATTCCCTCGTACGAGGTCGCGATCGTCATCCCGGCGAAGTCCTCGGGGCCCTTCGCGGTGCCGGGCTTGGTGGCGTAGCGGAAGGTGGAGCGGCCGAAGTTCAGCGGCAGGATCTCCTCGGCGCTGGCGCCGGAGTCGAGCAGCAGGTCACGGCCGGTGATGCCGATGTCGAGCTTGCCGGAGGCCACGTAGATCGCGATGTCCTTGGGGCGGAGGTAGAAGAACTCCACTCCGTTCTCGGGGTCGATGACCACGAGCTCCTTGGACTCCTTGCGCTGGCGGTAGCCGGCCTCATGGAGCATCGCCGACGCCGCTCCGGAGAGTGAACCCTTGTTGGGGACGGCGATGCGCAGCATGGGGCTTCCTTCAGTGCGTGGTGTGCGAAAGGTGTGGGCTAAGCGGCGGGCGGGGGGGGGCCCGGGGAGGAGCTCCGGCCTAGAGGTGCGCGTAGACGTCGTCGAGGGAGATCCCGCGCGCCACCATCATCACCTGGACGTGGTAGAGCAGCTGGGAGATCTCTTCGGCGGCGGCTTCCTTGCCCTCGTGCTCGGCGGCCATCCAGACCTCGGCGGCCTCCTCGACGATCTTCTTGCCGATCGCATGGACGCCCTTGCCCACGAGCTCGGCGGTACGGGAGGTGCTGGGGTCGCCGTTGGCGGCCTTGAGCTGGAGCTCGGTGAAGAGCTCTTCGAAGCTCTTGGGAGTGTTCGCCATGATGGTCCTCAGAATAAGGGGT
Organism: Streptomyces sp. NBC_01551; assembly: GCF_026339935.1. Classification (NCBI taxonomy): domain Bacteria; kingdom Bacillati; phylum Actinomycetota; class Actinomycetes; order Kitasatosporales; family Streptomycetaceae; genus Streptomyces; species Streptomyces sp. NBC_01551. Next base: position 800,656 of record NZ_JAPEPX010000001.1, read on the forward strand.
CCCCCGCCGCCACTCAGCGCCAGGGTTCGCTGACGGTCCGCAGGGTCATGGCGGTGGAGACGGCGGCGGTGACCGCTTCGTGCCCCTTGTCCTCGTTCGACCCCTCGAGTCCGGCGCGGTCCAGCGCCTGCTCGTCGTTGTCGCAGGTCAGGACACCGAAGCCGACGGGGACTCCGGTGTCGATCGACACCTGTACCAGGCCTTGGGTGACGCCCTGGCAGACGTAGTCGAAGTGCGGGGTGCCGCCGCGGATGACCACTCCGAGGGCGACGATGGCATCGTAACCGCGACCGGCGAGTACCTTCGCCACCACCGGCAGCTCGAAGCTGCCCGGGACGCGCAGCAGGGTGGGCTCGTCGATGCCCAGCTCGTGCAGGGCCCGCAGGGCGCCGTCGACGAGCCCGTCCATGACCTTCTCGTGCCACTGGGCCGCGATGACGGCCACCCGGAGGTCGCCGCAGTTCTTCACGCTCAGTTCGGGTGCGCCCTTGCCGCTCACAGCTGTGCTCCTCGGTGCGTTACGTGTTTCGTGTCGTTCGGTCGGGTGATACGGGTGGTGCTGGTGTTACTGGTTGCCGCAGGCGGACGTGGTCACGGCCTCGTCCAGCCAGGGCAGGTCGTGGCCCATCCGGTCCCGCTTGGTGCGCAGGTACCGCAGATTGTGCTCGCCCGCCTCGACCGGCATCGGCTCCCGGCCGGAGACGGCGATGCCGTGGCGGACCAGGGCCTCGGACTTCTCGGGGTTGTTGGTCATCAGCCGGACGCTGTGCACGCCGAGGTCGGCGAGCATCTGCGCGCCGGCCCCGTAGTCGCGGGCGTCGGCGGGCAGGCCCAGTTCCAGGTTGGCGTCCAGCGTGTCGCGGCCGCGCTCCTGGAGTTCGTACGCGCGCAGCTTGGACAGCAGTCCGATGCCGCGTCCCTCGTGGCCGCGCAGGTAGACGACCACGCCGCGGCCCTCGGCCTTGATGCGGGCCATGGAGGCGTGCAGCTGGGGGCCGCAGTCGCAGCGCAGGGAGTGGAAGATGTCGCCGGTCAGGCACTCGGAGTGCATCCGGACCAGGACGTCCTTGCCGTCGCCGATCTCGCCGTGGACGAGGGCGACGTGCTCGACGCCGTCGACGGTGGAGCGGTACCCGTAGGCGGTGAACTCGCCGTGGGCGGTCGGCAGGCTGACCTCGGCCTCGCGGCGCACGGTCGGCTCGGCGCAGCGGCGGTAGGCGATCAGGTCCTCGATGGAGATGATCGTCAGGCCGTGCTTGCGGGCGAAGGGGATCAGCTCGGGCAGCCGCAGCATGACGCCGTCCTCGCCGGCGATCTCCACGATGGCTCCGGCCGGGCGCAGCCCCGCGAGGCGGGCGAGGTCGACGGCGGCCTCGGTGTGGCCGTTGCGGACCAGGACGCCGCCGGGCTTGGCGCGCAGCGGGAAGATGTGGCCGGGGCGGACGAAGTCGCCGGGCTGGGAGACGCCGTCGGCGAGCAGCCGCAGCGTGGTGGCGCGGTCGGCGGCGGAGATGCCGGTGCTGACGCCGTGGGCGGCGCTCGCGTCGACGGAGACGGTGAAGGCGGTCTTCATCGACTCGGTGTTGTTCTGGACCATCTGGGGGAGTTCGAGCCGCTCCAGCTCGGGGCCCTCCAGGGGGGCGCAGATCAGGCCGCGGCACTCGCTCATCATGAACGCGACGATCTCGGGGGTGGCCTTCTCGGCCGCGATGACCAGGTCGCCCTCGTTCTCGCGGTCCTCGTCGTCGACGACGACCACCGGGCGGCCGGCCGCGATGTCGCGGATGGCCTGCTCGACGGGGTCGAGGCGGAAGGTCTCGATCTCATTGGGCACGGGCTCGAGGATCATGCCGTTGCTCCTTCCAGGGCCGTGGCGGGGGTGGTGCGCGAGCGCTGGTACCAGTCGTAGGCGCCCCAGATGACGAGGGCGAAGTAGACGACGTACACGAGGCCGGAGAAGGCCAGTCCGTTGTTGAAGGCGAGGGGGACGCCGACCAGGTCGACCAGGAGCCAGGCGCCCCAGAACTCGACGAGGCCGCGGGCCTGGGCGACCATCGCGACGATCGTGCCGACGAAGATGTACGCGTCGGCCCACGGGCTCCAGGACAGGTCCGGGTAGAGCGTGAACAGCCCGCCGACGGCGAGGGTGCCGACGGCCGCACCGGCCAGCAGGAGCCCGCGCTCGGTCCAGGTGGCGGTGCGGACGGCGATGGAGCCGTCCTGGGCCTGCCGGCGGCCGCGGGACCAGGCGCGCCAGCCCCAGGCGGCCACGCCGATGACCAGGAGCTGCTTGCCGACGCCGCCGGAGAGGTGTGCGGAGGCGTAGGCGGCGATGAGGATCAGGCCGGACAGGAGCTGGGCGGGCCAGGTCCATATGGAGCGGCGCCAGCCGAGCGCGAGGGCGGCCAGGCCCATCAGGTTGCCGATCATGTCGGACCAGATGACCTTCTGGCCGAAGACCGTGAAAGCCTCGGTGTTGAGCCAGGTCAGGGCGCTCACCGCTGGTCCTCCTTGGCGGTGATCGGGTCCACGCCGGCGGCCAGCAGGCGCTCGACGTACTTCGCGAGGACGTCGACCTCGAGGTTGACCGGGTCGCCGGGCTGCTTGATGCCGAGCGTGGTCAGCGCGAGGGTGGTGGGGATGAGGCTGATGGTGAAGTAGTCGGCCGCCGCCTCGACGACGGTGAGGCTGACGCCGTCGACCGTGATGGAGCCCTTCTCCACGACGTACCGGGACAGGTGCGCGGGCAGCGCGACCTTGACGAGTTCCCAGTGCTCCGAGGGGGTGCGGGAGACGATCTCGCCGGTGCCGTCCACGTGCCCCTGGACCAGGTGGCCGCCGAGCCGGCCGCCGAGCGCCATCGGGCGCTCCAGGTTGACCCGGGAGCCCTGGTGGAGGGCGCCGAGGCTGGAGCGGTTCAGGGTCTCCTGCATGACGTCGGCGGTGAACTCGCCGTCGGCGGTCTCCACGACGGTCAGGCAGACGCCGTTGACGGCGATGGAGTCGCCGTGCTTGGCGCCGTCGGTGACGACGGGGCCGCGCAGGCGGAAGCGGGAGGCCTCGGCGAGCTGCTCGACGGCGGTGACCTCGCCCAGTTCTTCGACGATTCCGGTGAACACTCAGTGCTCCTTGGGGGCGGTGGGGGTGGCGGGGGCGGCTTCGGGGACTTCGGGTACCGCGGTGATGCGGAGGTCGGGGCCGATGCGGACGGTCTCGGTGATCCGGAGCCGGAGCGCGTCGGTGATCGTGTCGATGCCGGCGTCGCCGAGGGCGGTGCGGCCGGCGCCGAGGAGGACGGGGGCGAGGTAGCCGACGACCTTGTCGACGGCGCCCGCGGCGACGAAGGCGCCGGCCAGGGTCGGGCCGCCTTCGAGGAGGACGGAGCGGACGCCGCGCCGGTGCAGCTCGGCGAGCAGGGCCTCGACGGAGATCCCCGCCCCGTCGGCCGGGAGCCGGGCGACGTCCACGCCGGGCAGGTGCCCGGTGTCGGCGTCCTGGGCGACGGCGATCAGCGTGGGGGCGGCCCCGTCGAGGACGCGGGCGCCGGGGCGGACGGTGGCGCGGGTGTCCAGGACGACGCGCAGCGGCTGGTCGGCGGCGGCGAGGCCGGGGCGGCCGCGGACCGCGAGGTGCGGGTCGTCGGCGCGCAGGGTGCCGGAGCCGACGACGACGGCGTCGGCCTCGGCGCGCAGCCGGTGGACGTCGGCGCGGGACTGCGGGGAGCTGATCCAGCGGCTGGTGCCGTCGGCGGCGGCGATCCGGCCGTCGAGGGTGGCGGCGTACTTCCACAGGACGTACGGGCGGCCCAGGCGTACGGAGGTCAGCCAGGCGGCGTTGCCCTCCTCGGCCTCCTGCGCGAGCAGGCCGGCCTCGGTGGCGATCCCGGCGGCGCGCAGGGTGGCGCCGCCGCCGCTGGCCTGCGGGTTCGGGTCGGAGACGGCGTAGACCACGCGGGTGACGCCGGCGTCGATGAGGGCCTGTGCGCAGGGGCCCGTACGGCCGGTGTGGTTGCAGGGTTCGAGGGTGACGTACGCGGTGGCGCCGCGGGCCGCCCCGCCGGCCGCGCGCAGGGCGTGGATCTCGGCGTGCGGGCCGCCGGCCCGCTGGTGCCAGCCTTCGCCGACGACGGCGCCGCGGGCGTCGGTGATGACGCAGCCGACGACGGGGTTGGGGCTGGTGGAGCCCAGTCCGCGGGCCGCGAGCGCGATGGCTCGGCGCATGGCGGTGGCGTGGGTGTCGGGTGCTGCCTGCGCGGCGTGGGTCGCCACCGGGTCCTCCTGCCTCATCGGGCACGGACTCCGGGGCCTGTCGGGATACGACAGTGAAGCGGGACACCACACGCGGGGACGCCGGGGCCGGAAAAACGGTCCGACCGGGCACGTCCCGAGGGATATGCCGATGAACCGCCGACGGCGGCGTACCGGTGACTGGCCCGCCGCGCACTGCCTCCCATCCGGACTTTAACCGTCGGTCCAGGAATTTCACCTGGTCAACCGGCCGCTGGCTGCGGACGGGTCGCGGACTATAACCGCCGGTTCGGAATTACACCGACCCCGGAGTGCGCTGCTACTGGTACTAGGGCCAGTGTGCCACGGGCGATCGGCGGCCATGCGAGTGAGGGGCTGTGGCCTGACTCACAGCAGGGGGCTGCGGGCCGACCTTGTCAAGTCGGTGGGGCGGGTCGCCGGGGTTGGGGTGAATCGCCCGGTTGGCGGCCCGTACCGGAGCCCGGCCGCCCACCCCTCGCTTTGGTCCAGACCTATTGACGGGTTGGTCTAGTCCTCTTAACGTTCCCTTCATCTTCCCCGGGAGACAGCCCGTCAGATGTGCGCACGTCACGGGCCAACAAGCGCCACCCGTCTGCATGTTGTGTCCTGCCATCCTCCCCTCCCCAGGAGGCACAATGCTGTCCCCCACGCGTACGAGAGCGATGCTCCTGGCATCCGGCGCAGCGATCGCCGGCCTGCTGGTCGGCGGGCTCTCCGCGGGCGTCTCGCACGCCGCCGACAACGAGAGCTGTCGCCCCGACGGGCTGTACAAGACGTCCGGCGTCGAGGTCCCGTACTGCTCGGTCTACGACTCCGAAGGCCGCGAGAAGATGGGCGCCGACCACCAGCGCCGCGTCATCGGCTATTTCACCGGCTGGCGCACGGGCAAGGACGGCACGCCCGCCTACCTCGCCAACAACATCCCGTGGTCCAAGGTCACCCATCTGAACTACGCCTTCGCGCACGTCGGGGCCGACAACAAGATCTCGGTCGGCGCGGACAACGCGAACAACGCCGCCACCGGGATGACCTGGCCGGGTGTCGCGGGAGCCGAGATGGACCCCGCGCTCCCCTACAAGGGCCACTTCAACCAGCTGACCAAATTCAAGAAGCAGTACCCGAACGTGAAGACCCTGATCTCGGTGGGCGGCTGGGCCGAGACCGGCGGCTATTTCGGTGACGACGGCAACCGGGTCGCCTCCGGCGGCTTCTACTCGATGGCCACCAACGCCGACGGCTCGGTCAACCAGGCCGGCATCGACACCTTCGCGGACTCCTCGGTCGAGTTCATCCGGAAGTACGGGTTCAACGGCGTCGACATCGACTACGAGTACCCGACCACCATGAAGGACGCGGGCAACCCGCTGGACTGGCAGCTGTCCAACGCACGCCGCGCCGGGCTGGTCAAGGGCTACGCGGCGCTGATGAAGTCGCTGCGCGAGAAGCTCGACCGCGCGGGCGCCGCCGACGGCAAGCACTACCTGCTCTCCGTCGCCGCCCCCTCCTCCGGCTACCTGCTGCGCGGCATGGAGACGTTCCAGGTGCAGCAGTACCTGGACTACGTCAACATCATGTCCTACGACCTGCACGGCGCCTGGAACGAGTACGTCGGCCCCAACGCCTCGCTCTTCGACGACGGCAAGGACGCCGAACTGGCGGCCGCGGGCGTCTACTCCACCTCCCAGTACGGCGGCGTCGGCTACCTCAACACCGACTGGGCGTACCACTACTTCCGCGGCTCCATGCCCGGCGGCCGCATCAACATCGGCCTGCCGTACTACACCCGCGGCTTCAAGAACGTGCAGGGCGGCACGGACGGCCTCTGGGGCAAGGCCCCGGCGACCACCTGCCCGGCCGGCGCGGGTCTGACCAAGTGCGGCGACGGCGCGGTCGGCATCGACAACCTGTGGCACGACAAGGACACCAACGGGGTCGAGTCCCCTGCGGGCTCCAACCCGATGTGGCACGCCAAGAACCTGGAGAAGGGCGTCGTCGGTGACTACGTCACCGCGTACGGCTTCCCGGCCAACACCGCGCTGACCGGCACCTACGCCCGCAAGTACGACTCCACGCTGGTGGCGCCGTGGCTGTGGAACGCGCAGAAGAAGGTCTTCCTGTCGACGGAGGACGAGCAGTCCGTCGCCGCCAAGGCCGACTACGTGGTCGACAAGGGCATCGGCGGCGCGATGGTCTGGGAGCTGGCGGGCGACTACGCCTACAACTCCGCCAAGGGCCAGTACCAGGCGGGCGACACGCTCACCTCCCTGATGTACGACAAGTTCAAGGCGGCCGCCCCGTACGGCGCGAAGAAGGCGGGCAGCGCGCTGCCGACGCAGGCCGTGGACATCAAGACGGAGTTCACCGAGTTCAAGCTGGGCGACTCCAACTACCCGCTCACCCCGAAGCTGAAGATCACCAACAACACGAAGGCCACGCTGCCCGGCGGCACCGAGTTCCAGTTCGACTACGGGACCTCCGCCCCGGCCAACGCCTCGGACCAGTCCGGCTTCGGCACCAAGGTGATCAGCACCGGGCACAGCGGCAACAACATCGGCGGCCTGAAGGGCGACTTCCAGCGGGTCTCGCTGAAGCTCCCGGCGTGGCAGACGCTGGCTCCCGGCGCCTCGGTGGACCTGGCGTTCAACTACTACCTGCCGGTCTCGACGCCCTCCAACTGGACGGTGAACATCTCCGGCACCACCTACGCCCTCGCCGGCGACCTGGCGCGCGGCACGACGGTGACGGAGCCGGGCGGCACGCAGCCCCCGACCACCCCGCCCACGACCCCGCCGACCACTCCCCCGACGACGCCGCCGACCACGCCTCCGGGCGGGACCTGCACGAACCCGGCGTACGTCGCGGGCACGGTCTACAACAGCGGGAGCGTCGTCTCGCACAAGGGCCACAGCTGGAAGGCCCAGTGGTGGACGCAGAACGAAGAGCCCGGCACCACGGGTGAGTGGGGCGTCTGGAAGGACCAGGGCGCCTGCTGACACGACGCGGGTGAAGGCGTGCGAGGACCCGGTGGCCCGGCGGCCACCGGGTCCTCGCGCGTTCGCGGGCAGCGGCGGCCCCGGGGAAGCTGAGACGTCTTCGGCCGAGGATTCCTCGGCCGCGGCTGTCACATTCCCGAGGGCTGCCTTGTCCGGACTGGTGAACGCACCTCTCGCACGGAAGGAACGGACACCATGAGCACCATCCTCGTCACCGGAGGCACCGGGAACCTCGGCGCACTGGTCGTCGCCCGGCTACGGGACGCGGGCCACGAGGTCCGCGTGCTGAGCCGGCACGCGAAGGAGTACCCGGTCGACCTGACGGACGGCAGCGGGCTGGAGGCGGCGATGGCGGGTGCGGACGTCGTCGTGCACTGCGCGAGCAACCCGCGCGGGGGTGACGACGTGGCCGCCCGGCACCTGATCGAGGCGGCCCGGCGGGCCGGGACGGTCACGAACGTCGTCTACATCTCGATCGTCGGGGTGGATGTGGTCCCGTTCGGCTACTACAAGACGAAGCACCAGGTGGAGCAGCTGCTGGAGGAGTCGGGGCTGGGCGTGACGATCCTGCGGACGACGCAGTTCCACGACCTGGTGGCGATGCTGGTGGACGCGCTGGCGAAGGCCCCGGCGCCGCTTCCGGTTCCGCTGCCGAAGGGGGTACGGGTGCAGTCGGTCGCGGTCGAGGAGGTCGCGGCCCGGCTGGCGGAGCTGGCGGTGCCGGTCCCGGCCGGCCGGGTCCCCGACATGGGCGGCCCGGAGATCCGTCAGCTGGCGGACCTGGGCCGGTCGTACCTGGCGGCGACCGGGCGGCGCCGGCGGGTCCTGCCGCTGCCGCTGGCGGGCAAGGCGTACAAGGCCTTCGTGCGCGGCGGGCACCTCACCCCGGGCCACGCGGTGGGGCGCCGCACCTTCGCGGACTTCCTGGCGGAACGCGGACCCGGAACCGGACGCGGAACCGGAACCGGTACCGGACCCGGGCGCGGACCCGCCGTCTGACGTCGCCCGGCGTCACTCCAGGACGAGGGGGTGGTCGGGGGCGAGGGCCTTGGCGATGCGTTCGGCGATGGTCGAGGCGGAGTTGCCCTCGGGGGACGTCGGGCCCTTCGTCACGGAGACCGCGAGGGAGAGATCCTGCGCCGGGAGGTAGGCCGAGACCGCCGCGTAGCCGGAGAAGGACGGGTTCGTCGCGGTCCAGTCGTGCAGGACCAGGATGCCGAAGCCGAAGTGCAGGGCCTCGGTGTTCTTTCGGCAGTACGGGGCCGGGCACTCCTTGGTCGGGGTGCCCAGACCGACCGTGCCCGGGTTCAGCTGGGTCCTGAACGCGGCCTTCGACAGCAGCTCGCCGGTTCCGATGGCCCGGGCCGAGGTGGCCAGGTCGCAGACGTCGCCGGTGAGGACCGCGCCGGGGGCGGTGGTCCAGGAGGGGTTCCAGTAGCTGGACTCCTCGTAGGTGCCGCGTTCGGAGGTGAAGGCGTGCAGTGCGGGGACCGGGATCTCGGGGGTCGCGGAGTTGGCCGTCTGGTCCAGGCCGAGCGGGGTCGTCACGCGTTCTTGGAGCACCTGGTCGAGGGGCTTTCCGGTGATCTTCTCCAGGGCGGCGCCGAGGAGCTGGAAGTTCTCGTGGGAGTAGCTCCAGTTGGTGCCCGGCTCGTACCAGAGCGGGTGGCTGCTGGTGATGGCCAGGGTGTCGGCGGGAGTCCACTGGCGGAAGGGCTTGGCCTCGATCTCCTTGAGGAAGACGGGGTCGGTGACGTAGTCGTGGATGCCCGAGGTGGAGTTGCCGAGCATGCGCAGGGTGATCTCGTCTGCGTGCGGTACGTCCGGCAGCCAGCGCGCGATCGGGTCGTCGAGGCCGACCTCGCCCTCGTCGACGAGCTGGAGCAGCACGGTGGCCATGTAGACGATGCCGACCGATCCGGTACGGAAGTGCATGGCCGGATCGGCGGGGACCCCGGTCATGGACTCGCCGACGGCTCCGGTGACGACCTCCCGCTGACCGGACGTCACGCGGAAGACGACCGCGTTGAGGCCGAGGTCCCGCTGCGCCTGGCGGACGATGTCGCGGACCCGGGCGGCTTGGCCCGCGTCCTGGTTCGGGCTGCTGACGCACTCGCGCGCCGGGGCCGATGCGACGGCGGCCGCATGCGCCCCGGTCCCGGTCCCGGTCCCGGCGGGCAGGAACGCGGCGACCAGGCCCGCTGCGCACAGGAGCGCGGTACGAGTACGCCTCACATTCATCAGTATGGCCGTGTCGCGGACATCCGCCCGGCGGGCCGAGGGGCCCGTCAGGGGGCGAAGAGGGTGGCCTGGGCGGATTCGCGGGCCGCGAGGCGGGCTCCGGTCAGGACCGCCGGGTCGCCGAGGGTGGTGGCCAGGACCCGTGTCGCCACCGGGGTCAGCGTGGCCAGCCGACGGGCAACGTGGTCGGCCAGCGCGGAGCCGCCGGCGCGGCCGAGTTCGCCCGCCAGGACCACGCATCCCGGGTCCAGCACCGCCGCCACGGCCGCCGCCCCCAGCGCGAGGCGCTGCGCCAGCGCGTCGAGGAACGCCTCCCCCGCGGCGCCCGCCACCGCCTCTTCCACCGGCCCGGCGTAGCCGTGCTCCGCCGCCAGCTCGGCCACCGCCCCCCGGCTGACCAGCGCGTGGAACCCGCCCCCGCAGTCCGTGGCGGACGGCAGCCCGCCGGTGCCCGGTACGGGGAGGAAGCCGATCTCGCCCGCCCCGCCCGACGCGCCCCGCCGCAGCCGTCCGTCCAGGACCACCGCCGCCCCGACCCCCGCGCCCAGCCAGAGCAGCACGAACGAGTCCAGCTCCCGGGCCGCCCCGACCCGCTGCTCGGCCAGCGCCGCCAGGTTGGTCTCGTTCTCCACCACCACCTCGGCCGGCAGCCGCCGCTGGAGGGCCGCGACCAGGTCCCGGTGCCAGGCCGGCAGCCCGATGGTGTCCCCCAGTTCGCCGCTCGCGGGGGCGACCATTCCCGGGGCGCCGACCACCACGGTGTGCAGCCGGTCCGCGCCGGCCTCCCGGGTGAGCTCCTCCAGCCGGTCCACCGCCTCCTCCACCGCGTCCACGGGCAGCACCGCCCGGGCCAGCGGGCGCCCGAGCAGGTCCGCGATCACCGCCGTCGCGCTGTCCATCCGTACGTCCAGGGCCGCCAGGTACGCGCGGCCGGCGACGATCCCGTACAGCCGGGCGTTGGGGCCGCGCCGCTGGGCGCCGGACTCGCCGACGACCTCGATCAGCCCGGCCTCGGTGAGCCGCTCGACGAGGTCGGCGACGGAGGGCCGGGAGAGCCCGGTCCTCGCCTTGAGCTGGGTGGCCGTCAGGGGGCCCTCCTCCTGGAGGAGGGCCAGCGCGAGCCGGTCGTTGATGGCCCGGGCCGTGCTCGGGGAGGCGGGCGACGGAGCGGGGGTCAGGGCCTTGGCAGGAGTCACGGCGCTCATCCTAGGGAGTTCCCGGCATTAACCATCAGGCAGGGTCCCTGATAGTTTACTTGTCATGACCGGGGACACCAATAGCACCCTCAGCCCGGCGCGGCTGCGCCATGCCCGTTTCGCCATCGCCGCCGTGTTCTGCGCCCACGGCGCGGTGACCGGCTCCTTCGCCACCCGCATCCCCTGGATCCAGGAGCACGCCCAGCTCAGCGCGGGCACCCTGGGGCTCGCGCTCGCCTTCCCCGCCCTCGGCGCGGCGCTCGCGATGCCGCTCGCCGGGCGGATCAACCACCGCTTCGGCGCCCGGGCCGCGCTGCGCGGACTGCTGGCGCTGTGGACCCTGTCCCTGATCCTGCCGAGCCTGGCCCCGAACCTGCCGACGCTCTGCCTCGCGCTCTTCGTCTACGGCGCCACCGCCGGGATGTCGGACGTGGCCATGAACGCCCTCGGCGTGGAGACCGAGAACCGGCTCGGGCGCTCGATCATGTCCTCGCTGCACGGCATGTGGAGCGTGGGCGCCCTCCTCGGCTCGGCCGCCGGTACGGTCGCCGCGCACGCGGGGGCCGACGCCCGGCTGCACCACCTGATCGCCGCGCTGGCGCTGACCGCCGCCGGCCTGGTCGCGGCGCAGGGGGTGCTGGACCTGCGCAGCGCCCCGGACGCGCAGGCTCCGCCGCATTTCGCGCTGCCGCCGAAGTCGGCGCTGCTGATCGGCGCGATCGGGTTCGCGGCGGTCTTCGCGGAGGGCGCCAGCCTGGACTGGTCGGCGGTCTACCTGCGGGACGTACTGGACACCAACGCGGGCGTCGCCGCCGCCTCCACCACCGCGTTCGCACTCACCATGGCCGTGGCGCGGCTCGCCGGGGACCGGGTCGTGGACCGGTTCGGCCCGGTGCGCACGGTGCGGGCGGGCGGCGTACTGGCCACCGCGGGCGGGGTGCTGGTGGTGACGGCCGGTCATCCGGGCACGGCGATGGCCGGGTTCGCGCTGCTCGGGCTCGGGATCGCGGTGGTGGTCCCGCTGGCCTTCGCGGCGGCGGGACGCAGCGGGCCGGCCCCGGCGCAGGCCATCGCCGGTGTCGCGACGATCACGTACACGTCCGGCCTGATCGCGCCGTCCGCGATCGGGGCGGTGGCCGACGCGAGCTCCCTCGTCGTGTCGTTCGGGCTGGTCACGCTGCTGGCGTTCGCGCTGGTCGTGGGGGCTTCCGTACTGCGGCCGAAGCCGGCCGGGGCGGGCTCCCGTACGGCCGACCAGGACGAACCCGCTGGTATCCGCCCGTAATATGTCGCTGGCCGCCCAGCGGTCAGGTTGATCGACCCTCGGCGGAACGGAAGTGGTGGAACATGGGCCTCGGCGTGGGCTGGACCCTGCACGGAGACGGGCGGACCCCCGCCCCCGGAGCGGTGGTACGGCCGGACGAGCGGCTGTCGTGGCCGCGTACCGCCGGGCTCGGCGCCCAGCACGTCGTGGCGATGTTCGGGGCGAGTTTCGTCGCCCCGGTCCTCATGGGCCTGGACCCGAACCTGGCCATCATGATGTCCGGTGTCGCGACGGCGATCTTCCTGCTGGCGACGCGCGGCCGGGTCCCCTCCTACCTGGGCTGCTCGCTCGCCTTCGTGGGCGTCGCCGCCGCGATCCGGGCGGGCGGCGGGGACAGCGCGGTGGTCACCGGCGCGGTCTTCGTGGTCGGCGGGGTGCTGTTCCTGGCCGGGCTCGCCGTGCGGCGGTTCGGGGCGCGGGTCATCCACGCCACCATGCCGCCGGTGGTGACGGGCGCGGTGGTGATGCTGATCGGCTTCAACCTGGCGCCGGTGACGGCCTCGACGTACTGGCCGCAGGACCAGTGGACGGCGCTGCTGACGATGCTGTTCACGGGGCTGGCCGTGGTGTGCCTGCGGGGCTTCTGGTCACGCATCGCGATCTTCCTCGGGCTGCTCTTCGGGTACGCGCTCTCCTGGCTCCTCGACCTCGTCTTCGGCAAGATCCACTCGCCGGCGGGCGGGGCGGAGGCCGTCGACCACTGGCGGCTGGACCTGTCCGGGGTCTCCAAGGCCGACTGGATCGGGCTGCCGTCCTTCCACGCCCCGGCGTTCGAGTGGTCGGCGATCCTGATCGCGCTGCCGGTCGTGATCGCCCTGATCGCGGAGAACGCCGGGCACATCAAGGCCGTCGGCGAGATGACGGGCGACCCGCTGGACGACGAGCTCGGCACCGCGATCGCCGCCGACGGCGCGGCGTCGATGCTGTCCACGGCGGTGGGCGGCCCGCCGAACACCACGTACTCCGAGAACATCGGCGTCATGGCCGCCACCCGGGTCTACTCCACGGCGGCCTACTGGGCGGCGGCCTGCTTCGCGTTGCTGTTCGGCCTGTGCCCGAAGTTCGGGGCGGTCGTCGCCGCGATCCCCGGCGGGGTGCTGGGCGGGATCACCGTCATCCTGTACGGCATGATCGGGCTGCTCGGCGCCCAGATCTGGATCAACGGCCGGGTAGACCTGCGCAATCCGCTGAACCTGGTGCCGGCCGCGGCGGGCATCATCATCGGCATCGGCGGCGTGAACCTCCGGATCACCGACAGCTTCGAGCTGGGCGGCATCGCGCTCGGCACGATCGTGGTGATCACCGGCTACCACACGCTGCGGTACTTCGCCCCGGCGCACCTGAAGGGGCAGGAGCCGCTGCTCGACGCCGGCACCTCCTCCTACGACGACCAGGAACCCCGGGACACGCCGAGTTGACGGCGTTTCGCCCGAACCGGCGAAGCGTACGGCCAAGTTCCCCGCTTCCGGGCCGCCGACTGGGACGCTGCGTCCCATGGAAGCGGTGCTCGCGCGGATGCGCGCCCTGGATCAGCGGCTCCCCGAGCAGGACGGCGTCGCCGTCTTCAACCGGGTGTACCTGACGGTGACGGAGACCCTGCACGAGCGCATCGCCCTCGGGGCGTTCCCCGCACCCCGGCGGGCGACGGCGCTCAGCTCGCGGTTCGCGGAGCGCTACCTGACGGCGGTGGAGGCGGACCGGCCGCCGGCCTGCTGGCGGCCGCTGCTCCAGTACCGCCGGCACCCGGGGGTGCGGCCGCTCCAGCACGCGCTGGCGGGGATCAACGCGCACATCGGCCACGACCTGGCGCTGGCGGTGGTGGCGACGTGCCGGCACCTGGACTGCGACCCGGCGGCCCTGGAAGCGGACTTCGACCGGGTCGGGGACACCCTGGTCTCCCTGGAGGAGCACATCCGGGAGGACCTGATGCCGGGACCGGACCTGCTGGAAATCGCGGACCCGCTGACGCACCTGGTCGGCTCCTGGAGCCTGGAACGGGCCCGCGCGGGAGCCTGGGCGGCGGCCCGCCTGCTGTGGGCACTGCGCCGCTCGCCGGAACTGGCCGAGGAATTCACCCGGTCACTGGACGCGGGTGTCGGCCTGGTCGGCCGCTGCCTCCTGACCCCCCGGGGCTGACGGGCACTACGTACATTGGCCGTGCGCCGGGTGCGGGGTGTGTCTGGGGGGCCGGGCGGTCGGCGAAGCGGAATCCGCCGTGGCGGTGGCGCGGGCGGAGCGCCGGAAGCCGGTCCGGCAGCGCCGGAGTTGAGCCGTGGAGCCCGTGTGCCCGGGGCCCGCGCGAGATTGCCCCGAACGGTCGCACACCCGGTCTGAGCAGCCATCACGCCCCTTTCCGGCCAAGGAAGTTCGAGCCTGATTTGTGTGGACGGTCTTCACAATCTCCCCAGTAGTGTCACATTCGCTTCGCCGCGAGGGCCGCGGCTCATCGGGAGCCGTGGCATCCGAGCGTGACCGAAAGGGAACCCACTGATGATCGAGACCACCGGCCGGCCGCGGCTCCGCGCCAGGCTCACCGCCGCCACCAGGCGGGGCGCGGCCCTCGCGGGCGGCGCCACCCTCTTCGCCTCGCTCCTCCTCGCCGGCACGGCCGGCCAGGCGGCCGCTGCCCCGAAGACGGACACCGTGCGCAGCGCCGCCGCGCAGGCCGGCCCGGCGCAGGCGGACACCGCGGTGGCGGCGGTCGGCGGGTGGACCTGTTCCGGCGCGGCCATTCCCGCCGGTTACGTGCTGACCGACTACGACCCGTGGGGCTGCGGCGGCTTCGGCTCCTGGTTCCAGGCGCCCGCGCACAACAAGATCTGGACGTGCTCGGGTTCCCCGGTGGTGTCCGGGTACGTGATCACCAGCTACAACAAGACGGGCTGCCGGGGCATCGGCGCCTGGTACCACGAGCTCGTCCACGACAAGATCTGGACCTGTGGCGGCTCGCCCATCCCGCCCGGGTACCGCAGCGTGCAGTTCATCTCCGGCGGCTGCAACGGTGTCGGCGCCTGGCTCCTGCGGACCATCTGACCCCGTCCGGGCGAGGGCCTCGGGGGAAAGCGACGGGGAGACGACGGGGGCAACGGGGGCAACGGGGGCAACGGGGGCATTGAAAACGGGCCGCCGCCGCGATGTTTGCGCGGGGGCGGCCCGTGGTCACGGGGCCGGAGGGACCGGGGTGGGGTCAGTCCTCCGGGAGCTCGACCGGGGCGATCTCGTCGTAGACGTCGCCCGGGCCCGGGTTGGTGGAGTCGGTGGAGCCTCCGAGGTGGTGCATGACGCCCCAGACCGCGTTCAGCGCCGTCTGCACCGCGCCCTCGGCCCAGCCGGCCGTCCAGGAGATGTCGTCACCCGCGAGGAAGATGCCCCGCTTGTCCTCGGGCAGGCGGTCCTGCATGAAGTGGGTGAACAGGCGGCGCTGGTAGCGGTAGTGACCCGGCAGGTTGGCCTTGAACGCGCCCATGAAGTAGGGCTCGTTCTCCCAGGACACGGTCACCGGGTTGCCGATGATGTGGCGTCGGATGTCGACCTTCGGGTAGATCTCGCCGAGGGACTTCAGCATGACCTCCATCCGCTCGCTCGCGGACAGCGGCAGCCACTTCAGGCTGTCGTCGCACCACGTGTACGAGAGGCAGATGACGGCGGGCTGGTCCGGGCCGTTGTCCAGGAGGTACGTACCGCGCGTCATGCGGTCCGTGAGCGTCATCGACATGACGTCGCGGCCGGTCTCCTCGTCCTTGTCCAGCCAGAACGGCCGGTCGACGGGGATGAAGAGCTTGGACGACTCCATGTAGTGGGTGCGCTCGATCGCCGTCCAGTGGTCGATCGGGAACAGCGTGTCGTCGCACGCGATCTTCGACAGCAGCATCCACGACTGCGCGGTGAAGATCGCCGCGCGGTAGGTACGGATGTCGCCGGTGGCGTCGGTGACCGTGATGCGGTTGCCGGCCGTGCGGTGCAGGCGGGTCACCGCGGGGCGCGGGGTGCCCTCGTGCAGGGAGGACAGCGAGGTGCCCTGGGCCCAGTGGAGGATCTTCTCGGGCTCGCGCTCCCACAGGCGCAGCGGCAGCTGCTGCGAGCCGCCGACGATGCCGCGGTGGTGGTCGTCCGCCTCGGTGTAGACGACGCGGAGGATCTCCAGGATGGAGTTCGGGAAGTCGGTGTCCCAGCCGCCCGTGCCGAAGCCGACCTGGCCGAAGATCTCGCGCTTGCGGAACGACTGGAAGGCCTCGGACTTGCAGAGGAAGCCGTAGAAGGTCTCGTCGTCGAGCTTCTCGACGAGCTTGGCCCAGATCTCGCGGATGCGCGGGACGTCCCGCTCGCGCATCGCGGTGTTCATGTCGGAGAAGTCGGCGCCCTCGTCGAGGCAGGCGTTCCACGCGGCCGACACGTCGCGGTAGATCTGCGGGAGGTCCGCAATGGTCTCGGCGTAGTGCGTCTCGCCCTTGAGGTCGACGACCGTCGAGGGGGTGGACTCGGCGAGCGGGTTCGGGAACGGCTCGGTGACCAGGCCGACGAGGTCGATGTAGTGCTGGAGCGCGGTGGAGGACGGCGGGAAGCGCATGGCGCCCATCTCCGCGGTCAGGCCCTCCGTGCCGGCGCCCTCGAAGCCGACGGTGCGCAGCCGGCCGCCGATCTGGTCCGCCTCGTAGACGACTGGCTTGAGGCCCATCTTCATCAGCTCGTAGGCGGAGATGATGCCGGACAGCCCTCCGCCGATGACGGCGACCTCGGTGCCGAACTCGGTCGCCGGTATCTGCCCCAGGCCCGCCGGGTGGGCGAGGAAGTCGTCGTACGCGTACGGGAAGTCCGGGCCGAACATGGTGATCGGCGGCTGTCCGTCGCTGTGCGGGACGGCGGTGGTGGGCACCGTGGACGTCATGGGGTACGACTCCTTGCAGGGTGGGGCAGGGGGGAAGACTCGGGGGCGGGCCCGGGCGGGCAGGCGGCCTCGGGGGCGCGGGCGGGAGGGCTCAGACCAGGGACTCGTAGAGCCCGGGTCGCCGGTCGCGCAGGTACGGGTTGGCCGCGCGGGAGGCCCGCAGCAGCTCGGGGTCGGCCTCGCCGACCACCATCTCCTCGCCGCGGCCGGCCCGGGTGCGGGTGACCCCGTCGGGGCTCGCGAGGCAGCTGAGGCCGACGAACTCGAACTCGCCCTCGGGGCCTGTGCGGTTGACGTACGCGATGTACATCTGGTTCTCGAAGGCCCGTACGGGGACCAGCTGCTCGGCGACGAACTGGAACGGGTGCATCTGCGCCGTCGGGACCAGGAGGAGGTCGGTCCCGGCGAGCGCGTGGGCGCGGACGTTCTCGGGGAACTCCACGTCGTAGCAGATCATGATGCCGATGCGGAGGCCGTTCAGGTCCGCCTGGACGACGGGGGCGTCGCCGGGGGTGAAGGCGTCCTGCTCGAAGCAGCCGAAGAGGTGGGTCTTGCGGTAGTTCGCGAGCGTGGTGCCGTCGGGGCCGATGAGCTGCGCCGAGTTGTACACCGTGTCGCCCGCGCGCTCGGGGTAGCCGTACAGGACGGCGATGCCGTGGCGGCGGGCGATCTCGCCGATGGCCCGGGCGGACATGCCGTCCGCCGGTTCGGCGAGACCGGGGATGTCCTGGAGGTCCAGCGCGTAGCCGGTCAGGAACATCTCCGAGGTCACGAGGAGCCCGGCCCCGCCCTGTGCGGCACGCTCCGCGGCCTCTTCGAGCGCCTTGAGGTTCTCGGCGGTGTCGCCGAGCCGGCCGGAGCTCTGGAGGAGGGCGGTGCGCAGCGGGGGCATGGGCGTACCTCTGTGAGTCTGTGACAGGTGGGGTAGGGGTGTCATACGAAGGTACGGTCGCACGTTCGACCGCGACAAGCCGTGACCGTTGCGCTCTGCGCATCGATTCGTTGCGTGTTCGGGGGGCCGCACGGCGATTCGTTGCGCGGGCCGCGTTGCGCGGGCGCTACGCGGGGGCGCGGAAGGCGGGGTGGGCGCGCAGACGCCGCAGGTACGAGCGTACGTGCGGGGCGGGTGTGACCGGGGTTGCGGGGTGCCGGAGCGCGACCCAGAGGTCGGCGTCGGCGACGGTCGGGCGGTCGCCGGCGAGGGCGTACGGCTGGACCGCGAGGCGGCGCGCGACGAGCTCCAGCGCGGCGGACCGCTCGGCGCGCGGGGCGGCGGGGTCGAGCAGGACCCGGACGGCGTCGGCGTGGGCCTCGGGGGCGGGCGGGTTCAGATCGGGACGGCCGGCGAGCCGGAGTGCGAGGTCGTCGAGGATGTCGGGGGTGTGCTCGCTGACCACGCGGCCGCTCCAGGTGTCGCAGAGGGCGGGGACGGTGAGGGCGCCGGTGTGGTGGTGCCGGGTGGCGTCGTAGGCGCGCCGCAGCTCCGCGTAGCCGGGGGCTCCGGGAGCGAGGACGCTGGCCGGGACGGAGTCCTCCAGGCCGAGCAGGGAGCGGGCGATCCGGACCCGCAGCGAGCTCGGACACCCGGCGGACAGGTACAGGTGGTACCGGTGGGGCACGGGCGAGAACCCGGCCCCGATCCGCCCCCGCAGCACGGGCGCGGGCCCGGTCCGGGGCAGTGACATCTGAAGCATGGCTCTCCTCCTGGGTACGGGACCTCTACGTGATCCGCGCCTGTCCGTGCCTGTCCGTGCCTATGCCGTGCCTGTCCGTGCCCGGCGCCCGCGCCGACCGCGCGCGCCGCCCCTACCTGCCGGGCCCGGCCGGTAGGCCCGGCCGGCCGCCGGTCCGGGG
Source organism: Streptomyces sp. NBC_01551 (assembly GCF_026339935.1). Taxonomy (NCBI): domain Bacteria; kingdom Bacillati; phylum Actinomycetota; class Actinomycetes; order Kitasatosporales; family Streptomycetaceae; genus Streptomyces; species Streptomyces sp. NBC_01551. The sequence goes on from NZ_JAPEPX010000001.1 coordinate 819,417, forward strand.
TCGCCGCCCGCCCTGGCGACACCGGGCCCCCGGCCTGCGCCAGCCGCCGTGCCCCTGCCGGGGGCGGATCGCCATGCGGTGCACCGGGCGGGCCGGCCCCGACGTGCCTGGCCTGGCGCCGCCCGTCAGCCGTGCCGAGCCCGGCACGAGCCCGGCCCTGCGACCCGGCCCGCCTCCGTCGGCCTCCCCGGCCGTGCGGCCTGGCCCACCGGGCCGGGAGGGCGACCTGGGCGGGTCGGACGCCGGGCGGCGCGCCGCACGCGGTCGGGGACCCGCCGTCCGGTGGGCCGGGACCGACGGGCGGTGACCGACCCGCCGTACGGCGGACCCGGCCCGCCGCGACCCCGGCCCGGGGAGGCGACCCCGCCCCACCGGCCGTGCGGCCTGGCGCACGGGTCCGGGAGGGCCGGCGCGGGCAAGGCCGTACGGGGGGCCGGGTAGGCCGGGGGCGGAGCCGGCGGCCTCGGCCGGACGGGTGCGGTGTCCCCGCGAGGCGCCGGACCGCGTGCGGGCACGGGCCTGCCGGGGCGTCGACCCCGGGGCGGGCTCGGGCCCGCCGAGGGCGGCGGAGGTGGCGGGGTCCCGGATCAGCCCCGCAGGGCGGTGGCGCTGCAGACGCGCAAGAGATCGATGTGGAGGCGGCGGGTGAGCCAGCAGCGGCGCAGCGTACCCATCGGTCCCGCTCCATCCCGTCCGCGGCGGCCAGCGCACCGGTGGATACGCTGATCACGGCGGGCACTTGAGGCCGTGGCCGCCGTCCCCCGCAGTCTCGTGGCGGCGCGCGGGGCCGTCAAGAAGCCCGACCCAAGGAGTTCCGCGTCATGTCCACCGACACCGCAGCCCTCGACAACCCGGTCTGGGCCGCGCTGACCGGCCCCCACGCCGCCTTCGCGGAGGTGTCCGGGCTCGCCGCCCGCTACGTCGCCGACGCCAGCCCGTTCGCCGCGCTCGCCGACCCGCGGGACCCGCTGGCCTGGGCGGATCTGGCCGAGCTGGCCGGCCCCGGCATGCCCGTCTGGGTCACCGGGCTGCTGACCCCGCCCCCGGACTGGGAGACCGCGGCCGTCATCCCCGGCGTGCAGCTGGACGGCCGGGCCGTACGGGCCGAGGCCGCGCCCGACGCCGTCGTGCTCGGCGCCGCCGACGTGCCGGAGATGCTGGAGCTGGTCGAGCTGACCAAGCCCGGCCCGTTCCTGGAGCGCACCGTCGAGCTGGGCACGTACCTGGGCATCCGGCACGACGGCCGGCTCGTCGCTATGGCCGGGGAGCGGATGCGGCCGACCGGCTGGTCGGAGATCAGCGCCGTGTGCACCCACCCCGACCACCGCGGGCAGGGGCTGGCCGCCCGGCTGATACGCGCGGTCGCCGCCGCCGTCCGGGAGCGCGGCGACAGCCCGTTCCTGCACGCGGCCGCGGACAACACCCCCGCCATCGCGCTGTACGAGGCGATGGGCTTCACGCTGCGCCGCCGGCCGGACTTCCTCGGCCTGCGCACTCCTGACAAGAAGCCGTAACACGGCGTTCGTTGTGGGGCACACGCACCTCGCGTAGCGTCGAACGCGAGGGCCCGGCGCCGAGGGCCGGGGCCGAGGACGGCGGAGGTGGTGGGCGTGGACACGCAGCGTGGCAGCGCCGCACGCCCCGTCCTCCGTCCCGCGCTCCGACCCGCCTTCCGGCCCGTCCGGCTGTTCTCGCGGGCCCACATCGACCTCGTGAGGGTCGCCGCCTCGCTCTGTCTTTCCTGACCGCTCCCGCGTACCCGCCCCAGCGTCCTGTCGACGCCGGCGGTCCTCCACGCCCGCTCAGGAAAGGCGGCACCGCCATGCCCTCCCCCTCCTCCTCCCCCGCCCTCCACCTGGCCGTCGCGCTCGACGGCGCCGGCTGGCACCCGGCCGCCTGGCGCGAACCGGGCGCGGCGCCGGACCGGTTGTTCACCGCCGCGCACTGGGCGCCGCTCGTCGCCGAGGCCGAGGCGGGCCTGCTGGACTTCGTCACGTTCGAGGACTCCCTCGCCCTCCAGTCCACGCATCCCACCGAGTCCGACGGCCGCACCGACCAGGTGCGCGGACGCCTCGACGCCGTGCTCCTCGCCGCCCGGCTGGCGCCGCTGACCCGGCACATCGGGCTGGTGCCGAGCGTGGTCGCCACACACACCGAGCCGTTCCACGTCTCCAAGGCCGTGGCCACCCTCGACCACGTCAGCCGAGGGCGCGCCGGCCTGCGGATCCGGATCTCCCAACGGGACGACGAGGCACGGCACTTCGGCCGCCGTAAGCCCGACGAGGGCCGCGCCGCACTGCTCGACGAGGCGGCCGACCACATCGAGGTGGTCCGGCGGCTGTGGGACAGCTGGGAGGACGACGCGGAGATCCGGGACGTGGCCACCGGCCGCTTCGTCGACCGCGCGAAACTGCACTACGCCGACTTCGAGGGGCGGCACTTCAGCGTCAGGGGGCCCTCGATCACGCCCCGGCCACCGCAGGGCCAGCCCCTGGTGACCGCCCTCGCCGCCGACAGCGGCGCGTACCCGCTGCTCGCGCGGGCCGCCGACCTCGGGTACGTGACCCCGAGGGACGCCGACGAGGTCCGCGTCGCCGTCGCGGGCATCCGCGGCGCGCGGGAGGCGGCCGGACTGGGCGGCGGACAACCCCTGCACGTCTTCGGCGAGTTGACGGTCTTCCTCGGGGACACCCAGACGGCCGCCGCGCGCCGGCTCCAGAGGCTGGACGCCGCGCACGGGTCGGCGTACACGAGCGACGCCCCCGTGTTCACGGGCACGCCCGCGCGCCTCGCGGACCTGCTGCTGGAGTGGCGGGCGGCCGGGCTGACCGGGTTCCGGCTGCGGCCCGGCACGCACGCGCACGACCTCCCGGCGATCACCCGGGGCCTGGTTCCGGAGCTGCGGCGGCGGGGCGTCTTCCGGCGGTCGTACGAGGCCGCCTCGCTGCGCGGCCTGCTCGGGCTCCCGCGGCCGGGGAACCGGTACGCCGCCCCGGCCCCCGGCCCCGCTCCCGTTCCCGGCCCCGCCCCCGCCGCCGTTCCCACCGCCCGCGCCTGATCCGGAAGGACCGGTCACGATGAGCAAGCCGCTCAAACAAATTCACCTCGCGGCGCACTTCCCCGGGGTCAACAACACCACCGTGTGGAGCGACCCGGCCGCCGGCAGCCACATCGAGTTCGCCTCGTTCGCCCACTTCGCGGCGACAGCCGAGCGGGCCAAGTTCGACTTCCTCTTCCTCGCCGAGGGCCTGCGCCTGCGCGAACAGGGTGGGCGGATCCACGACTTGGACGTGGTGGGCCGGCCCGACACCTTCACCGTGCTGGCCGCGCTCGCCGCCGTCACCGAACACCTCGGGCTGACCGGCACGATCAGCTCCACCTTCAACGAGCCCTACGAGGTGGCCCGCCAGTTCGCCACCCTCGACCACCTCTCGGACGGCCGCGCCGCCTGGAACGTGGTCACCTCCTGGGACGCCTTCACCGGCGAGAACTTCCGGCGCGGCGGCTTCCTGCCGCGCGAGGAGCGGTACGCGCGGGCCCGGGAGTTCCTGGCCACCGCGCACGAGCTCTTCGACTCCTGGGACGGCGGGGAGATCCTGGCCGACCAGGCGTCGGGCGTGTTCCTGCGGGACGCGGGCGCGGGCGCCTTCGCGCACCGGGGCCCGCACTTCGACATCGCCGGCCACTTCAACGTGCCCCGCAGCCCCCAGGGCCGCCCGGTGATCTTCCAAGCGGGCGATTCCGAGGAGGGCCGGGAGTTCGCCGCGGCCGACGCCGACGCCGTCTTCAGCAGGTACGCCACCCTGGAGGCCGGCCGGGCCTTCTACGCCGACGTCAAGGGCCGGCTCGCCCGGTACGGCCGCACCCCGGACCAGCTGAAGATCCTGCCGGCGGCCACCTTCGTACTCGGTGACACGGACGCCGAGGCGCGGGAGCTGGCCCACGAGGTGCGGCTGAAGCAGGTCAGCGGGGCCACCGCGATCAAGTACCTGGAGCACGTCTGGAACCGGGACCTGTCCGGCTACGACCCGGACGGCCCGCTGCCGGACATCGACCCCGACCCCGGGGAGAACACGATCGCCCTCGGGCGGGCCAGCGTGCGCCAGTTCCGCGACCCGTTCGCGGTGGCCCGGCAGTGGCGGGAGCTGGCCGCCGCCGGGAACCTGTCCATCCGGGAGCTGGTGATCGAGACCACCGGCCGGCAGACCTTCGTCGGCTCCCCCGCCACCGTCGCGGAGTCGATCGACCACCTCGTCCAGGCGGACGCCGCCGACGGGTTCATCCTCGTCCCGCACCTCACGCCCGGCGGGCTCGACGCCTTCGCGGACACCGTCGTCCCGCTGCTCCAGGAGCGCGGCGTCTTCCGCCGCGCATACACGGGGCGCACACTGCGCGACCACCTCGGGCTGGCGGCCGCGGCCCGGCCCGTCGCCCACTCCCACCGCTGAGGAGCAGCCCGACCATGCCCGGAACACCGCTCGGGGTCCTGGACCTCGTACCGATCTCGTCCGGTTCCACCGCCGCCGACGCCCTGCGGGGCAGCATCGACCTCGCCCGCCAGGCGGAACGGCTCGGCTACGCCCGCTACTGGGTCGCCGAGCACCACCTGAACCCGGGTGTGGCCGGGAGCTCCCCGGCCGTCGTGCTGGCGCTGACCGCCTCGGCCACCTCGACGATCCGGATCGGCTCCGGCGCCGTCCAGCTGGGCCACCGGACCGCGCTGTCCGCGGTGGAGGAGTTCGGGCTGATCGACGCCCTGCACCCGGGGCGGCTCGATCTGGGCCTGGGCCGCTCGGCGGGCCGCCCGCCGCAGCGCACCGGGCCGCCGCCGCGGGAGCGGCCCGCGCCCGAGGGCGGGTACACGACGGACAACGGCCTGCGCATCCCGCCGCCGTTCTCCTTCTCCCACCTGCTCGGGCATCCCCGGGTCGTCCTCCAGCAGCAGTTGCTGAACCTGCCCGGGGCCCGGCCACAGGACTACGCCGAGCAGGTGGGCGACGTACTGGCCCTGCTGCGCGGGGAGTACCGGTCGGCGCAGGGGGTGGCGGCGCGGGCCGTCCCCGGCGAGGGGGCCGACGTACAGGTGTGGGTCCTGGGCAGCAGCGGCGGGGTGAGCGCGCAGACGGCCGGGGAGAACGGGCTGCGGTTCGCGGCGAACTACCACGTGAGCCCGGCGAGCGTGCTGGAGGCGGCGCGGGGCTACCGGGCGGCGTTCAAACCGTCCGCCGGGCTGGACCGGCCGTACCTGACGGTCTCCGCCGACGTGGTGGTGGCCCCCGACGACGCGACGGCGCGGGAGCTGGCCGCCGGGTACGCGCCGTGGGTGCACAGCATCCGTACGGCGCAGGGCGCGATCCCGTTCCCCACGCCGGCCGAGGCTCGCGCGCTGACCGGGTCGTGGACGGCGGCGGACCACGCGCTGGTCGCGGACCGGGTGGAGACGCAGTTCGTCGGCTCGCCGGGGACGGTGGCCGACCATCTGGAGCGGCTGCGGGACGCCACCGGGGCCGACGAGCTGCTGATCACGACGATCACGCACGACCACGCCGACCGGGTCCGCTCGTACCGGCTGCTGGCGGAGGAGTGGGCCCGCCGGCAGTGACGGCCGGGCGGCGGGTTGCGGGTGGCCGGGCCGCGGGCGGTAGGCGGCAGGCGGGTTTCAGGGAGCGGGGAGCGGTCAGACGCGGAGGGAGAAACCGCATCCCAGGAAAGGACCTGCCATGACCGACGTCTCCCGCCTGCCCGGACCCGCCGCGCACCACTGGCAGTGGCAACTGCGCGCGGCCTGCCGGGACCTGGGGCCGGGACCGTTCTTCCATCCCGCCGGCGAGCGGGGCGAGGACCGGGAGGAACGGGACGAGGCCGCGAAGCGGGTCTGCGCCGGCTGCCCGGTGCGGGCGCGATGCCTGGAGCACGCGCTGCGCACCCGCGAGTCGTTCGGCGTCTGGGGCGGGCTGACCGAGGAGGAACGCCGCCCGCTCCTCGTCCCGGCCGCCCGCCCCGTGCCGGCGGGCCGGCGCTAGGCGTCCTCCGCCTGCGCCAGGCCCGCCGCGCGGGCCGAGGCCCGCACCCGGCGGGCCAGGTCGGCCGGCGGCTCGCCGGGCGAGGCCGCCCACGCGTCAAGGACCCGTACGAACTCCTCGTGCGCGGCCTCGGGCTCCAGTACGGTGGCCAGCCATGCCTGGTGGCCGCTCAGCGCGGCCGCCGGCAGCGCCCCGGCGCGGGCGAAGAGCAGCACGTTGGCCCGGTGGTGGCCGGCGTCCACGGGCAGTTCGTGGTCCCGCTCGGCGGTGCGGGCGAGCCCGTAGGCCCGGGCGGCGGCGCGGCGGTGCGGGCCGCTCAGCCGGTGTCCCACCGTGTCCCAGAACCACGGCAGGTGGGCGGGCGGCAGCTGCCGCGCACGCCGCTCCAGCCCGTCGAGGAAGCGCCCGGGCTTGCCGTACGCCCCGGGCAGGCCCCGGGCGACCTCGGCGAGGAGCTCCCGCACGGCGGGCTCGGCGCCGGGGTCGTACGCCCTGACCCAGTCGGGGTACACCGTCGAGGTGGCGGGGTCGATGCGTCTACTCGGGGGCGTCTACGCGGGGGCGCCGGAGGTGAAGCGGCGCAGGAGCGGCGAGAGGACCAGGACCGACTTGGTGCGCTCCACGAAGGGCTCGCCGGCGATCCGTTCCAGGACCCGCTCGAAGTGCCTCATGTCGGAGGCGAAGATCTGGACGAGGGCGTCCGCGTCGCCGGTGACGGTCGACGCGGACACCACCTCGGGGTACCGCTCCAACCCCCGCCGGATGTCGTCCGGCGAGGTGTTGTGGCGACAGTAGATCTCGATGAAGCCCTCGGTCTCCCAGCCCATCGCGGCGGGGTCGACGCGCACGGTGAAACCGGTGATGGCTCCCTCGGCCCGCAGCCGGTCCACGCGTCGCTTCACGGCGGGGGCCGAGAGCCCGACCTCGGAGCCGATGTCCGCGTAGGAGCGGCGGGCATCCTCGGCGAGGGCGTGCACGATGCGTTCGTCGAGATCGTTCAGTCGCACTGCGGGTGGATCACTTTTCTGCTGTGGCCACCTCTGCCGTGGCCAGTCGGGAGCGGCGGACGCCGTACAGGAAGTAGAACACGAGGCCCACGATCATCCAGCCACCGAAGACCATCCACGTGGCCGAATCGAGCTCGAACATCATGTAGCCGCAGGCGATGGCGCCCAGGATCGGAGTCACCGGGAAGAGTGCCACCTTGAAGGTGCGCGGCATGTCCGGGCGGGTCCTGCGCAGGATGATGACGGCGACGTTGACGAGGCCGAAGGCGAACAGGGTGCCGATGCTGGTGGCGTCGGCGAGCTTGCCCAGCGGGATGAAGGCCGCGAGGACGCCGCAGAACAGGGAGACGATCACGACGTTGGTGCGCGGGGCGCCGGTCTTCTCGTCGACCTTGGCGAAGACCTTGGGGACCAGGCCGTCGCGGGACATCGCGAAGAGGATGCGGGTCTGGCCGTAAAGGACGGCGAAGACGACGGAGAAGATCGCGATGACGGCGCCGGCGGCGAGAACGACGCCCCAGACGCTGTTGCCGGTGACGTCGGTCATGATCTGGGCGAGCGCGGCCTCGGTGCCCTCGAAGTCCTGCCACGGCATGGCGCCGACGGCGACGAAGGCGACGAGCACGTAGAGGGCGGTGACGATCGCCAGCGAGAGCATGATCGCGCGCGGCAGGTCCTTCTTCGGGTTCTTGGCTTCCTCACCGGCGGTGGAGGCGGCGTCGAAGCCGATGTAGGAGAAGAAGAGGGTGGAGGCGGCGGCGCTGATGCCGGTGACGCCCAGCGGGGCCAGCGGGGTGTAGTTGCCGGCCTTGATGCCCATGACACCGATGCCGATGAAGAGCAGCAGGGTGACGATCTTCACCGCGACCATGATCGAGTTGACCGTGGCGCTCTCCTTGGCGCCGCGCATCAGGAAGACCATGGAGAGCAGGACGACGACCAGGGCCGGCAGGTTGATGAACCCGCCCTCGCCCAGCGGCGCGGAGACCGCCTCGGGGACGGTGATGCCTATGGTGCCGTCGAGGAGCTCGTTGAGGTACTGGCCCCAGCCGACGGCGACGGCCGCGACGGAGACGGCGTACTCCAGGACCAGGCACCAGCCGCAGATCCAGGCGATGAGCTCGCCCATGGTGGCGTACGCGTACGAGTACGAGGAGCCGGAGACCGGGACGGAGCCGGCCAGCTCGGCGTAGGAGAGGGCCGAGAACAGGGCGGTCAGGCCCGCGAGGATGAAGGAGATCGTCACGGCGGGGCCGGCCTTGGGGGTGGCGGTGCCGAGGACGACGAAGATTCCGGTGCCCAGGGTGGCGCCGATGCTGATCATCGTCAGCTGCCACATGGTGAGCGAGCGGCGCAGCGAGCCGCCCTCACCCTGGCCGCCCTCGGCGACCATCTGCTCGACCGGCTTGCGGCGCAGCAAAGGGTTCACAGGCTTGCGGGGCTCGGCGGAGAGCGGTGGCGCCTGGCCGGTTTCGAGCACGGGGGGTCTCCTTTGACACTGCGGGTGGGGATAAGGCGTCGACCGCAGCGGTCCTGAGCAGGAGCAGGCGCGCGAAAGGCGCGCCTGGGCATGGGGGACCGCCGAGCAGGCGGTCCACGCCACTCCACGTACAGCGAGTGAGCCTACGAGCTGAGTGATACCGCCCGTAATGCACCATCCTTGCACATTGCCGAACGATCGTTGCGCGGATCTGTCCCAGATGGCCCTTTGTTGCGCGCGGATGATCGATCACTGCGCGGGCACACTCGGCTCACCTTTCTTGACAGTTCGTCAGATCTGTCGCAGCGTGCCGTGGGCCCGAGCGGGGTACGGGTGAACGCGGCGGCCCGGGGAGCGGTGCGGTTCCCGTATCCGACGAGCGGAGGCGATGCGTGAGACCAGTGAGCGGCGCGGACGGACGGGGCGACAGGCGAGAACCGGGCGGCGCGGCGGAGCCGGGCGGACCGGGCGGCGTCGGCGGAGGGGGCGGAGCGGGCGGAGGGGGCGGAGCGGGCGAGGTCGGCGGACCGGGCGAGGTCGGCGGACCGGGCGGCGTCGGCGAGCGGTGGCAGGACCCGGCGCCGTTCCTGCGCGGGATCGCCTGGCTCGACCGCGGGCGCCCCGTGCGCGCGGACCCGGCCGACACCATGCGGCTGCCCTGGGACACCGGCGAGCGGGCCACCCTGCCGATCGGCGTCCGCCTGGAGTTCACCACCGAGACGGCCCGCGCCCTGGAGATCCGCTACCGGGCCACCGTGCCCGGCCCCACCGACGCGCTGCGCGACCTCGCGCACGGCTTCGCCCTGTGGAACCGGCACGGCCGGCTCACCGAGGTGTACACCGAACCGGCCGCCGAGGCCGTCGTCCGCATCGAACTCCCGTCACAGCGCGGCCCGTTCACCGTCCACCCGCCCGAGAACCAGGGCCCCTTGATCCTCGGCCTGCGCGGCATCGGCGGCCCCGTCGCCCCGGCCCCGGCCGCCCCGCGCTGGGTGGTGCACGGGGACTCCATCACCGAGGGCTGGTGGTCCACCCGACCCGCCCACGGCTGGCCCGCCGTCACCGGCCGGGCGCTCGGCTGGGACACCGTCAACCTCGGCTACGCGGGCGCCGCGCGCGGGGAGCTCGCCACCGCCGAGCAGCTCGCCGGACTCCCCGCCGACGTCCTCACGCTCGCCTTCGGCACCAACTGCTGGTCCCGCGTGCCCCATTCGGCCCCCCTGCTGTACGAGACCACGCGCGCGTTCCTCGACCTGCTGCGCCAGGGTCACCCCCGGACCCCGGTGCTGCTCGTCTCGCCCGTGCTGCGCCCGGACGCCGAACGGACCCCCAACAAGCTCGGCGCCACCCTGGGCGCGCTGCGCGACGCCATGGAGCGCGCCGCCCGCGACCGGATCGCCGCCGGGGACTCGTACCTCGCCCTGCTCCCGGGGCGTGACCTGCTGGGTCCCGAGCACCTGGCGGACGGGCTGCACCCCAACGACTCCGGACACCAGGTCCTCGGCCTCGCTGTGGTCACGGCCCTGCGCCGGGCCGGGTTCGACGGCGTGTGAGTGAGACAGCACACAACGGCCGCGCTGAACGATCCGGCCCCCTCGTCCCGTGTCCTGCATGAAGTTGGCGCGGCCCCGGTCGCGGCACGAGAGACACCACCACGGGAGAGATCACGATGGGCATCAAGCGCGGAACCACCCTGGCGGCCGTGGCAGTTGTCGTCGCCCTCACGGCGACGGCCTGCGGCGGGGACGACACCAAGGCGGCGGACGCCGCACAGCCCGTCGCGGCCGCCTCCTCGCAGTCGAAGGCGGGCGAGTACGGCGACGCGAACGCGGCGGGCAACGCCGCCAACGCCGCCGCCAAGACCGGCGCCGGGCAGCTGGCGATCGCCGACAACGAGAAGGTCGGATCCTTCCTCGCCGACAGCGAGGGGCGCACCCTCTACCGCTTCGACAAGGACACCGCGAAGCCCCCGAAGTCGAACTGCGAGGGCGACTGCGAGAAGACCTGGCCCGTGGTCGCGGCCGGCGACGTCACCGCCGCCGCAGGCATGGACGCGTCGCTGCTCGGCGAGGTCGTCCGCAGCGACGGCACCAAGCAGCTGACGGTGGCCGGCTGGCCCGCGTACCGCTACGCCAAGGACGAGAAGGCCGGCGACGTGAACGGCCAGGGCGTCGGCGGCGTCTGGTTCGCGCTCGCGCCCGACGGCAAGAAGGCCGCGAAGGCGGCCGCCCCGGCTGCCCCGGAGGCTCCCGCCAAGGGCCAGGAGGGCGCCCTGACCGTCGCCAAGGACCCGAAGCTCGGCGACCACGTCGTCGACGGCAAGGGCATGACCGTCTACCGCTTCAAGCCGGACACCGCCTGGCCGATGGTCTCCAAGTGCACCGGCGACTGCCTGGCCAAGTGGCCCGTGGTGGCCCCGCAGGACAAGGGCGAGGGCATCATCGAGAAGAACTACCTGGTGCTCGACCGCCCGGACGGCAAGAAGCAGCAGACGGTCAACTGCTGGCCCGTCTACACCTTCACCGGTGACAAGAAGCCCGGCGACGTCAACGGCCAGGGTGTCGGCGGCACCTGGTACGCCGTCGCCCCCGACGGCAAGCTCATCACCGCCAAGTAGCCGTCCGTGAGGCCGGCCGGCCCCCTCGCCGGCCGGCCTCCGGACTCGCCCCGCCCGCCCGGCCACCCGCCGGGCGCTCCCCCACGCCCGACCGCGCGGCCCTCGCCCTACCTCCCCCGGGGCGGGGGCCGCGCACCGTTTCGCCTTGTCGGCGCACTCCCTACACTCCACCCATGCTGCGCGTACTGGCCGTCGACGACGAGAAGCCGCTCCTCGAGGAGCTCCTCTACCTGCTGCGCTCCGATCCCCGGGTGCACACCGCCGAGGGGGCCTCGGACGCCACCGAGGCACTGCGCCGGATCACCCGCGCGCTGGAGAGCGGCCCCGACGGGGCCGACGGCATCGACGTGGTCTTCCTCGACATCCACATGGCGGGGCTGACCGGACTGGACATCGCCCGGCTGCTGGCCGGGTTCGCGCGGCCGCCGCTGATCGTGTTCGTCACCGCCCACGAGGGTTTCGCCGTCCAGGCCTTCGACCTCAAGGCCGTGGACTACGTACTCAAACCGGTCCGCCCGGAGCGGCTGGCCGAGGCCGTCCGGCGGGCCTGCGTACAGCTGGGCGGGCCCGCCGAGGCGCCCGCCGCCGCGGCCGGGCCGCCGCCCGCGGTACGGAGCCGGCCGGCGCCGGCCGCACCGCCGCTACCGGCGCAGCCGGCGCCGCAGCTGCCCCGCCCCGTCCCCGAGGTCACCGTCGCCGACCGGACCGCCGACCAGATCGCCGTCGAACTCGGTGGGGTCACCCGGTTCGTGGCGATCGCCGACATCGCGTACGTGGAGGCCCAGGGCGACTACGCCCGCCTGCACACCGACGAGGGCAGCCACCTGGTCCGGATCCCGCTGTCCACGCTGGAGCAGCGCTGGGCGGCGCGCGGGTTCGTCCGGATCCACCGGCGCCACCTGGTGGCGCTGGGGCGGATCGACGAGCTGCGACTGGACGCGGGCACCACCAGCGTCCGGGTCGGGGCGGCGGAGCTCCAGGTCAGCCGCCGCCACGCGCGCGAGCTTCGGGACCTGCTGATGCGGCACGCCACGGGCTGACCGGCCGCCGCGCCGCCGCCGCCCCGTTCCGGCCGCCCCGTTCCGGCCGCCCGGCGGTGGTCGGAGCCGGCGCTCTCGGGGGTGTCCGGCATGCGCGTGAGCTCCTCGGGCCGGTTCAACCGCCGCGGTGGAACAGGACTTCCGGGTCGGACGCCGCCGGACCGTCCAGGCGCGGGGCCGCGGTCCCGCGCAGGTGCAGGCCGAAGAAGTCGCCGACGTACGCCCGCGTGATCTGCTGGGAGCGGGTGCCCGACAGCGGGGTCTCGGGATGCGAGTAGCCCACCTGGTCGCCGAGTACGGGCCAGTCGGTGAACGCGGGGTGGCCCGCTCCCGTCACGGTCAGCCAGCGCTTCCAGCCGTCGAGGCGGGGCCAGCTGTCCTCCCAGGAGGTGTCGGGGAAGTCCGGCGGCAGCAGGGCCGGGTCCCCGGCGAGCATCAGGAAGGGGCGGCCGCCGAGGCCGGCCTCGGGTATCGGGGTGAAGAAGGTGCCGTCCATGTTGACCCCGGCGTCCACGCGCGGGTCCGCGGCCATGGTGGCGGAGGCCGCGGCGCCGCCGATGGAGTGGCCGGCCATGCCGATGTACCGGGCGTCGATCAGCCGGGAGTACCGCCACGCGGAGCGCGGGCCGGTGAGCCGGTCCAGGAGGAAGGTGACGTCGCGGGCCCGGCCGTCGGAGACCCGGTGCAGCGACCCGTCGGGGAACACCTGCTCGCACGCCTTGCAGCTGAGCAGCCGGCCGCCGGGGAAGACGCTGCCGTCCGACTCGTACGCGTGGTCCACCGCGGCCACGACGTAGCCGCGGCTGGCGAGGTCCTCCGCCAGGGTGGTCAGCGAGGAACGCGGCATCGTGAAGCCGGGCGAGAGCACGATCAGCGGGTAGCCGCGCGGGGCGGGCCGGGGCAGTGCGCCGGCCCGGGAGTGCGTGCGGGTGGCCGCGACGCGCTCGGGCGTGACGTGGTCGCCGAGCTGTCCCCGGTCGGTCAGCAGCGCCTTGGCCTCGGCGGCGGCCATGTAGGGGGCGGGAGTTCCGGTGTGCGCGAGGGCCGGGTAGTACAGCGAGAGCAGCAGCTCCCGGTCGGCGGTCGGCACCCAGGGGTCCTTGCGGTCCCGGTCCACCAGGTGGAGGGTGTCGCGGCCGACCGCCAAGGCGCCGGTGGGGCGCGGGAGTTCGAGTCTGGTGGCCTCGCCGGCCGGGGCGCCCGCCGCCGAGGCGGGGGTCGCGAGGGTGCCGGGCGCGGCGAGGGCCAGGCCGGCCGCCACGGCCGTGAGCACGCGGATGATCTTCTTCATGACCGCATCCTAGCCTCAACTTAGGCAAGGCTTACCTAAATTGGCCACATGTGGCGGAACCCGGCCGCGCGAGGCCCCGGACCGACCGTCCGCCGTGCGGAGGATGCCGTTCGTCGCGCCGGGAGGGGCGTACGGCGATCCGGCGCCGCCGTCGGCCGCAGCGGTCGGAGGAACGATCCGCCACCGCCCCGCCCCACGCGTATCGTGGATCTTCCGGCCCGGACGGAGCAGGGGGTGCCATGTCCGAGATCCAGGCGCTGCTCGACGCCCTGAACGGACTCGCCCGCACCCGCGCCGCCGGACCCGCGGAGGCCGAGGAACTGCTGGCCCGGCTGCGCAGCGCGGCCGCGCGCTGGGCCGACGTGCTGTACGAGGCGCACGAGGGCGTCCGGGCGGAACTGCCGCCCCGCGCCGAGGCGGCCCTGACCCTGGCCTTCCGGCGCGCGGAGGAGTCGTACGTGGAGCTGGAGATCGCGCTGCGCGACTGCGCCGAGCACCGGGACCCCGCGATCTGAGGCCCCGCGCGGCCCGGACAGACGTGCCGGATCACGCCTGTTGCCCGGTCCGGAGCCGTGCGTAGACTCCGGTCACCCCGCTCCCCCGCCGAAGGACCGACGCCCGTGAACCAGACGTACGCGCTGACCGCGGTCACCGTCGTCGTCCTGGTCACGGTGCTGGTCGGGGCGCTCGGCCTGCGGATATCCCGCACCACCTCCGACTTCTACGTCGCCTCGCGCACCGTCGGCCCGCGCCTCAACGCGGCGGCCATCAGCGGGGAGTACCTGTCGGCGGCCTCCTTCCTCGGCATCGCGGGGCTGGTGCTGCTCCAAGGGCCGCAGATGCTCTGGTATCCGGTCGGCTACACCGCCGGATACCTGGTGCTGCTGGTGCTCGTGGCGGCCCCGCTGCGGCGCTCGGGCGCGTACACGCTGCCCGATTTCGCCGAGGCGCGGCTGGAATCGCAGGCGGTGCGGCGGATCGCGGTGCTCTTCGTGATCGGCGTCGGCTGGCTCTACCTGCTGCCGCAACTGCAAGGAGCCGGGTTGACGCTGGCGATCTTGACCGGGGCCCCGCACTGGGTCGGCGGGGTGGTCGTCGCCGCGGTGGTGACGGTGGCGGTGGCCGCCGGCGGGATGCGCTCGATCACCTTCGTCCAGGCCTTCCAGTACTGGCTGAAACTCACCGCCCTGCTGGTGCCGGCGTTCTTCCTGATCGGGGCCTGGGCCGGGGACGGCGCGCCGCGCGCCCGGTTCGACGCCCCGGCGGTCTTCCGCGAGCACACCGCCGTCACCCTCGCCGACGACGTCCGCCTCACCTTCGACGAGCCGCTCACCCTGACGGTGACGGGGCAGGTGGACGGCCGGTCGTACGACGGCAGCGAGCCGCTGGCCCTGTCCGCCGGGCAGCACGCGGTACGGGCGCCCGCGCGGCTGGAGTTCACCCCGGGCAGCCCCGTCCCGGAGTCCCGGGCGGAGGCGGGGATGGGGGTGTCCAGCTGGTCCGAGCCGCTGTCCGGGGACCGGCCGGAGTTCCGGCTGTACGCGACGTACGGGCTGATCCTGGCCACCTTCCTCGGCACCATGGGGCTCCCGCACGTGGCGGTGCGGTTCTACACGAGCCCGAACGGCAGGGCCGCCCGGCGGACGACGCTGGTGGTGCTGGGGCTGGTCGGCGTCTTCTACCTGCTGCCGCCGGTCTACGGGGCCCTCGGCCGGATCTACGCCCCCGAGCTGGCGCTGACCGGCACGGCGGACGCGGCGGTGCTGGTGCTGCCGGAGCGGATGGTGGGCGGGTTGCCCGGCGACCTGTTGGGCGCGCTGCTGGCAGGGGGCGCCTTCGCGGCGTTCCTGTCGACGGCCTCGGGGCTGACGATGGCGGTCGCCGGGGTGCTGCACCAGGACGTCCTGCCGACGCGGGGGGTGCGCAGCTTCCGGGTCGCGGCGCTGGTGGCGATGCTCGTACCGCTGGGCGGCAGTGTGGCGGCCACCGACGTGCCGGTGGCGGACGCGGTGGGGCTGGCGTTCGCGGTGTCGGCCTCCTCGTTCTGCCCGCTGCTGGTGCTGGGGATCTGGTGGCGCGGGCTGACGCCGCCGGGGGCGGTGGCCGGGCTGGTCACGGGCGGCGGGGCGGCGCTGAGCGCGGTGCTGGCGACGCGGGCGGGGCTGCCGCCGGCGGGCTGGCCGCACACGCTGCTGGCGTGGCCGGCGGTGTGGTCGGTGCCGCTGGGGTTCCTCACGATGGTGCTGGTGTCGCTGGCCACGCGGTCGCGGATCCCGGCCGGGACGGCGGTGACGCTGGCCCGGCTGCACCTGCCGGAGGCGCTGTACCCGCCGGAGGCGGGGGCGGGGGCGGGGACGGGGACGGGCGCCGGGGCGGGGTCGGGCGCCCGGGCCGGCACGGGCTCGGGCGCCGCCGCGCGCGCGGGCGGTGCTCCATGACCGGAGCGGTGCTCTCGGTACTGGCAGTGGCCGGCGCCGCCCTGCTGTTGGGGCTGGGCTGGGCGGCCGGTCGCCGGCAGGCCCGGCGCGGCGAACGGACCGCCGCGCCGGACCTCGGGACGCCCGTGGAGCTGGCCACCTTCCACACCCTGCACACCGCCTCACTGGCCGCGCCCCCGCTGCGCGCCGGGCTGACCGAGGACACCGCTCGCAAGGCCGCCCGGCGGCTGCGCTCGCTGCTCGGCACCGAGGCCCTGTGCCTCACGGACCGGGAGGCGGTGCTGGCCTGGGACGGCCCGGGCGCCGACCACCACCAGCGGCGGGTGATGGCCCGGGTGGCGGTGATGCTGGAGTCCGGGCGGAGCCAGAGCGTGCGCACCGAGTGCCAGCGCCCCGACTGCCCGCTGAAATGGGCCGTGTTCGCCCCGCTCACCGGCGAGGACGGGGTGCTGGGCGCCCTGGTGGCGTACGGGTCGCGCGAGTCGGCGGTGCTCGTGCGGGCCGCGACCGAGGTGGCGCGCTGGGTCTCCGTACAGCTGGAGCTCTCGGAGCTGGACCGGTCGCGGACCCGGCTGATGGAGGCGGAGATCAAGGCGCTGCGGGCGCAGATCTCCCCACACTTCATCTTCAACTCCCTCGCCGCGATCGCCTCGTTCGTGCGGACCGACCCGGAGCGGGCCCGGGAGCTGCTGCTGGAGTTCGCGGACTTCACCCGCTACTCCTTCCGGCGGCACGGCGAATTCACCACGCTCGCCGAGGAGTTGCGCTCCATCGAGCAGTACCTGGCGCTGGCCGGGGCCCGGTTCGGGGACCGGCTGAAGGTGACCTTGCAGGTGGCGCCGGAGGTGCTCCCGGTGGCTCTGCCCTTCCTGTGCCTGCAGCCGCTGGTGGAGAACGCGGTCAAGCACGGGCTGGAGGACTCCACCCAGGAGTGCCGCATCGCGATCAGCGCCCGGGACGCGGGCTCCGAGGCGGTGATCGCCATCGAGGACAACGGGGTCGGGATGGACCCGGCCCTGCTGCGCCGGATCCTGGCCGGGGAGCGGGCGGGCTCCTCGTCCGGCATCGGACTGCCGAACGTGGACGAGCGGATCCGCCAGGTGTACGGCGACGCGTACGGGATGGTCATCGAGACGGCCCTCGGCGCCGGCATGAAGATCACCGTACGCATCCCCAAATACCGCGCGGGCGTACACAGCTCACCCCCGGGCCAGCGCCTCCCTCCGCCCTGAACCTCCGGCCCCGCCCCGCTCCATCTGCCCCCGCCCGGGACGCGCCAGGCCCGGGACGCGCCTGGGCCCCGGCACCGTCCGGGGATGGACGGGGCCGGGGCCCAGGGGAAGTGGACTAGCTCCAGCTGGCGTGCAGCGGCTTGCCCTCCGCGTAGCCGGCGGCGGACTGGACACCCACGACCGCCTTCTCCTCGAACTCCGCGAGGGAACCCGCACCCGCGTAGGTGCAGGACGAGCGGACGCCCGCGATGATCGAGTCGATCAGGTCCTCGACGCCCGGACGCGTCGGGTCCAGGAACATCCGCGAGGTGGAGATGCCCTCCTCGAACAGCCCCTTGCGGGCCCGGTCGTACGCCGACTCCTCCGACGTCCGGTTCTGCACCGCGCGCGCGGACGCCATGCCGAAGGACTCCTTGTACAGGCGGCCGTCGGCGGTCTGCTGGAGGTCGCCCGGGGACTCGTACGTACCCGCGAACCAGGAGCCGATCATGACGTTGGACGCGCCGGCCGCGAGGGCCATCGCCACGTCGCGCGGGTGGCGCACGCCACCGTCGGCCCACACGTGCTTGCCGTACTTCTTCGCCTCCGCCGCGCACTCCAGCACCGCGGAGAACTGCGGGCGGCCCACGCCGGTCATCATGCGGGTCGTGCACATCGCGCCGGGGCCGACACCGACCTTGATGATGTCCGCGCCGGCGTCGATCAGGTCCTTGACGCCCTCCGCCGCGACGATGTTGCCCGCCACGATCGGAACCTGCGGGTCCAGCGCCCGGACGGCCTTGATCGCGTTGATCATCGACTCCTGGTGGCCGTGCGCGGTGTCGATGACGAGCGTGTCCACGCCCGCGTCGAGCAGCTGCTTGGCCTTCTGCACGAAGTCACCGTTGATGCCGACGGCGGCGGCGATGCGCAGCCCGCCCTTGGCGTCCACGGCCGGCGCGTACAGCGTCGCGCGCAGCGCGCCCTTGCGGGTCAGGATGCCGACGAGCCGGCCGTCCTTGTCCACGGCCGGGGCCAGCTTGCGGTGGCCGGCGTCGAGCCGGTTGAACGCCTCGCGCGGGTCGATGTCGGCGTCGATGAGCAGCAGCTCCTTCGACATGACCTCGGAGAGCTGGGTGAAGCGGTCCACGCCGGTCAGGTCGTGGTCGGTGACGACACCGACCGGTCGGTTGTCGGCGTCGACGACGACACCGGCGCCGTGCGCGCGCTTGGGCAGCAGCGACAGGGCGTCGGCGACGGTCTGGGTGGGCGCCAGCGTGATCGGGGTGTCGAGCACGTGGTGGCGGGTCTTCACCCAGGAGATGACGTCGGTGACGATCTCGATCGGGATGTCCTGAGGGATGACGACGATGCCACCGCGGCGGGCGACGGTCTCGGCCATCCGGCGGCCCGCGATGGCGGTCATGTTCGCCACGACGAGCGGAATGGTGGTGCCGGTGCCGTCGGGCGAGGAGAGGTCGACGCCCTGGCGGGAACCCACCGCGGAGCGGCTCGGCACCATGAACACATCGTCGTACGTCAGGTCGTACGGCGGCTTCTGGTCATTGAGGAAACGCACGTGCAGAACATCCCAGTCGAGTCGGAGGATCCCGTCATACCCAGCAGGGCAGCCGAGGAAAACGCACGTACTTCATTCTCCCACGTCCGGGCGTTTACCACGCCCGGGTAGATCGTCCAGGACATAACGGGCCGTGTGGTTCTTTCCTACGGGACTTTGGTCCCGAAAGGGGCGCCGGTCGCGCCGACCCGCCGGTGCACGGGTCCCGAGAGCGCCGCCAGAGGGAGCACCGAGCCGCCGTGCCGGGCGGCGGTGAACTCCGCGGCGATGGACAGGGCCGTCTCCTCGGGGGTGCCGCCGCCCAGGTCCAGGCCGATGGGCGAGCGCAGCCGGGCCAGCTCGTCGGCCGTGACGCCCTCGTCCCGCAGCCGCGCGGCCCGCTCCTCGTGGGTGCGCCGCGATCCCATGGCCCCGATGTACCCGAGGGGCAGCCGCAGCGCCAGGGCCAGCAGCGGTACGTCGAACTTCGCGTCGTGGGTCAGGACGCAGACGGCGGTACGGGCGTCCAGCCGGCCCGCCTCCCACTCGGCGGCCAGGTGCCGGTGCGGCCAGTCGACGATCACCTCGTCGGCGTCGGGGAAGCGGGCCGGGGTGGTGAACACGGGCCGGGCGTCGCAGACGGTGACCCGGTGTCCGAGGAAGGCCCCGATGCGGGCCAGGGCGGAGGCGAAGTCGATGGCGCCGTAGACGATCAGCCGGGGCGGCTCGGCGGCGGATTCGACGAGCAGGGTGAGCGGCTGCCCGCAGAGCCCGCCGGCCGTGCCGAGCTCGGCGGTCCCGGTCCGGCCGGCCAGCAGCAGCGCGCGGGCCTGCCGGGCGGCTGCCCGGTCGAGCTCCGCGCTCCCGCCCAGGCAGCCCTCGTAGGAGCCGTCGGGGTGGACGGCGAGGGCGCGGCCGAGCTGCTGGGGCGGCCCGGTGACGACGCGGGCGAACGCGGCCTTGGCCCCGCCGAGCGCGGCGTCGAGCACCGCGCCCAGCACGGGCCGCACCTGGTCTTGCCCGCGGACCGGGGTGACGAGGACGTCGAGGACTCCCCCGCAGGTCAGCCCGACGGCGAAGGCGTCGTCGTCGCTGTATCCGAAGCGGTGCACGCCGCTCTCCCCGGACGCGATCGCGTCGAGGCAGATCTCGTGCACGGCGGACTCCACGCAGCCCCCGGAGAGGGAGCCGAGCGCGGTGCCGCCGGCGTCGACGGCCAGCGAGGCGCCGGGGCCGCGTGGTGCGCTGCCGCTGACGGCCACCACGGTGGCCAGCGCGAATTCCCGCTGGGCGGCGCACCACGCGCGTAGCTCCCCGGCGATGTCGAGCATCAGCGGATGTACTCGCGGCGCGGGCTCTGTCCGGGCAGGCGGGGTGCCTGCCCGGGTATGAGCGGTCTCGGCGGTCTCGGCGGCAGCACGGACGGCCCCGCGGTCCGGGCGGGTGCGCCCGGGTAGGCGAGCGGGCCCGGGTCGGGGCTGTGGCCCCGGGTGCCGAGCAGCATGGCGGCGTGGGCCACGCTGGCGAGGGTGGCGTGGTGGTGCCAGCCGCGGAACGAGCGGCCCTCGAAGTCGCGGATCCCCACGGGTTCGCAGGTCTCGGAGAAGTCGAGGGAGACGCGGTCGGTGAGCTTGGCGAGCAGGAAGAGCTGGGCCAGCGGGCGGTCACCGATGTTGGTGATCCAGAACTCGGACGGCAGCATCGCGGCCTCGGTCCAGGCGCCCACCAGGAGCAGCGGGGTCGGCGGCGCGGGGACCGGCCGGTCCTCGCAGGGGGTGGCGAGGATGGCGGCCGAGGTCAGCAGGGTCACCGCTCCCTCGGTGCGGCCGTGGCGGGTCCATTCGACGACGCGGCGCTGGGAGCGCAGGGAGTCGATGAGTTCCCGGGCGGGCGCGGTGTGCGGGCCGGGTTTGTGGCGGCCGGCGCCGCCGAAGGAGACGGGCAGGGTGCCGTCGACCTTGAAGACGAAGGGGATGTCCTGGAGCGCGAACGACTCGATGCAGTGCGGGAGATCGCTGTTGGCCACCTCCATCACGACGGGCCGGCGCTGGAGTTGCCAGCTGGCGGCCATGCGCTGGACGGCGTGCACCGCGTCCTGGGCGGGGGTCAGGGAGCGGGCGGTGTCGGGGATGCCGGCCCGCCGCCTGCGCAGCAGTTCACTGGTCCAGGGCCCGGGGAGGGTGAGGGTCCATTCGACCGGGAAGCTGGCCTCGCTGGAGGCGAGCCAGATCCCGCTGGCCTGCTGGCAGTTGGCGGTGCGGCCGAGCTGGGGGACGAACTGCCGGCCGACGCCCACCGACCGGTCGCCGGCCTTCTCGATGACCATGGGCTGGATGACCCAGGCCAGCGGGCGCTGCGCGGTGCGTTCGAGGTGCTGAGCGAGGGACCGGCGTACGGGGGTCCAGTCCCACGGGGATTTGCTGATGAACTGCTGGAGGCTCTGCTCTACGGAACTGGCCCCTGTTCCGGCGATGTTTCGGATTGTTTTCTTCCCGGTCGTCTTCACGAGACCGTTCAGATATACGCGGGCCCAGTTTCGCTGGTCCCGCCGGGGTAAGGATTCGAAGAAGAGCGAGATCAGTACGTCGATCAAATCGGAGATTTCCTTCGTGGAATCCTCCGGCAGAACTACGCGAGCCATCTGGGCCTCCCCCGCGACCAGCTAGATCCAATACCCTACTTGACCGCGGAGAACGGCCGTAGGCCACGGCGGCTACTTCCTGAGGTCGCTGGCAGTTTCGAGCCGCTCTTCCTCTACCACGAGGGGGATGGGGATCTGGTTCGCCGCATAGTAGAGCGCGATCAGGAAGTGCGCGACAAGTGTGAGCGGTGCGGAGACGAAGGCCAGGAGCACGGTCAAGGGGTAGGCGATGGCCCCGAGACCGAAGCGCACCCTGGTGGCGCGGGCGCCGACCTTGTCCACCTTTTCGTGGAAGAGGTGGCCGACCCGGGTCACGTACCACCAGAAGGCCAGGAATGCCAGGGCGTAGGCCACGGTGACGGCGCTGTAGAGGACCGCGGCCGCGTTGGCGGAGCCGCCTTCCTCCATGAGGTGTTCGGCGAGCACATTGGTGGTGTACGGAATCACCGATACCACCATCAGCACCATGAGATTCAGGAACAACAGCGGCCTGTCCACCCGCTTGAGGTGACTGAAGATGGTGTGGTGGTTCACCCACATGACGCCGATGATGAGGAAACTCACCACGTAGGCGGCGTAATGCGGCCACTGTTCCCGGACGCCGTGCCAGAAGGCGGATCCGGTTTCTTCCGGAACCTTTAGCTCCAGGACGAGAATCGTGATGATGATGGCGAATACGCCGTCACTGAATGCCTCGACCCGCCCGGTTTCGCGTTCCATGACCTCCCCTTTGCCATTCATGTGCACATACGGGGAGGGCGTTCCCCGCCCTCCCCGCACACGCTACCCAGGTTTCGGCCGTCAGCCGCCAAAGCCCGCCGTCTGGCGCCAGATTCGGCCATCGCGGACGACGAGTGTCCCGAACGCGTGCTCCGGTTCACCGTTGAGGTTCATGATCGCCCGATAGAAGATCGTGTCGTCGGTCTCGATGTACTCCTGGAGTTCGACCAGGGTCGGCTTCACCGTGAGGTAGCCGGTGAACGTCTCACGGACGGCCTCGATGCCGACGGACGCCCCCTCGAAGCGGAGCAGCACGGCGTCGTCGGTGTAGTTCTTCATCACCGCCTCGATGTCCAGGGCGGCCAGGGCGTCCATCTGGCGGACGAACACCGGGTGCAGTTTCGAGATGTCGTACTTGGCCATGTCGACTCCATTCCTTCACGTGGTGGCGGAGCTGCGGGTGGAGCTGGTGGTGGCGTTGGTGGAGCTGGTCGCGGTCGCCGCGTCACCCTCCTGACCAGGGAGGTCGTCCTCGATGGCACAGGCCGGCGCGTTCCCGGCGAAGGGCAGCCGGACGACCATCCGGGTCTCGCCCGGCCGGGAGCGGGCCGCGATCGACCCGTGGTGGCGCTGGGTCACGATCCGGTAGCTGAGGTGCAGCCCCAGACCCGTGCCCTTCCCGACGTCCTTGGTCGTGTAGAAGGGCTCGAAGATCCGCGGCAGGGAGTCCTCGGGGATGCCCCGGCCGGTGTCGGTGATCTCGACGACCATGCAGACGCCCTCGGCCCGGACGCGTAGCGTGAGTACGCCGGATCCCTCCATGGCCTCGGCGGCGTTGTCGACCAGGTTGGTCCACACCTGGTTCAACTCGCTTGGATAGCCCGTCAGTTCGGGCAGGTCGGGCTCGTACATCCGTACGATGCTGATGCCCGCGAGCTTCGCACGCAGCACGACCAGCGTGTTCTCCAGCCCGTCGGTCACCGAGAAGGTCTGCTCGGGGGCGCGGTCGAGATTGGCGTAATCCCGGGTGGCCGCCACCAGTTGGGAGATGCGCGGGCCGGCCGCGCGGAGCTCGGCCGCCAGCGACCTGGTCTCCAGCAGCGCCGCCAGATGGTCCAGGGCGGCGGGCAGGGCCGCCTCGCCGACGCCCTCCAGCCGCTCCAGCAGCCAGCCCAGCTCCAGCCCGAGGTCCGAGATCCCCGAGCCGAGCAGCCCGGCGCGCTCGGCGCCCGCCTCCTGCGCCCAGTCGGCGATCTCCTCCTCCGCGTCGGCCTGGGCGAGCGGATCGGTGATCTCCGGCGGCGGCAGCTTGTCCAGCTCCTCGGCCAGCCGGTCCAGGACGGAGCGCTCCGCGCCCGAGGCCGCCGCGCCCCAGGCGTACCCGGTCCGGGTCAGCCGCTCCAGGGCGGGCGCCAGCTCCTGCGCGGCCCGGGCCACGGCGGCGGCCGGGTTGTTCAGCTCGTGGGCCAGCCCGGCGGCGAGCGTGCCGAGCGCCTCCACGGTGGCCCGTTTGCGGGCCTGCACCTCGGAGGACTTGATCCGCCAGGCCAGGACCGGGATCAGCACCGCGGCCACCCCGTGGCAGCGGGTCAGCATCTCGAAGAACACCGGCCTCGGGTACGCGACCACGGTCGTCGCCGGCCCGCTGGCGGCGGCGGTCGCCACGTAGGCGCCGTCCGTCAGCAGCGGCAACTCCCCGGTGAAGCGGTGCGCGGCGGAGGGTTTCCCGTCGTGCTCCTCGGCGGCCGCGCTCTCCTCCTCGGTGGAGTGCCGGGTGAGCACCTCCTCGCGGCCGTCGACGACCTTGGTGACGACGAGGCCCCCGGAGAGCAGGACGTGGAAGCCGCTCGCCTCCTCGCCGTCGCGGAAGAGGACCTCCCCGTCACCGAGGACCCGGGGCTCGGAGACGGAGACCAGCCAGTCCAGCTGGTCCTCGGAGAGCCCCTCGAAGATCTCCAGCCCGCGCAGGGCCGCGCGCAGCTCCGGCTCGCTCATGCCGTCCTCCCCTCGGCCCGGGTCCGGGCGGCCAGTCGCAGGGTCACCAGCAGGGCCAGCGCGCACACCGCGGCGACGGCGGCCATGAAGCCGACCGAGGTGCGGTGCAGCCCGTGGATGTTGGTCAGCATTCCGGCGAGCACCGCCGGCACGCTCATCGCCAGGTACGCGAACACGTAGACGGCCGCGGTCAGTTCGCCCCGGTGCGCCGGGTCGGCGAGGGCGCTCAGCGCCCGGAAGGAGCCGAGGAAGGCCGCGCCCCAGCCGCTGCCGAGGACGGCGGTGGCCACCAGGAACAGGGCGGCGGAACCGGTGCCGAGCGCGAGCAGCACCAGCCCCAGCCCGGCGAGCAGCCCGAGCAGGCCGATGACGGCGGTGCGCAGCGCCTCCGTACCGCCCAGCAGCAGCTGGGCGACGGTGGCGGCGCCGGCGAGCAGGGCCACGGTGGCCCCGCCGACGAGGTAGTTGGTGCTCTGGAGCAGGGAGAGCACCAGGTGCGGGCCGAGCGAGAGGTAGAAGCCGCCCACGGACCAGACGGCGACGATGGTCAGCACGAGGACGGCGAACCGGCCGCGCGAGGCCGCCGGGATCCGGATCCGGTGCGGTACGACGCGGAAGCCGCCGCCCGCGCCGGGAGCGCTCTCACCCATCCGCGCGACGCCGACCAGGGTGACCGCGAAGGCCCCGATCAGCAGCAGGTAGCTCAGCACGGTCGGCGCGGGCGCGTACTGGACGAGCAGCCCGGCCCCGATGCCGCCGAGCCCGATGCCGATGGTCGGCCCGGCGCTGTTGACCTGGGCACCGAGCGCGGGCCGCGAGCGCGGGGTGAGTTCCAGCAGGGCCGCGCCCATGGCCCCGGTGGCGAGGCCCACCGCCAGGCCCTGGACGGCGCGGGCGGCGAGCAGCAGCCCGAGCCCCTGGGCGCCGGCGAACAGCCCCATGGAGACGATGGCCAGGACCAGGCCGGCGCCGAGTACGGGGCGCCGGCCCAGGGTGTCCGACAGGGAGCCGAAGAGCAGGAGTCCGGCCAGCACGGTGACGGCGTAGAGGGCGAAGACCACCGTGATGGTGCCGGAGGACAGGCCCCACTTCTCCTGGTAGAGCACGTAGAGGGCGGAGGGTACGGACGAGGAGAGCATCAACAGGACCAGTACGGCGCCCACCACCCAGAAGCCGGAGCCTCTCGGTGTACGGGCCGCGCGGGCGGCCGGGTCCAAGGTCCCCCCCGTCGTGGTCGTCGTCGGCGTGGTCAGCGTCGATGTCTGGTCGGGTTCCACTGGTTCAACTCCCCCGTGGTGGGCGGTCAGGCGACGGCCTGGACCGCCCTCGCGAGCGCGCGGGCGGTCAGTACCCCCGCGAGGTGGCCGAGGTATTCGGCCGAGGTGCCGCGCCCGGGGACGAACAGCTCCCTGGGTTCGGCGCGGAACGCCGCGAGTACGGCGTCGGTGGTGTACGGGCCCGCGCCCAGGCGGTCCTCGACCCCGCGCAGGCGCAGCGCGCGGGGGGTGGCGCCGGTGACCGCGATGCGCGGCCCGTCGGCGGTGATCCGTACGGCGGTGGCGCAGACCGGGTAGCGGGTGGCCCGGTCGGCGGTCTTCTCGAACGCGGCGGCGGGCCCCGCGGCCGGTGCGAGGAGCGCGGTGACGACGGCTCCGGCGGGCGTGCCGGTGGCGGCGAACTCCTCGGCCGGTACGGTCGACCGCCCGCCGGGGCCGGCCAGTTCGACGAGCGCGTCGGCGGCGATGGCGGCGACCGGCAGGTCGGTGGCCCGCCCGGTGGCGGCCAGGTTCCCGCCGACGGTGCCGAGGTTGCGGACCTGCGGGTCGCCGTTGGCGCGGGCCGCGGCGGCCAGTTCCGGGGCCTCGGCGAGCACCCGGGGGTGCGCGGCGAGTTCGGCGAGGGTGGTCAGGGCGCCGATGCGCAGGCCGCCGTCGGGCCCCTCCTCGATGCCGCGCAGCTCGTCCACGTGCCGGATGTCCACCAGCAGCGGGCCGCCGGCCGCGTCGAGGACGATCTCGCCGGTGCGCAGCGCCGGCAGCAGGGTCTGGCCGCCGGCCAGCACCCGGGCGCCCCGGGTGCCGGACAGCAGGGTCAGGGCCTCGTCGAGGCCGACGGGCCGGACGTAGTCGAACTCGGTGAGGATCACTGGGCTTCCCCTCTCAGGCGGCGCCAGACCTTCTCGGGGGTGACGGGCATGTCGATGTGCCGGACGCCCAGGTCGGAGAGGGCGTCGACGACGGCGTTGACGACGGCCGCGGCGGGCGGCACGGTGGCGATCTCGCCGGCGCCCTTGGCCCCGAGCGGGTTGTGCGGGGAGGGCGTGGTCGTCTTGTCGAGGGTGAAGAACGGCGCGTCGAAGGCCCGCGGCAGGGCGTAGCGGGTGAGGTCGGAGCTGACGAGCAGCCCGTTCTCGTCGTAGACGGCGTGCTCCATCAGTGCCTGGCCGAGGCCGTGCATGATGCTGCCCTCGATCTGGCCGAGGACCACCTTCGGGTTGCCGATGTTCCCGGCGTCGTCGACGGCGGTGTAGGCCACCACCTCGGTCTCGCCGGTGAGTTCGTCGATCTCGACGACCGCGACGTGGGTCCCGAAGGGGTAGTTGAAGTCGGGCGGGTCGAAGTGGGTGGTCTCGTCGAGGGCCGGCTCGATCTCGGGCGGCAGACCCCAGCCGTACCACATGGCCATCGCCAGCTCGGCGAAGGTCTTGGTGTTCTCCGGGTTGCCGTCCTCGTAGACCTTGCCGCCCTCGTAGACGACCTTGTCCTCGGGGACGCCGAGGAACACGGCGCCGGCCTTGACCAGCTTCGCCTTGAGCTTGCGGGCGGTGAGGGCGACGGCGGGCGCGGCCATGCTGTAGGAACGCGAGCCGTAGGTGCCCTGCCCGTACGGGGCCTTGAGCGTGTCGCCCTCGTACACCTGGACCTGCGCCGGGTCGATGCCGAGCTCGTCGGCGGCGACCTGCGCGAAGACGGTGCCGTGGCTCTGGCCGGTGGAGGCGGAGCCGACGGTGACGGTGACCTCGCCGGTCGGGTGGACGCGGATGTTCGCGCTCTCCCAGGTGCCGCCGAGCATGCCCTCCTTGGACATCCGGGTGGAGGGGCCGACGCCGCAGATGGCGACGTAGCTGGCGATGCCGACGCCGAGGCGCTTGCCGCGGGCGCGGGCCTCCGCCTTGCGGGCGGGCATGCCGGCGTAGTCCGACAGTTCCATGGCCCGGTCGAAGTTCAGCTGGTAGTTCCCGGAGTCGTACGTCCAGCCGAGGCCGTTGTCGTACGGGAACTTCTCCTTCGGCACCAGGTTCTTGCGCCGTACGGCCGCCGGGTCCATGCCGATCTCGCAGGCGTACCGGTCGACCAGGCGCTCCATCAAGAACGCGGCCTCGGCTCGCCCGCTGCCGCGCTGGGCGCCGAGCGAGACGGTGTTGGTGAAGGCGGCGTACACCTCGCAGAAGGCCGCGTCGATGTCGTACATGCCGCTGATGGAGCGTCCCATCAGGGCGGTGGCGACACCGGGGCCGATGGTGGAGGGGTAGGCGCCGAGGTTGGCGTAGCTGGTGGCGCGCACGGCGGTGATGCGGCCGTCGCGGGTGCCGGCGAGCACCACGTGCTGGCGGTGGTCGCGGCCCTGGACGGTGGAGTTCATCAGCCCGGTACGGGTGTCGACCCACTTCACGGGCCGGCCGAGCGCCTTGGAGAGCAGCAGGACCAGCGCCATGTCGGGGTACAGGTACCCCTTGGTGCCGAAGCTGCCGCCGACGGTCGGGGCGACGACGCGGAGCTTGTTGAAGGGGATGCCGAGGACCAGCGCGGAGAGCAGGAAGCGGTGGTTGTGCGGGCCCTGGGTGGAGGCGTACAGCGTGTACTCGCCGGTGGCGGCGTTGTAGTCGCCGACCGCGCCGCGGGGCTCGATGGGGCTGTTGATGGTGCGCTGGTTCACCAGGTCCAGCTCCACCGTGACCTCGGCGACGGCGATGGCCGCGTCGGTGCGGTCCTTGTCGCCGCAGGTCCAGTACGCGTTCAGGTTGCCGGGAACGGCCTCGTGGAGCTGGGGCGCGCCCTCCTTGAGGGCTTCGTCGGCCAGCGTGACCACGGGCAGCGGCTCGTACGCGACCTCGATGGCCGAGAGCGCGGCGGCGGCCTGGCGGGGGGTCTCGGCGACGACGACCGCGATGGGGTCGCCGACGTGCCGGACGGTGTCACCGGTCAGGACGGGGCGGGCGCCGGGAAGTCCGTAGGGGTGGGGCGGGAAGTGGCTCTCGACCCCGCCGGGTATCCAGATGCAGGGCAGCGGCATGACGTCGGTGAAGTCGGCCGCGGTGGCCACCTTGAGCACGCCGGGCAGCTGCTCGGCGGCCTTGGTGTCGATGGAGAGGATCTTCGCGTGGGCCACCGGGCTGCCGAGGATGGCCATGTGGGCGGTGCCGGGCAGGTTGATGTCGGCGACGTACGTGGCCTCGCCGCGCAGCAGCTGCGGGTCCTCGCGGCTGTCGAGCGGCTGACCGAGCACTCCGTTGCCGTAGGGCGCGGCCTCAGCGGTCCCCGTGGCCTCAGTGGTCTGCGCGGTGTCCGCAGCCTCCACGGTCTCCGTGGTCTCCCCCGTCACTGTGGTCATCTCCCTCACACCTCCTGTCCGACGGCGGTGGACGCCGGGGAACCGGCGGGCACCTCGGCGCGCGAGGCCTCGCAGGCGCGCTGCACTCCGCGGACGACGCTGTGGTAGCCGGTGCAGCGGCACAGGTTGCCGGTGAGCCACTCGCGGATCTCGGGCTCCGTGGGGGCATCGCCGTCGGCGGTGGAGTCGACGAGTTCACCGAGCGACATGACCATGCCGGGGGTGCAGAACCCGCACTGGGTGCCGTGTTCCTGGCGCAGGGCCTCCTGGAGGCCGGTGAGCTCACCACCGGTGGTGGTGACTCCCTCGATGGTGGTCACCTCGGAGCCGGCGGCCGCCGCGGTGAGGACGAGGCAGCTCTTGACGGACCGGCCGTCGAGCCGCACCACGCAGGACCCGCACTGGCCCGTGTCGCAGCCGACCTTGGTGCCGGTCAGCCCGAGGCCCTCGCGCAGGCGCTCCACGAGCAGCTCGTTCGGCTGCGCCGTGAATTTCTCGGGTCTTCCGTTTACATTCAGTGTGAGATCCATGCGAGCGCCTGCGCTTCCGTGAGCGGCCGGTTGAAGAGGGGCCCGCCGGGCTGCTGGAGAATTCCCCCGGAGTGCAGCGGACCGGTGTCCACGGGAGCGAATCCGAGATCCGTGATGACCCCCGCGACGATTTCCTTGGCTTTCCCGTCGTCGCCGGCCACGAAATGGGCCAGGCGCTGTGACTCTTTTCGGCCGGGATCGGTTCCGGCGACGGCGAGTGTCTCGAAATGCATGGTGTTCAGGGATTTCACGACCCGCGCGCCGGGATACCACTCGGCGACGAGTTCGCTGGAGCCGCGCCCACCCAGCTCCCGGGGGTTGCCCGGGCCGCTGAAGGCGTTCGTCGCGTCGACGAGCACGGCGCTGCGCACGGCGTCCTGGGGCAGCAGGCCCTGGACGCTGTCGAAGGGCACCATCAGCACCAGCAGTTCGCTCCGGTCCGCCGCCTCGGCGGGGTGCGCCGCCGAGGCCGCCGGCCCGAGTTCGGCCAGCAGCGGGCCGATACTGAGGGGGCCGCGGGCGTTCGCGAGGACGACCTCGTGACCTGCCGCCACCACGATCCGGGCGAGGGTCGAACCGATCCGCCCTGTGCCGATGATGCCCAATCGCATTGCCGCTCCTTCGGGAGGAATCTCCAGGCGGTGCCCAGCCCGTTCCGGACTCAGTCCATGCCGATCCAGACCGACTTGGTCTGGGTGTAGCTCTCCAGGGATTCGGGCCCGCATTCGCGGCCGAACCCGGAGGCCTTGTAGCCGCCGTACGGCACGGAGGGGTCGTACTGGTTGTAGCAATTGACCCAGACCGTTCCGGCCTTGATCTGCGAGGCGACCCGGTGGGCGCGCCGCAGGTCCTTGGTGTGGACACCGGCGGCGAGGCCGTACGCGCTGTCGTTGGCGATGCGTACGGCGTCCTCCTCCGTGTCGAAGGGGATGATCGACAGGACCGGGCCGAAGATCTCCTCCTGGGCGATCCGCATCGAGTTGTCGACGCCCGTGAAGATCGTCGGCAGGAAGTACAGGCCTTCGGAGGAAGCGCCCTCGGGCGTCCAGCCGGTGCCGCCGGTGCGCAGGACGGCGCCTTCCTTCTCGCCGACCTCGATGTACGAGCTCACCTTGTCGAACTGGCCGCGGTGGGCCAGCGGGCCGAACAGGGTGGCCGGGTCGCGCGGGTCGCCGG
Source organism: Streptomyces sp. NBC_01551 (assembly GCF_026339935.1). Classification (NCBI taxonomy): domain Bacteria; kingdom Bacillati; phylum Actinomycetota; class Actinomycetes; order Kitasatosporales; family Streptomycetaceae; genus Streptomyces; species Streptomyces sp. NBC_01551. Next base: position 849,755 of record NZ_JAPEPX010000001.1, read on the forward strand.
GCTTGAGGGCGGAGGCCCGGCGCACCAGGCGCTCGACCATCTCGTCGTGGACGGGGCGCTGGAGCAGCAGGCGGGAGCCGGCGGTGCAGATCTCGCCCTTGTTGTAGTAGATGCCGAAGAACGCGAGCTCCTCGGCGGCGTCGAGGTCGGCGTCGGCGAAGACGATGTTGGCGGACTTGCCGCCGAGTTCCATCGTCACCTTCTTCAGGGTGCCGGCCGACTTGCGGATGATCGACTGGCCCACGACGGTGGACCCGGTGAAGGCGATCTTGTCGATGTCCGGGTGGTCGCTGAGGGTCTGGCCCAGCTCCACGCCGGGCCCGGTGACCACGTTCAGCACCCCGTCCGGGATCTCCGCCTCCTGGAAGAGCTCGGCGATCTTCAGCGCCGTGAGCGGGGTCGCCGGGGAGGGCTTGTGGACGACCGTGTTCCCCGCCGCGAGAGCCGGCGCGATCTTCGTCATCGACAGCAGCAGCGGGAAGTTGAACGGGGTGATCGCGCAGACGACGCCCAGCGGTTCGCGCAGGGTGTACGCGAGCTGCCCGCCGGCCGGGGCCCGCGAGGAGCCGTCGACGCGGGTGACCGCGCCGGCGTAGTAGTGCATCAGCTGCGCGGCCATGGGGGCGTCGACCGTGCTGGAGAAGGCGAACGGCTTGCCCATGTCCACCGTCTCCAGCAGGGCGATCTCCTCCAGGTCCCGCTCGATCAGCTCACCGACCCGGTTCAGCCGCAGCGCGCGTTCCTGGGCGGACAGTCTGCTCCACGGACCCTCCTCGTACGCCGTGCGGGCGGCGGCCACGGCCGCGTCCGCGTCAGCGGCGGTGGCCTGGGCCACCGGCACGATCTCCTGTCCGTCCACGGGGCTGATGTCCGGCTCGGTCCTGCCGTCCTGGGACGGGACCCATTTGCCGCCGATGAAGAGCTTGCCGGGGTTGGCGAGGGGCGGGCCGCTCAGCTCACGCTTGGTCATGGCTGCCTTCCGGTGTCGGGTGCGGGGCGCGGTGGTGCTAGCCCTTCGCGAGCTGCGATAAGAAGGTCTCGGCGAGGGCCTTGGAGGAGTACGGGTTCTGGCCGGTGGTGAGCTTGCGGTCCACGACCACGTGGGAGTCCCAGATCGCTTCGGCCTTCTCGTACCGGGCGCCGAGCCGGGTGAGCTCGACCTCCAGGATCAGCGGGAGGCGGCCGGCCATGTTGGTGACCAGTTCCTCGGCGTGGGAGAAGGCGGTCATTCTGTAGCCCTCGAACGGCCACCGGCCCTCACCGTCGCGGAGCGCGAGCAGCGAGGTGTGTCCGTGGCAGACGGTGGCCAGCGGCTTGTCCTGGGCGATGGCCCACCGCAGGATCTGGGCGAGCTCGTCGGACTTGGGCAGGTCGCCGATGGCGCCGTGGCCACCGCTGACGTAGATGCCGTCGTAGTCGGCGATGTCCTTCTCGCCCAGGGTCTCCAGGGCGATCGGGTCGTTCAGCTGCGGGGTGTCCCCGATGACGCGGACGTATGCGGCCGCGTTGGCCTCGTCCTCGTTGGGCGAGCCCTGGGGGCGGACCCACTGGAGGAACTGGGGGTCGATGCTGGTCTGGTCGACCGTGGGCGCCTGTCCCCCGATCGTCGCCACGTCCACGGTGTGGCCGGCGGCCTTGAAGAGCGTATAAGGAACCACGAATTCCTCGGCCCAGAATCCCGAGGGGTGTTGTTCCCCGTCCAAGAGATGGAGCGTTGCCTTGGCCGTCATGACGACGAGAATCTTCATGACTGTTCTCCTTGTTCTGGAATCGCTGCCGATTCAACACGCCGCCCGCGAGGGGCGTAAGGGGGGAGCGTCAGGCGCGTGATACTTCGTCACGTGCGTCCAACGCCGAGATGATGGTGCGGAATTCACCGACCAGGGGGTGGTCGGGATGGGCTTCGGCGAATATGCGTTCGCCGTACAGAGCGGCCATTTCCGGCGCGTAGGGGAGGATTCCGGCCAGGGGGGCGTCGTACGCCTCCTCGGCGCGCCGGCAGACCTCGTCCCGGTCGACGCCGTGCGGGGCCATGCTCATGACCAGGGCGCGCCGGCAGGGCAGCCGCCCGGCCAGTGCGAGCGTCTCGTCGACCCCGGTGAGATCGATGCGGTCCGCCCGTACCATGATCATCAGTACGTCGGCGCTGGCCATGGCCGTCACCGACTCGTTGTTGAGTCCGGCGTGCGTGTCCAGCAGCAGCACGTCGAGGGCGAGGTGCTGCGACAGCCGGTCGAAGCCCTCCGGCAGCAGCCCCACGTCGTACCCGGTGGACATGAGCTCGCGCAGGGCGGCGGTCCCGGTCCGGGCCGGTACGACGTACAGCCCGGGCACACCGACCTGCTGGGCCGCGGCCTCGATCTCGCACCGGCCGAGCAGGTAGTCGGCCAGCGAGAAGCCGGGCTCCAGCCGGAACAGCAGGTCCAGGGTGGGCGACTGGATGTCGGTGTCGACCACCCCCACCCGGCGCCCCTCGGCCGCGATCAGCAGCGCGAGGTTCGCCAGCACCGAGGACTTTCCGGTGCCGCCGCGGTGCGAGTGCACCACGATGGTCCGGGTCATCTACGCCACCACCCGATGCCCGGCACCGCTCGCGCGCGGCCCCCGCGCCGCACGTGGCCGGTGCAGGGCCAGCATGGTGACGTCGTCGTGCTGTTCGGCGGTGCCGGTGTGCTCGCGCACCGCCAGGTCGATCCGGTCGACCACGTCCTTGCCGCTCACCGGCGGACCGGCGAGCAGGTCCAGCATCCGTTCGTCGCCGAGGAAGCTGCCGTTGGGGCAGCGGGCCTCGGGGACCCCGTCCGTGAACACGAAGAGCGTGTCCCCGGGATTGAGCTGGGCGTAGCCGAGGGTGTAGACGCAGTCGGGCAGGACTCCGACGGCCGGCCCGGTGACGTCCAGCGGGACGGGGTCGCTGCCGTCGGCGCGCAGCAGCAGCGGCGGGTTGTGGCCGCCGTTGATGTAGACCAGGCTGCCGGTGAGCGGGTCGAGCACCCCGAAGAACAGGGTGGCGAAGTAGCCCTGCCGCAGGTGGTTGCGGGTGAGGTAGCCGTTGGTGGCGGTGACCGCGTTGAGCAGCGGGGTGGCGCCCACGACCGGGGTGCGCCGGCTGCCGCCGGTGCGCCCGGCCGCCATCAGGTGCTGGAGGCCGCTGTTCTCGGCGGTGTGCCGCAGCAGGGAGCGGATGAGCGCCATGAAGAGCGCGGCGCCGACCCCCTTGTCGCAGACGTCGGCGACGACGACCGCGAGCCGGCGGCCCCGGGAGATCTCGAAGACGTCGTAGAAGTCCCCGGCGACCTGTCGGGCCGGCCGGAACCGTACGTCGATCTCCCAGCCCTCCGGGACCGGCAGCGATTCGGGCAGGAACCCGGCCTGGATCTCCCGGCCGATCTCCAGTTCCTTCTCGTACCCCATGAGCTCGGCCCGGGCGTCGGCCTCGCGCAGGGTGCGGCCGAGTCCGGCGCGCTCCGAGCAGCTGTGCAGCCGGGCCCCGACCAGGGCGGGCAGGAACGGCGGTACGAGGTAGTCGTGACCGAGGCGGACGTGCCCCTCCAGGGCGGCGAACTCCGTCACGGTCCAGACGACCACGATGGGCGCCCCGGCCCAGCGGCGCAGCCGGCGGACGGCCGTGCGTACCGACTCCCCGTCGGATTCGGCGGGTACGAGCAGCACGTCCGCGACGGGCAGCTCCTCCGTGTCGCCGTACAGCAGGTCCGGCAGGGTGCGGGTGACGAGCTCCGCGTCCATCGACCGCAGCGCGTCGAACAGCTGCGGCGGCGGAGGCGGGTACTGGTCGAGGATGATCACGGTCGTGGAGGGCATGGGTCCGTCCCCTCAGCCTTCACAGTCAGCGTGCTGATGTTGCGGCCGTCCCTACGGGTGTAGCTGTACTCGTCCACGCTGGTCAGCGCCAGGTGGATGCCGAGTCCGCCGACCCTGCGCCGCTCCGGGGGGAGCCCGGGGACGGGCGGCAGGCAGCCCTCGACGGGGTCGAAGGCGGGTGCGGTGTCCTCGATGACGATCTGCACCCCGCCGGGACCGGAGCGGCCGCGGACGGTGATCCGCCCGTCGCCGCCCCGGTACCCGTGCATCACGATGTTCGTGGCCAGCTCGTCCACGGCCAGCCGGATCCGGTACGCGGCGCCCTTGCCCAGGCCCGCTCCGGCGGCCAGCCGCAGGACGAACGCGGCGATGTCGCCCAATGCCCCCGTCGTCGCGGGCACTTCCAGCTCGACGGGCTTCCTCGCCAGTTCAACCATGTCACTCACCGGTGTCAGTCATCGGAGAGGACGATGCTGCGGTCCAGCCCGGCCGTCCGGATGGTCCGGGACACGGGCTCGATGGCGCCGACCACCTTGATGGTCACGTGGTCGGCCACCTTCTGCTGGGCGAAGACCAGGGAGCGCAGTCCGGCGCTGGCCATGTAGCCGACGCCGGCCATCCGGATCTCCACCGTGCCGGTGCCGTGCCCGGCGGCCTTCTCGATGGTCTGGTGGAACTCCGGCGCGGTCTTGGCGTCCAGCTCGCCCGTCAGTTCGATCACGGTGGTGTCGCCCTCGATGCTCAGGGACACGGAAAGCGGCATGTCAGGTCTCCTTCGGTCAGGGCGTCCCGGTCGTCTCGGGATCGTTCGTGCGGCCCACCAGGATCACGACGGAGCGGGGGCCTATGAGGTACTTGCCGGCGTTGTCCAGCTCCTGCTCCGCACCGGGGGTGCGGATGTCGTACGGCGCCTCGGCCCCGGTGTCGGCGAACAGGTGCCAGCTCCGTCCGCCCGGGAGGGCGGGCAGTTCCAGGTCGTGCGACTCCCAGTGCGAGTTCATGGCCACGTACACCACGTCGTCGTCCCCGGTGCCGCAGCGGGCCACCGCCAGCAGGCGGCTCTCCTGCGACCAGTCGGGCTGCCAGGCCCGCTCCCCGTGCCAGCTGATGTCGGGCAGCCCGAGGCTGTCCCGCATCCGGCCGGTGGGGTGGGCGGTGGAGCGCAGCTCGCGGTGGTGCTTGCGGAAGGCGATCATCTCCCGCGTGAACCGGAGCAGTTCGGCGTTCTCGTCGACCTGGTCCCAGTCGAACCAGGACAGCTCGTTGTCCTGGCAGTACGTGTTGTTGTTGCCCTGCTGGGTCCGTGCGACCTCGTCCCCGGACAGCAGCATCGGGATGCCCTGGCTGGTGAAGAGGATGGCGAGGGCGTTCTTCATCTGCCGCGTGCGCAGCGCGTTGACCTCGGGGTCGTCGGTCGGCCCCTCCGCCCCGCAGTTCCAGCTGGCGTTGTCGTTGCCGCCGTCGTTGTTGCCCTCGCCGTTGGCCTCGTTGTGCTTGTCGTTGTACGAGACCAGGTCGGCCAGGGTGAACCCGTCGTGCGCGGTCAGGAAGTTGACCGACGCCGACGTGCCGCGGCTGGAGTACAGGTCCGGCGAGCCGGCGATCCGGGTGGCGAGCTCCCCGGTGATCCCCGGGTCGCCCTTGAGGAAGCTGCGCACGGTGTCGCGGTACTTGCCGTTCCACTCGGCCCAGCGGCCGTACGCCGGGAAGTTGCCGACCTCGTAGAGGCCGCCCGCGTCCCACGCCTCGGCGATGAGCTTGGTGTGCCGCAGTACCGGGTCGTAGGCGAGCAGCTCCAGCAGCGGCGGGTTGGGCAGCGGCGTGCCGTCCAGGGACCGGCCGAGGATGGCGGCGAGGTCGAAGCGGAACCCGTCGATGTGGTAGTCGGCGACCCAGTGGCGCAGGCAGTCGAGCACGTAGTTGCGCACGACGGGGTGGTTGCAGTTGACCGTGTTGCCCGTGCCGCTGAAGTTGAAGTAGTACCCCTCGGGCGTGAGCATGTAGTACGTGGCGTTGTCGAGCCCCTTGAAGGAGATCGTCGGGCCCTGCTCGTTGCCCTCGGCGGTGTGGTTGAAGACGACGTCGAGGATGACCTCGATGCCGGCCGCGTGCAGGTCCTTGATCAGGGTGCGGAACTCGTCGCCCTGCATCCCGTAGCGTCCGGTGGCCGCGTAGCCGGCCTTGGGCGCGAAGAAGGCGACGGTGTTGTAGCCCCAGTAGTCGAAGAGCTGCTCGCCCGTCTCCGGGTTGCTGCGCGGGTTGTCGCTCTCGTCGAACTCGAACACCGGGAGGAGCTCGATGCAGTTCACGCCGAGTTCCTTCAGGTACGGGATCTTCTCCCGCAGCCCCGCGAAGGTGCCGGGCGCGGTGACGCCCGAGGAGGGGTGCCGGGTGAAGCCCCGCACGTGGGCCTCGTACACGACGAGGTCCTCGGCGGGGATGCCCAGCGGTGTGTCGTCGCCCCAGTCGAAGTCCTGGAGGCAGACGCGGGAGCGGTACTGGTAGCCGCGGCTGCGGTCCGGTTCCACGCCCCACACGTCGCGGCCCGCGATGAGCCGCGCGTAGGGGTCGGAGAGGACCTGGCGGGCGTCGAAGCGGTGGCCGGTGACCGGGTCGAAGGGGCCGTCGGCCCGGTAGCCGTACTCGATGTTCTCGTGGTCGAGGCCGAAGACCGTCATGGCGAAGACGCTGCCGGTGCGGAATTCCTCGGGGAATTCCAGCTCGGCCATCGGCTCGGGCTCTCCGCGCTTGTAGATGACCAGCGACATGGAGGTGGCCTGGTCGGAGAAGACGGAGAAACTGACCCCGCCGGGGACCACGTTGGCCCCGAACGGGAAGGGCTTGCCGGCGCGGACGCGGTACCCGCCCACCTCGTGGGTCGGGTACGCGTCGACGCGCAGGACCTGCTCGGACTGGGCCTCGGTCATCGCGCCGACCGTGCCTTGACCTTGGCCTCGGCGGCGGCGGCCTCGCCCGTCTCGAAGAAGTCGAGGAAGCCGGTGGCCGACATGACGAACCGGACTTCCTCGCTCACCCCGTAGAGGGTGACGGCGACCCCGGCGTGCTGGGCCTCGCGGTAGACGACGAGCAGGGTGCGCAGCCCCGCGCTGGAGACGTAGGTGACGGCCGTAAGGTCGATGCGCAGCGGCCGGCCCTCCCGGACGAGCGGCAGCAGCGTCTGCAGCATCGCTCCGGAGGTCTCGCTGTTGATCTCGCCGGTGGCGACGAGCACGGTGCCCGTCTTGTTCCGGCGTTCCTTCAGGTTGAGAGTCATGATGTTCCCCTCTTCTCGGGGCGCCCCCCGTTGGGCCTTACTTGGTCACCGGCCGCAGCCGGACCTTGACCTTGACCCGCCCCTGGACGTCGGGCAGCCGGACCGTGAGGCCGTCCGCGTCGAAGTCGGTCCACGGCTTCTCGTCGATCTCGACGGACGCGACCTTGACCGAGCCCGCGGGCAGCAGGTCGGGCGAGACGCGCAGCACGCGGTCGGGCAGGTTGGTCGGGTCGGGCTGGAAGTGGAAGTCCATTTCCCGGCCGTTGATGAGCAGGTTGTTGTAGACGGCGGAGAGGTAGCAGAGCTCCGCCGAGTGGTACATGGACATCGAGTGACTGCCCTTGAGCCGCTCCGTGCCGAGCAGGTACGGCATACCGCTGGCGAGCACGTTGAAGTAGACGGCTCCCTCGTCGTGGTCGAGGAAGAACGTGTTGTAGAAGGCCTGCGCCTGCCGGGCCTCGCGCAGGAAGTCGTCGCCGCCGACGGTGCCGTTCAGGATGAGGTAGGCGAGGATCGCCTGCTCCTGCTGCCACCAGGCCTTGCGGTCGTGCCAGGCGAAACGATACGTCTCCTGGTCGCCCTGCTTGACCCGCTCGACGACGTCGTACCAGCCGCCGCGCTGCACGTCGCTGCCGACGGCCGGCATGATCTCGCCGATCTTCTTGGCGAGGTCCTCGTACGCCGGCTTGGCCTTCAGCGAGTTCATCCGCATCAGGTTCCAGGCGATCTTCAGGTTGTGCCCGACGACCGCGCGGTTCTGCTGCCAGCTGTGCGCGGTGTCGTGCGACCAGTCGCGGAAGAAGCGCTCCTGGACGAAGGGGCTGTTCTTGTAGTCCGGGAACTTGTCCGCGATGGTGTCGAAGGTGTACTCGAGGAAGTCGGCGTACGTCTGGTCGCCGGTCGCCAGGTACAGGTTGATGAGGTACGCGGGCGCGTGGTCGCCGACCGAGTTCCAGTTCTTGCGCTCGGCGTTCTCGCCGAGGGACTCGTGGTCCGCGCTGAACAGGATCGGGTCGATGTGCGAGTAGTAGCCGCCCTGCTCCGGGTCCTTGAAGAACTTGTCGAACAGCCGGATCGTGGCGTCCGCGTCGTTCTTGATCCGGATGTCACCGGTGACGCGGTACGTCTGGATGGGGCCGGCGAGCGCGTAGATCTGCTCGTACATCGGGATCGCGTCGTAGTCGTCGGAGAACTCCGAGGTGAACAGCTTGCGTTCGGAGTCACCGTCCACGCTGATGCCGTGGTACCAGAAGACCACGTCCTCCTCGCCGTCCACGACCCGCATGTGCTTGCGCAGGTACTCGGTGCCGCGCTCGGCGACCTCCAGGTACTCGTCCTTGCCGGTCAGCAGGTAGGCCGAGGCCATGCCGTAGACCAGTCGGGAGATCGTGTCGGTCTCCTGGACGTGGCTGGCGGTCTTGTCGCCGCCGAGGCGGATCTCGGTGCGGTACTCGGTGAAGTCCACCGGCCCGTCACCGAACTGTGCCCGGATGTAGAAGTCGGCCAGCGACTCGATCTGCTTGACCCACCAGCTGCCCTCCTCGAAGCGGTAGTCCTCCGCCCCGCGGCCCAGGAACACCAGGCGCTTGGCGTCGAAGCGGCCGCCGTGCTCCGGGTAGAAGACGCCGTAGACGAAGAGGAACCGGCCCGGCGAGAGCATCTCGTCGATGTGCCCGGAGGCGTCGATGTACGGCTCGTCCAGGTTGCGGACCAGCTCGGCGCTCGGGTCGCCGGCCAGCGAGACGTCGAACTCGCGGCCGTCCGAGGTCTTCAGCCGCAGCAGCCTGGAGCCGGAGTCGAAGCGGACGACGTAGCCCGCGATGGTGTCGGAGAAGGAGAAGCTCACGGCGTCCGCCATGTCATGCACCGTCCTTATTCTCTGAAGGCGTGCGGTCGTCCTCGAACCCCTGGCTGACCTCGACGATCACCCCGTCGGGATCGCGGACCCACACGGTCCGCCACCCGCAGATGAAGTCGTCGAAGTCCAGTGGCCCCAGGGTCACTTCGGCCGCGTCGCCCAGCGATGCCAGGAACGCGTCCACGCTGTCGGTCTGAAAGGCCAGGTGGCGCATCCGGCCGGGCGCCTGCGGCCCGTCGTCGTGCGCCTGGCGCGCCGGTTCGGCGTCGGCCGCGAAGAGCTCCAGGTACGCGTCCCCCTTGCGCAGGAACACGATCCGGGCCTCCCCGAGGTCGACCACCCGGGCCCGGGTGAAGCCGAAGTACCGGGTGTAGAACTCCTCGGTCGTCTTCTGGTCCGTGCAGTTGAGGCCCACGTGGGACCAGACCATCACGCGCTCCCCCGCGCCGGGCATCAGGCGCTCCCCCGGCCCCGCCCCGCCGCGATCAGCTCGATGATCCGGCGGGCGAAGAGGTGGTGGTGCGCGCCGGTGCGGCCGGTGACCAGGTCCCCGTCGACCACGACGTCCTCGTTGACGTACTCGGCGCCCATGTTGCGGACGTCGCCGATGAGGTTGTTGTGGCACACCACCTTGCGGCCGCGGATCTTGCCGGGGATCGAGGCGGCCAGCCACATGCCGTGGCAGATGATCCCCTTGAGGACCGTCGGCTCCTCGAAGGCCCGGCGCAGCAGCTCCGTCGCCGGCGCCAGCACGTCCACGTCCTCGGTGTAGCGCAGCCGGTCGGCCACCATGCCCGAGGGCACGATGATCGCGGCGTACCGGCGCAGCTCCTCGTCGCTCAGCCCCTCCAGGGACTTGTCGGCGGTGAACGGCGCCCGGTACTCGTGTCCCGAGAAGGTGATGGAGTCGTTGCCCCACAGCCGGGTCAGGAAGTCGACCTCGGCGCCCTCCTCGGCGAACCGGTGCTGGTAGTAGAAGATCTCCGGCTCGTAGAAGTCGCTCTCGACCAGGACCGCGATCCGGGTCCCGGACAGCGCGCCCTCGCGCAGTACGGCGTCAGGCACGGGAGGTCCCCCTCAGGAAGTCCGCCGCGCGCTCGGCGATCATCGCGATGGCGGTGTGGCAGTTGCCCGACGGCACGGCGGGCATCACGCTGGCGTCGACGACGCGCAGGTTCCGTACGCCGTGCACCCGCAGCTCGGGATCGACGACGGAGAGGTCGTCGATGCCCATGCGGCAGGAGCCGGCCTGGTGGTGGTAGCTCTCCGACTTCTGCTTCACGAAGGTCCGCAGCTCGTCGTCCGTGACGTGGCCGGGCCCGGGCTGGAGTTCCTGCTTGTACCAGGGCGAGAAGGCCGAGGTCGCGAAGATCTCGCGGGCGGTCTTGACGCCCTGCACCATCCGCTCCAGGTCCCACCGGTCGCCCAGGTAGTTCGGGTGGATCAGCGGGTGGGCCAGCGGGTCGGCGCTCGCCAGCCTGATCCAGCCGCGCGAGACGGGGCGCACGACACCGGGCAGGATGCTCACCGTGTTGGGGTGGTCCTGGCCGACGATCACGTCGAACGGCACGTGGACGAAGGCGATCTGCAGGTCGGGAGCGGGCAGACCCGGCTGGGAGGCCAGGAATAGAGCGCTCTCGGAGAGGTTCTGCGCCGGCGGCGGCAGCTCCTGCGTGACCTCCGCCATCAGCCCGGTCAGGACGTGGTTGTGGAAGTTCTCGCCGACCCCGGGCAGGGCCGCGGTGAGCTTGACGCCGTGCTCGCGCAGCTGCTCGGGGTGCCCGATGCCGGAGAGCAGCAGCAGCTTCGGGGACTCGATCGCCCCGGCGGCCACGATCACCTCCCGGCGGGCCCGCACGGTGCGCGGCCCCGGCTCGCCGGCCGTGTCGCCGACGGTGCGGCCCGGGAACTCGGCGGGCGGCGCGAGCTGGGCGTACTCGACGCCCGTGCAGGTGTCGCCGTCGAAGAGCAGCCGGGTGGTCTGCGCGCTGGTGCGCAGGGTCAGGTTGGGGCGCTCCAGCGCCGGCTCCAGGTAGGCGGCGAGGGCGCCCTGGCGGCGGCCGTCGGCCACGTCGATGTGGTGCCAGCCGGTCCCGAAGAGCCCGCGCCGGGGCCCGTCGGTGTTGAAGTCGGCGATCTCCTCGTGGCCGAGCTCGACGGCCGCGTCGATGAAGGCACGGGAGACCGGGTTGGGCCCGTGCTGCCCGGCGTTGGTGATGCGCTGCGGGCCGCGGGTGCCGGTGGTGGCGGCGGTCGCGTCCTCCTGGCCCTCCAGCAGGGCGAAGTACGGCAGGACGTCCTCGTGCGCCCAGCCGGCCGCGCCCTGGTAGGCCCAGTTGTCGAAGTCCGAGGCGTGGCCCCGGATGTGCATCATGATGTACAGGTTGCTGCTGCCGCCGGGGGCCTTGCCGCGCGGCTCGTACGTACGGCGCCCGTCCAGGCCGGGCTGCGGGACGCTGGTGTAGCCCCAGTCGACGGGCCCGCCGAGCAGCTTGTACCAGGAGGACGGGTCGTCCACCTCGGGCGGGATCCGGGAGCCGCCGGCCTCCAGGACCAGGACGGAGACGTCCGGGTCCTCGGAGAGGCGGTTCGCCAGGACGCTGCCGGCGGTACCGGATCCCACGATGACGTAGTCGTACTCGTCTGTGTCGGCGATAGCCACGAGTCGGCCCCCCTCAGCCCTGGCTCAGCACCTGGAAGGGGACGGTGTCGTGGTAGTTCGCCATGTACGCGATCTTTCCGTCCACGATCCGGAAGAAGTTCATGACCTCGGCCTCGATCGCCTCGCCGGAGGCGCTGACGGCGCTGAGGTGGGAGACGGCCGCGGCCTTCTCCCCGTCGACGAGGAAGTGCACGGGCTTGTTCTGGAAGACGCGGTACATCGTCCCCATGCCCTTCATCATCGAGCGCAGGACCTCCAGGCCCTCGATGTGGCCGGCGAGCTGCTCGTCCATGACCTGGTCGTCGGCGAACAGGTCGCACCAGCGGTCCCAGTCCCCGGCGTTGGCGTACTCGTAGTACTTCTCAAGGATCTGTCGTGCGTCCACGGCGCTCATCGCGCTCCTCCCCTATCGGTCCCGGCGGGTTCCGTCGGGCGCGAACGGCGCCCAGAACTGGCTGAATGCGGTGGCCGTGTCGCCGAAGAGCCCGTCGCGGCCCTCGACGATGCGGCCGCCGCGCCACCGCATGAAGTGGAATACGGGGTAGTCCATCCGCTCGTACGGGGACAGGCTCGCGGCGTCCGCGCCGTCCCGCAGGGCGACGTTGCGGCACACGTCGGCGCTGCAGTCCTCGCCGACGAGGACCGCCTGGATGTCCATCCGGAAGGTGCCGCCCGTGAGCTTGTGGGTCTGGCCCATCAGCTCCAGGAAGGCGTCCAGGCTCTCGTACCAGCCGGCCAGCGGGTGGCTGCCCGGCACCAGCCAGCGCAGGTCCTCGGAGTAGTACTCCAGGATGCGGGCGCGGTCTCCGGAGCCGAGGGCGGCGTAGGCGGCCTGGACGCGCTCGCGTGTCACTTCGGTCATGGTGGCTTCTCCTTCGCCGGTGCTCAGAGGGAGCCGGAACCGGGCATCGGCGCCAGGTCGTTGACGGTGTACTGCTTGATCAGCGGCCCGTCGGGACCGGCCACCACCGTCCACGTCTGGTCGGCGTCGAAGCCGAGCCACTCGCTGCGGGCGGCCGGCGGGTCCCAGATCTTGGCCTGCCAGTTGACGAGCACCCGGACGATGGCGCGGTCGCCCTCGATGACGGGCTCCACCTTCGTGACCGTGTGCACCTCGTCGAAGAACCGGTTGGTCACGGCCGCGTACCAGCGGCCGAAGCCCTCGGCTCCGAGGAAGGTGTCCTCGGGGACCTTGAACTCCAGGTCCTCGGTGATGAGTGCGAGCAGCCGGTCCAGCGGAAGGTGCTGGTCCAGGGCCACGTACCAGTTCTCGGCGAAGCTGCGGATCGCGTCCTCGGTCAGCCGTTCGGCGGGCATGCGGTCTCCTCCTGTCCGTACGGGTGTGGTGTGCGGGCGGGGCGTGCGAGCCGGCTCACGGGCGTCCGGTGGGCCGGCGGCGCCGTGCGTCAGATCTGGACGTCCACGAGGAACGGTCCGGGGTGGGCCAGCATCCGGGTCACGGCGGCGACCGCCTCGTCCGGCTTCTCCACACGGACCCCGTCGGCGCCCAGCGACCGGGCCAGCCCGGCGAAGTCGATCTCGGGGTGGGAGAGGTCGAAGGAGCCCGGGAAGCCGTGCTCGGGGATCTCCCGCTCCCGCCAGTACTGGGCGATGTTGTCGTCCAGCAGCCGGTACTTGCGGTTGTTGCAGACCACGAACTTGGCGTTGATCCCGTGCCGGACCGCGGTCCACAGCGCCTGGTACGTGTACATCGAGCCGCCGTCACCCGCGAAGCCGACGACGAGCCGGTCCGGATGGGCGAGCTGGGCGCCCACCGCGCCCGGGAAGCCCACGCCCAGCGAACCGCCCCGGGTGAGGTGGTAGTCGCCCGGCCGCTCGGGCGGCAGGTACTTCGTGACCAGCGGCGAGGTGGTCAGGGCCTCGTCGAAGACGATGAGGTCGCCCCCGGTCCGCTCGGCCAGGGTCCGCAGGAAGACGGCCATCGGCGTGCCGTCCTGCTCGTCCTGCCCGGCCCGGGCGGCCAGCGCCCGCTCCCGGGTCCGCGCGTCCAGCCGGGCCGCCGCGGCCGCCCGCCGGGGCGCGCTCAGCAGGCGTTCCAGCGCGCCGGCCAGCGCGCGCAGCGCCTGCTTGGGATCGGCGGCCAGCCCCAGGTCCACCGGGTGGTTCTTGGCGATCTCGTACGCGTTGAGGTCGATGTGGACGACCTTCGCGCCCTCCCGGAAGGGGCTCTCCAGCTCGGGGAACACCTCCGGGAAGACATAGGTGCCGACGATCAGCACCCCGTCGGCTTCGCCCACGAGCTCCTTGCTGTGCGGTCCGAACATGTGGCCCGTCTGGCCCCGGCGCAGCGGGTGCGAGGCCGCGATGTTCACCTCGGAGGAGTCCACCTCGTACACGTCCGCGCCCAGCAGCTCGGCGACGGCGACGAGTTCGCGCTGCGCTCCGGAGAGCGAGACCCCGTCGCCGACGAGGACGACGGGCCGTTCGGCGGAGGCCAGCAGCTCGGCCGCCCGCCCCACCGAGGCCGGAGAGGGCGCCACGTCCGTGAGCGGCACCGCGGCGGGCAGGACGGGCTCGGAGTTGAGCTCGTCCAGCACGTCCATCGGCAGCGCCACGAACACCGGACCGCGCGGCGGGGTCAGGGCGATCTTCACCGCCCGGCGGATCGTGCGCAGTACGGAGTGCCGGTCGGTGACCCGGGTCGCGTACTTGGTCACCGGCTTGGCCATCGCCACCAGGTCGGACGCCATCTGCGCGTCCATCGCGTCGTAGCGCACCCCGGCGTCGCCGGCGACGACGACGAGCGGGGTGTGCCCGCGCAGCGACTGGTAGAGCATGCCGATGCCGTTGCCCAGCCCCACTCCGGAGTGCAGCTGGAGCAGGGCCGCGCCGCCGGTGGCCCGGGCGTAGCCGTCGGCGATGCCGGCGGCCACGGTCTCCTGGAGGGCGAGGATGTACGAGAAGTCCTCCGCCGCGTCGACCGCGTCGAGGAATCCCTGTTCCACGGTCCCCGGATTTCCGAACATCACATTCAGGCCGTCGGCCTTGAACTGGTCGATCAGCCTTTCCCGTCCGGGAGTGGCTTCCATGATTCCCCCTACCACCCGTATCGGGTGAGACCGTCCTCCAGGACTTCCACGATCTTCTGCCCCGTCAGATATGAATCAGGGGTGGAACGGCCGGTCACGAACGGGAAGTCGACGATCACCGAAAGCGGGTGACCGAAATTCCCGTGATACGCGCCGCGCGGCCCGGTGGCGTCGCGCAGGATGTACTCCAGCGGGTACGGCGGCGGGCCCATGTTGAAGTCGGTACCGAGGAATCCGGTGCCGTCCTTGTAGTCGTACTCCTTGCAGTGCCCGGTGACGTGCTTGCCCCAGATGATGCTCTTGCGGTCGCCCCAGTCGCGGGCGAAGGCGAGGCAGGCCACGCCGTAGCACTCGGCCGCCACGACCTTGCCGGCGTTCTTGAAGGCCAGGATCAGGGCGTGCACGCGCTCGTTGTTCGCGAGGTCGACGATGGGCCCGCTGCCGCCGACGATCAGGACCGCGTCGTAGCCGGCGATGTCGGACTCCAGCTTGTCCAGATCGCGGTGGTACTGCTCAAGCTTGGGGAGATAGCCCGCGTCGCTCGTGTACGGACGCTCGGGGACCCACGCCTCGATGTCGAGCGGCGAGTCCAGCCGGCTCGACTGCTCGAACTCCCGCCCCAGCCGGGCGTTCTCCTCGGTGGTGACGGAGCGACCCAGCGGGGGGTCGATGAAGCTCGCGTCGAGGCTCGGCGGAAGAGCGTGCGCACGCTTCCCGGTCGGCGTGGCGAATACGACTTCATAGCCCCGCTCGTCGAACTTGGATACGGGGCCTATCAGTTCTTCGGCCCAGTAACCGTGTTCGGAGACAATGACCAGAATCTTTCTGCTCACAGATTCCTCCAGGCGCCGCCTGTTGTCGTTGGCGTCCCCCACACTGCTTGTGCCCGGGGCCTGCGTCAAAGCGCCCGTATGCGACTTCGTGAGGTAGGAACCCAGGTCGTCGGGACACCTCAGGTAGTAGTGCGCGGACCTGAGGAAGTCGCCCCCGGACTTCCTGACTTCGGCCGAATCAGTGAACCATTCGGGGGGTCGCGTCTTATGGTCTGGACGCGTCGTGAATCACGGACGCGAGGGGCACGAGTGCGCGAGGAGAGGGACGGGGACGATGACGATGGACCTGTTGTGCACACACATCGATCAGATACGTCCGGTGAAGCCCGGTACCGAGGGCTGCGAGGAGTGCCTGGCTCTCGGGGACAGCTGGGTGCATCTGCGGATGTGCCTCAGCTGCGGGCACGTCGGATGCTGCGACTCCTCGAAGAACCGTCACGCCACCCGGCACTACAAGGACACCGACCACCCCATCGCGGCCTCGCACGAGCCCGGTGAGGACTGGGCCTGGTGCTACGCCGACAAGCTGATGCTGGACCCCGCGTGAGCGCGGCCCCGGAGAACGCTCCGGCCACCCAGACCGCCCCCAAGAGGGCGAACGGCACCGGCACCACCACGACCGGTACGACCACCGCGGCCGCCGCCGAGCGCGCGGAGAGCCGCAAGCCCGTCATCCTCGCCGTGGACGACGACCCGCAGGTGCTGCGCGCCGTCCGCCGCGACCTGCGCAGCGCCTACGGCGACCGCTACCGGGTGCTCGGCGCCTCCTCGGCGGCCGACGCCCTGAAGATCCTGGACTCGCTCGACGAACGCGGCCACGACCCCGCTCTGTTCCTCGTCGACCAGCGGATGCCCGACGTCACCGGCGTCGAGTTCCTGCTCGAAGCCGTCAGCCGCTTCCCGGACGCCCGCCGCGTGCTCCTGACCGCCTACGCGGAGACCGACGCGGCGATCACCGCCATCAACCGGGTGCGGCTGGACTACTACCTGCTCAAGCCGTGGGACCCGCCGCACGAGCGGCTGTTCCCCGTCCTGGACGACCTGCTGTCGGACTGGCTGGCCACCTACCGCCCCGCGTACGACGGGATCATCGTCGCCGGCCACCTGGTCTCGCCCGGCACCCACGCCGTCCGGGACTTCTTCACCCGCAACGGCCAGCCCTTCCGCTTCCTCAACGTCGAGCGGGACCCCGAGGCACTGACCCTGATCGCCGGCCAGCCCGACGCCGCGCTCCCGCTCGTGCGCTTCCCCGACGGAGCGGTGCTCTCCGCCCCGACCGACACCGAACTCGCGCAGCGCCTCGGGCTGGCCACCACCGCCTCCCGCCCGCACTACGAGTGCGTCATCGTCGGCGCCGGCCCCGCGGGCCTGGCGGCCGGGGTGTACTCGGCCTCGGAGGGCCTTTCGACCCTGATGCTGGACGCCCGCGCACCGGGTGGCCAGGCGGGCACGTCCAGCCTGATCGAGAACTACCTCGGCTTCCCGTCGGGCCTCTCGGGCGGGGACCTCACGCGTCGGGCCACCATCCAGGCCTCGCGGTTCGGCGCCGAGATCCTGCACCCGGTGGAGGTGGTCTCGCTGACCCGGGACGACCCGGCGAAGATCCTGACCCTGGCGGACGGCACGGAGATCAGCGCGGAGACGGTCCTGCTGGCCACGGGCGTCTCGTACAACCGCCTGGAGGCCCCGGGCGCGGACCGTTTCGAGGGCGCTGGCCTGTACTACGGCGCGGCCACGACGGAGAGCTCGGCCTGCATCTCCCAGCACGTGTTCATCGTCGGCGGCGCCAACTCGGCCGGCCAGGCGGCGGTGCACTTCGCCAAGTACGCGGCCCGTGTGACGATCCTCGTCCGCGCGGAGTCCCTCGACGCGAGCATGTCCCGCTACCTGATCGACGAGATCGACCGCACGCCCAACATCGAGGTCAGGGTCCGCACGACGGTGGTCCGCCTCGACGGCGAGGAGCACCTGGAGAAGCTCACCCTCCACAACGCGGACACGGGCGAGGACACCGAGGTCCCGGCCCGCTTCATGTTCACGTTCATCGGCGCCCGCCCGCACACCGGCTGGCTGTCGGGCGTCGTGGAGCGCGACGACCACGGCTTCGTCCTCACCGGCTCCGACCTGATCTCCAACGGCGGCGAGCTCCCGGCCGAGTGGAGCCTCGAACGCGCCCCCTACCCCCTGGAAACCAGCGTCCCCGGCGTCTTCGCGGCCGGCGACGTCCGGGCCCACTCGGTCAAACGCGTGGCCTCCGGCGTGGGCGAGGGCGCGATGGCGGTCTCCCTGATCCACCGCTACCGCTCGATGGGCTGAGAGCGAACACCGATCGCTTGCGATCAACCCCCCGCCGGATGCAACGTTGATTACATGATTACAGCCGAACAGAGCGAACAGCTCCGCGCGTGGTTCGCCGAGCGCCTGCCGGTGGACGTCTACGAGTCCCTCGTCTCGGTCACGGTCGACCGCGAGGAGATCACGGTCGTCGGGGCCATCCCGGCGACCGAGTCGGTCAAGGAGTTCCGCGAGCGCACCCGCGAACAGCGTATCGAGGTGGCCCGCGAGGCCGAGGAGCTCTACCGGCGCAAGGTCGCCTGGGGCGTCCAGGCCGGCACCGAGCGCCACCTCTTCACGCACCTCGCGGTCCCCGTCATGACCCGGCTGCGCCAGTCCGAACGCCAGGTCCTCGACACCCTGGTCGCGGGCGGCGTGGCGCGCAGCCGGGCCGACGCCCTCGCCTGGTGCGTCCGCCTCGTCGCGCGCAACACGGACGAGTGGCTGGGCGACCTGCGCGAATCCCTCGACAAGGTCCAGCAGGTCCGCTCCCAGGGCCCGGACGTCAAGGAATCGTCCTCCGACTCCATGAAGTCAGAGGACGAATAGGTAAAACCGTCGCGAGGACCGCCATGATCCCGGAAGGGTAGCCGGGACCACCTGAACCCAGGGAGAGGCACTCACACCATGACCACCACCGTCGAATACATCCGCTACCGGATCGCATTGGACGACCAGCAGGCCTTCGAGGACGCGTACACCCGGGCCGCCGAGGCCCTGGCCGCCTCGCCCGAGTGCGTCGACTACGAGCTGACCCGCTGCTCGGAGGAGGCCGAGCGCTACATCCTCCGCATCCGCTGGACCTCGATCGACGCCCACCTCAACGGCTTCCGCAAGGGTGAGCACTTCCCGGCGTTCTTCACCGCCATCCGCCCGTACGTGACGGCCATCGAGGAGATGCAGCACTACCTCCCGACCTCGGTGGCCGGAACGGGAAAGGCCAGCACGGAGTCATGAGCACCACGCCCAACACGCCCACGATCTACGAGTGGATGGGCGGTGCGGAGGCGATGCGACGCCTCACCGACGCCTTCTACGCCCATGCCCTCCAGGACGAGATCCTGGCCCCCGTCTTCGCGGGCATGGACGCCGAGCACCCCCAGCACGTCGCGGTCTGGCTGTCGGAGGTCTTCGGCGGCCCGTCGGACTACACGGCCCACCACGGCGGCCACCAGCACATGGCCACCAAGCACCTGGGCCGCGGCATCACCGAGAAGCAGCGCCGCCGCTGGGTGGATCTGCTCCTGGACACCGCCGACGAGGTCGAACTCCCGACGGACCCGGAGTTCCGCGCGGTGTTCATCTACTACATCGAGTGGGGCACCCGCATGGCCCTGATCTACTCGGGCCCCAACCCACCCCCGGTGGACGCGGCCAAAATCCCCATCTGGTCCTGGGGCCAAACCCCGCCTTGGATCCCGAAAACCTGACCCACTCCAGCCCAGCCGCCCCCTCAGCCCCGCCGGCGTTTGAGGCGCGGGGTCCAGGGCGGAGCCCCGGTACGTCCCAGCCCGTCCGGCGCTTCAGGCGCGGGGCTCGGGCAAAGCCCGGGGACTTCCCAGCCCGTCCGGCGCTTGAGGACCGGGTCCGGGCGGAGCCCGGGGAAACGGAGAAAGGGCGGGGCGGGGAGAGAACTCACTCCCCGCCCCGCACCCTCCCCCCGGAGGGATCGGCATCGGCGAGCAGCACCACCAACGGCGTGCCCCCGTCCTCCCGCCAGAACTCGACGGCAGACTCCAGCACCTCCTGGAACGTCTCCCACTCCCCCGCCCGCCCGCCGGCGAACTCCGACCAGGACGTCACGGCAACCACCCGCCCCGGCGCCTCCGGCGCCCCCGGCAGCCACGACAGATCGATCAGCGCATCCGCCAACGCGTCCCAGTTCCCCCCGAACCACCCCGGCACCCGCAACGCATCGGCACACCGGCGCATCAGCCCGGCCTTGCCCCGCACCCCGCCCAGGTCCAGCCGCACGGTCACCCACCCCGCCGCCCCGGCCTCGGCCAGCGCGGCGTCAACGGCATCGAGGGGCTGCGGATCCAGGCTCATCGGAGAACCGCCTTGAACGTGTTGTAGTGGTCGTCCGTGTAGTAGAACTCCCCACCCTCACCCGTCACGATCCGCCGGGCCCCACGATCCCGCTCCCCCGGCGTCTTCACGGTGAACTCGTGGTAGTAACCGCGCCCCTGCTTCGGCAGCGCCTTCTCGAAGTTCCCGAAGACGGTCCCGTCCTGCCGGTACGGATACGGCCCGCCCTTGTCGATCAGCGCGAGCACGTCCCGCGCCTGCCGCGGCAGCGCGGAGGCCCGTACGGTCGCCATCCCCTCGGCCCACCCGGGCGTGGCGACACCACCGGACGGCGGCACGGGCTCAGGAGCACCGGCACCACACCCCACCGCACCGGCGACCACCGCGGCGCAGAGGAACAACGCCCCCAGCACACGCAGCAACGATCGGGGCACGTTCCGAAAGATCATGCACCGATCGTGCCAAATATCCGATTCGCCCGCGAATCGCGCACGAACCGGCCCAGCGCTCCCTCAGTTCAGAGCGCGGCCATCTTGGTGTAGGGACTCAGGATCCGTTTCTGGACCGATCCGAAGTCGACGAGGACAGCGATCCCCTCCTCAATACCGACGACACGGCCGAGGCCGTGCTCATCGTGAGTAACCCGGTCGCCGACGCTGAACTGCCGGAGCGGCGGTTCCACGGGGGCCTTGAACGGGCTGGACGGCAAATGGCGGCGAGGTACTGCTGACTTTGTCATTGAGACCAGTATGCGCCCCGCAGGCCTCCCCGCGGTCCGCCGTTCGGATCTCAATTCCAGCACCATCCGCACCACACATCTTGCGGCCGCCGGATCCGACGCCGGATCAGTCGTCCGGGTCGGCCCGGTCCAGCGCCGGCCGCAGCCCCGGGGCCGACTCGGTCAGCAGGTAGTCCGCGACCGCCGTGTCCGTGACCAGGCTGGTCACGAGCCCCGACCGCAGCACCGCCCCGATCGCCGACGCCTTGCGCAGCCCGCCCGCGATCGCCACGACCTCGGGGATCCGGCGCAGCCGGTCCGCCTCCACGGTGATGCACCGCTCGCCGAGGTCCCGGCCGACCCGGCGCCCCTCGGAGTCGAACAGGTGAGCCGACATCTCGGCCGCGACACCCAGCGAGGCGTAGTGCGCCCGCTCCTCGTCACTCAGCATGTCGTGGACGGTCGAGATGCCCGGCTCCCACGACCCGATCGAGACGGCCGCGACGGTCACCTTGTCGAAGTACTCGAACGCCCGGGCGATCCCCGTCTGGGACCGCAGCGCGGCCGCGGTCGCGGGATCCGGCAGCAGCATCGGCGCGTAGATCGGGTGCGCGTCCCCGCCGGAGACCTGCGCGGCCCGCCGTACCGCCTCCACGGAGCCGCGCTCGGCGGTCCCCGCGTCGTACACGCCGGTCAGCTGGACCACCGTGCACTGCGGGAGGCGGTGCAGGGAGGCGGCCATGTGAATGGTCGACCGTCCCCACGCGAGGCCCAGGACGTCGCCCTCGTTGACGAGCTCGCCCAGCAGGTCGGCGGCGACCGCGCCCAGGTTCTCCGGGTCCGGCGCGTCCTCGGTCGCGTCGGCCGGGGACTCCACCACGACGGCGTGCCGCAGCCCGTACCGGGCCCGCAGCGCGTCGGAGCGCTCCGCGTCGAGTTCCGCCGGAACCCGGATCTCGATGCGCACGAGGTCACGTTCGAGGGCGGTCTCCAGGACCCGGGCCACCTTGAAGCGGCTCACGCCGAACTCCTCGGCGATCTGGATCTTGGACTTGCCCTCCAGGTAGAAGCGGCGCGCCATGGCCGCCGCCTGCACCAGCTCCGCGGGTCCCATCCGCAGGGCTGACCGTCCCGCCGACATAGCAGACACCGCGTTCTCCTCACTGCTGTTCACACTCTCGTGTTCACACTCTCGACTCGTCGTTCATCCTGTCAGATCCAACGGCCCCCGATCAGCCCGGACAGCTCCCGTTCACCAAGCTGTTCACGAACCCTCGCCCTGGGCCGTCCCTAGTGGTCGCAGCCCCACGGCGCGGCGGCGATCGCCGCGCCCGCCTGCTCGCGCAGCGTCCGGACCGCGGACGCCGGATCGACGGCCCCGTATACGGCGCTGCCCGCCACGAACACGTCGGCGCCGGCCTCGGCGACCCGCTCGATGGTCGTCGCGGAGACCCCGCCGTCCACCTGCAGCCACAGGTCCAGGCCGTGCTTGGCGATCAGCTCCCGGGTACGGCGGACCTTGGGCAGCATGATGTCGAGGAAAGACTGCCCGCCGAAGCCCGGTTCGACGGTCATGATCAGCACCATGTCGAGCTCGGGCAGCAGGTCCTCGTACTGCTCGATCGGAGTCGCCGGCTTCAGCGCCATCGCGGCCCGCGCCCCCTTGGCCCGGATCTCCCGCGCGAGGCGCACGGGCGCGGCGGCGGCCTCGGCGTGGAAGGTGACGGACCCGGCACCGGCCTCCACGTACTGCGGCGCCCAGCGGTCGGGGTCCTCGATCATGAGGTGCAGGTCCAGCGGAATGTCCGTGGCCCGGCTCAGGGACTCCACGATCGGCATTCCGAGGGTGAGGTTGGGGACGAAATGGTTGTCCATGACGTCGACATGCAGCCAGTCCGCGCCCTCGACGGCCTTCGCCTCCTCGGCGAGCCGGGCGAAGTCCGCGGACAGGATGCTGGGATTGATCTGAACGGCCATGCCCCAAGCCTGCCATGCCCTCGCGTAGTTCCGGCCACGACCCCGGATGTCCGGACTCCCGCAGCGGCGCTTAAGTGATCATGGAGAACATTTCAATTGTCCTGCGTGATCACGTCCGGCACGGTTCTGCCTATGCCCCCACAGCCCACCAAAGCTCCCACCACCACCCCGTGGCGCAACAGAAACTTCCGCACCCTCTTCGCCGCCTCCACCCTCAACCAGTTCGCCACGAACACCGGCGCCGTGGCCGTCCCCCTCCTCGCCCTCACCGCGCTCGACGCGAGCGCCGCACAGGTCGGCGCCCTCGCCACGCTCTCCACCCTCGCGTTCTTACTCATAGGCCTCCCGGCCGGCGCCTGGGTCGACCGCCTGCGCACCCGCCGCGTCCTGATCGCCGCCGACCTGGCCCGCGCCGCCCTCTTCGCCTCGCTCCCCGCCGCCTGTTGGCTCGACGCACTCACGCTCGCGCAGCTGTACGCCGTCGTCCTCCTCGGTGGCTGCGCCACCGTCTTCTCGGACGTCGGCTCACAGAGCGTCCTGCCCCGGCTGATCGACCGCGAGAGCCTGGTACGGGCCAACGCGGCCATCGTGACCCTGATGGCCGTCGCCAACATCGCCGGCCGGGGCGCCGGCGGAGCCCTGGTCGCCGCCCTCACCGCACCCTTCGCCCTCGCGTGCGTCTCGGCGGCGTACCTCACCTCCGCGCTCCGCCTCATCGCCATCGCCGCCACGCCCGCCCCGCCAACCGGCGACCGCACACGGCTCCTGCCCCAGATCCGGGAGGGCCTGCGCCACGTCCTGGGCCACCCGGAGCTACGGGCCCTGGCGCTCAACGCCGCGCTCAGCAACCTGGGCGGCTCGATCATCAACACCATGCTGCCGGTGCTGTTCGTACGGGAACTCGGACTCTCCCCGGCCTCCCTCGGCCTCTTCTGGGCGGCGGGCGGCGTGGGCCTGCTCCTCGGCGCCCGCCTGGCCCGCCCCTTCGCGGCCCGCGTCGGCTACGGCCGCGCCCTGGTCCTCAGCCTCACCCCGGCGACCCTCCTGGTCCCCCTGCTCGACCGGGGCCCCTGGCTCTGGCTGGCGGGCGCGGGCTGGATGCTGGCGATGATGAAGGTCGGCGCGAACAACGTCCTAGGGGTCAGCCTCCGCCAGCACCTCACCCCGGACCCCCTCCTGGGCCGCATGAACGCCACTTTCCGCTTCATGCTCACCGGCGCCCTCGCCCTGGGCGCCGCGACCTCGGGTTTCCTGACGGAGCTCACCACCCTCCACACCACCCTGTGGGCGGGCGCAGTGGTCATGGCCCTCGCCTGGCTCCCCCTGTCCCTGTCACCGGTCCGCGAGAGGGTGTCCCTCGACGGAACGTGACGTCATTCCAGCCCCAGACGGCCGGCAGCCGCCAAGCCGGGAGAAGCGCGTAGCGATCTGTCGCGCGTTGACCCCGCGCCTCGAACGCCGGCGAGGCCGGACAAGCGGGAAACGGACGCTCAACCGCCAAACCCGCTCAGACCAGCACCAGCTACGCCGTACGCCTCAGCAACGCCAGATACATCGCGTCCGTCCCGTGCAGGTGCGGCCACAGCTGGACGTCCGGGCCGTCACCCAGCGCCGGGACGCCGGCCATGAACGGGCGGGCGTCGATCAGTTCGGCCGACACCGGCGACGCGCCCGCGCCCCGGCCCTTGAGGACGTCGTCCACGACCACCCGGGTCTCCGCCAGGTGGGGCGAGCAGGTCGCGTAGCCCACGACGCCGCCCACCCGTACCGCCGACAGCGCCTCCCGCAGCAGCCCCCGCTGGAGCGGCGCGAAGCCCTCCAGGTCCTGGGGCCGGCGCCGCCAGCGCGCCTCCGGGCGGCGCCGCAGCGCGCCCAGGCCGGAGCACGGCACGTCCATCAGCACGCGGTCGAAGGATCCCGGCCGCCACGGCGGCCGGGTGCCGTCCGCCGCGATGACCTGGTACGGACCGGGGTTGCCCGCCAGCGCCTTCTCCACCAGCCGCGCCCGGTGCGGCTGCTTCTCCGAGGCCAGCAGGAACGCCCCGCGCTGCGCGGCCAGCGCCGCCAGCAGGGCCGCCTTGCCGCCCGGTCCCGCGCAGCCGTCCAGCCAGCGCTCGTCGCGCCCGTCCACGGGCACGGCGGCCAGGGCCATCGCCACCAGCTGGCTGCCCTCGTCCTGGACACCGGCGCGGCCCTCGCGCACCGCCTCCAGCGCGCCCGGCTCGCCGCCCTCGGCCATCCGGACGGCGTACGGGGACCAGCGCCCCGGCAGCGCCGAGTCCTCGCCGACGGCCTCCAGCAGCTCCTCGGGCGTGGACCGCCCGGGCCGTGCGACCAGCGTGACCTCGGGCCGCTCGTTGTCGGCCTCCAGCAGGTCCTCGATCCCGGCGCGCCCGCCGCCCAGCGCGTCCCACAGCGCGCTGACGACCCAGCGCGGGTGCGAGTGGTAGACGGCGAGGTGCTCCTCGGCATCGTCCTCGTACGGCGGGGCGACCCGCTCCAGCCAGCCGTCCAGATCGTGCGCGGAGATCTTCCGCAGGACAGCGTTCACGAACTTGGCACGCCCGTCGCCGAGCACCACGCGCGCGAGCTCCACGCTCGCGGAGACCGCCGCGTGCGTCGGGATCCGGGTCCCCAGCAGCTGGTGCGCCCCGAGCGCGAGCACGTCCAACACCGGCGGGTCCACCTCCCGCAGCGGGCGGTCGACGCAGGCGGCGATGATCGCGTCGTACGTCCCCTGGCGGCGCAGCGTCCCGTAGACGAGCTCGGTGGCCAGTGCCGCGTCGCGCGCCTCGAAGCTCTCGTCCTGGCGGGCCTTGCGCAGCAGCGGCGGCAGGACGAGGTTCGCGTAGGCGTCGCGCTCGTCGACCGCCCGCAGCACCTCGAAGGCGAGCATCCGGACGGGGTCCTTCTGCGGCCGCCGGTACGGCTTGGCCTGCTTGCCGGGCTTGCCGCCCTGATTGCCGGACGGCTTGCCACCCCCGCCCGCGGCGGGACGACGACGAGGCTGACGAGGCTGTTCGCTCACGTGAAAGGTGCTCCGGATTTACGAGGTGCTACGAATGTGCTGATACGGAAATGCGACAGACCTCAGCCTACGTCGCCCCCGCCGACCCGCTCGCCGGGAGCGATCCGCACCCCGCGCGCCCAGTCGGCACCCTTCATCGGCTTCTTGCCCTGCGGCTGCACCCACAGCAGCTCCACGGCGTGCGAGCCGGTGCCGACGTAGATGTTGTTCTTCGCCGGGGCCAGCTCGCCCGGTGCCAGGTCGGTCCGGTCGGTGACCAGGCCGAGGGAGATCAGCTTGAGCCGCTCCCCGCGGAAGACGGTCCACGCGCCCGGCGCGGGCGTGCAGCCGCGCACCACGCGGTCGGCGCGCATCGCCGGGGCGTTCCAGTCGATCCGGGCGTCCTCGACGGTGATCTTCGGCGCGACCGAGACCCCGTCGGCGGGCTGCCCGACGGCGCGCAGGGTGCCGTCCTCGATGCCGTCCATGGTGGCGGCCAGCAGGCCGGAGCCGGCGAAGGCGAGGCGGGTCAGCAGGTCGCCGCTGGTGTCGGTGGGCCGGATCTCCTCGGTCAGGTGCCCGTAGACGGGCCCGGTGTCCAGGCCCTCCTCGATGAGGAAGGTGGAGGCACCGGTGACCTGGTCGCCCGCCATGATCGAGTGCTGGACGGGGGCGGCCCCGCGCCACGCGGGCAGCAGCGAGAAGTGCAGGTTGACCCAGCCGTGGCGGGGGATCTCCAGGGCGCTCTTGGGAATCAGCGCGCCGTACGCGACGACCGGGCAGCAGTCCGGGCCGATCTCGCGCAGCCGCGCCTGGAAGTCGGGGTCGCGCGGCCGGACCGGCTTGAGGACCTCGATCCCGGCCTCCTCGGCGCGCTCGGCGACGGGGCTGGCGACCAGCCGGCGGCCGCGGCCTGCCGGTGCGTCGGGGCGGGTGATGACGGCCGCGACCTCGTGGCGCCCGGAGGCGATGAGGGCGTCCAGGGCGGGCACGGCAACCTCGGGGGTGCCTGCGAAGACGAGCTTCACTGGGGTCCTACCTCGCTATCTCGGCTGTCAGCAGCGCACCAGTCTATGGGGTGCCCGTCGGGGTGCCCGATGGAGCGTCCAGGGGGCACCCGCCGGAGCGTCCACCGGGCGGCCCGCCCGCACCGTCGAGGGGGCGCACGCACACCCACACGCCTCTCGCATATGCCGACACGCCCCCACAGCGTGACCTGGGCGCCGGGTGGCGCGTTGGTCAAGAGAGATTGACCGAAACCGGGCCGCGATGAGAACTGAGAACGGTGTCTGCGGCCCGATCCGCTCTTCAGCACCGGTTCGAGAGGCTTCTTCATGGCCGACCACGCCACCCACGACGCCCAAGCACGGGCCAGTCTGCACCTGTTGGTGCGAGACATCGAGCGGGTTCGCCGGCAGGTGGATGCTCTGCGTACGCTCACCGCCCAGCTCGGCAATGTGTACCGCCCGCGCCGCTCCGGTCCCTCCACGGGCTTCGTCGTCTACGGGAGGGCTCCCGCGCCCACCGTCCGCCTCGCGCAGGAGCTGCGGGACAGCGTCGAGACCCTGGTCACGGCCGCGGTGGACTTCGACCGCTCGCTCGGCTTCTCGTGGGACGCGGTCGGCTCGGCGCTCGGGGTCACCAAGCAGGCCGTGCACCGCCGTTACGGGGCCCGCCGCGCGCAGGCCGCCGAGTCCGCCGAGCCGCTGGCCGAGGGCACGACCACCCGGACCCTGGGGCCGCTCCCCACGGTCCCGGCGGCCCGCTCGGTCCCGCCGCAGCCGGTGCGCGAGGAATCCCAGAGCGCGGCGGGCGCGGCCGCCGCCACCCGCTCCCCGGCCTTCCCGGGCCCGCGCGGCGGCTGACGCACCGTCGGCCGCCGGGACGCCGACCCCCGACGGCCCTGCCCGACGCCCCCGGCTCCGCCGGGGGCGTTCGGCGTTCACGCGCCCGCCGACTCCACCGCCCGAGCCGGATCAGCCGATGTCCGGCGGGTCGATCCGTACCCGGACCGATTCCGCCGCCGACACCCCGCGCGCCAGCCGGGCCGCCTGCGCCGACTTGAGCGCGGCGGCCAGCGCGGCCCCGCTGCCCGGCGGCACCCGGACCAGGGCCCGCTCCCCCGGCGAGCGCTCCCCGCGCCGGCCCGGCAGCGGCACCGGGCCCAGGACCTCCGCGTCCGACGGCAGTTCGGCGGCGGCCAGGAAGGCCTCGACGGCCTCGGCCCGCCCGGCGACCGCGGCCATCCGGGACACCGGCGGGAACCCCAGCTGGGCCCGCTCCGCGAGCTCCCGTACGGCATGGCCCACCGGGTCCCACCGCACCAGGGCCTGGACCGGCCGCAGCGTCGGCTCGGCGACCACCACGACCTGCCCCTCCCCCCGTACGAGCGAGGCGGCGCCGATCCAGCGCCGCAGGGCGTCCTCCCCGGCCCGCAGGTCGGGCCGGGTCAGCATGGCCCAGCCGTCCAGCAGCAGCGCCGCCGCGTACCCCTCGCCCGCGGCGACCGGTTCCGCCCCGGGCGTGCACACCACCAGCGCCGGCCGGTCCGGCACCTCGTCCAGTACGTGATCGCGTCCGGACGTCCGGACGGGCACGGCGGGGAAGGCCCGCCCCAGCTCCTCGGCGGTCCGCCGGGCGCCCACCACCTGGGCGCGCAGCCGGAACGACCCGCATTCCTCGCAGTGCCAGGACTGCTCGGCCCGCCCGCACCAGCCGCACTGGAGGTCCCGCTCGTCGGGGGCCTCCAGCGGTCCCGCGCAGACCTTGCAGCGGGCCGGGGTCCGGCACCGCTCGCACGCCAGCCGGGGCACATAGCCCCGCCGCGGCACCTGCACCAGTACGGGCCCGGTCTTCAGCCCCTCCCGTACGGTCTCCCACGCCAGGCTGGGCAGCCGCGCCGCGCGCGCCGCCTCGTCCCGGGCCAGCAGCTCGTCCCCGACGGTCCGGATCCGGGGCGCACACGCCCTCACCGTCTCGCGGGCGGCGACCAGCGGCCGCGCCCAGCCGGACTCGACGAGTTGCGCGGCCTCCACGGTGCAGCTCGTGCTCCCGGCGAGGAAGCCGCAGCCGTCGCTGACCGCGCGCAGTTCCAGCACCTCCCGGACGTGCGGGAACGGGGCGTTGTCGTCGCTGTGGCTGGAGTCCCCGTCGTCCCAGATGGCGACCAGACCGAGGTCCCGTACGGGCGCGAACATCGCGGCGCGGGTGCCGATGACGGCCCGCACCGAGCCGCGGTGCACGGCGAGCCACTGCCGGTAGCGCTTCTCCGGCCCCGACTCGGCGGTCAGCAGCGCGTGCCGGCCCGGCCCGAGCAGGGCGGTGAGCGCCGCGTCGACCCGGGCGGCGGTGCGCCCGTCGGGCAGGACCGCGAGGGCGCCCCGGCCGGAGGCGAGGGTGGCCGCCATGGCGCGGGCGAGTTCGTCGGCCCAGCCGGGGCCGGGCAGCGCGGTCCACACGGCGCGCGGGGTCCCGCCGGTGGCGAGGGCGCGCAGGAAGGCGGGCCCGGCACCGTACCGCTCCCAGCCGGCGGGTTCGGGCGCGGCGGGCGGGGGCAGCGGCTCCGGGGACGGCTTGGCCTCGGCGCGGGCGTTGCGCGGGGGCAGGGCGAGCTGGAGGACGTCGGCCAGGCTGCCCGCGTACCGGTCGGCGACGGCCCGGGCGAGGGCCAGCATGCGCGGGCTGAGCACCACCTCGGGCGAGACGACGTGGGCGAGGGCGGCGAGCGCCCCGTTGTAGTCGGATTCGGCGCGGCGCTCGACGATGAAGCCGTCGATCAGCCCGCCGCCCTCGCGGCGGCCGCCGTGCACCTGGTGGGAGCCGGCCCCGAAGCGGACCCGGACGCGGACGCCGGGCTGCGCGGCCTCGGAGAGCTCGGCGGGGACGGCGTAGTCCCAGAGCTGGTCGAGGTGGAGGACGCCCTTGTTGACGAGGATCCGGGCGACGGGGAGCTCCTCGGCGAGCGCGGCGCCCCGCCAGGTGCGCGGCTTGGCCTTGGGCGCCTTGGCCTTCGCCTCGGCGACCATCTCCCGCATCAGCGCGAGCTGCTCCGGCGGACCGCCGGGATCCTGGTCCCGGCCCCGCTGCTCGGACTCGTTCGCGCTGCTCACACCCGCATTCTTACCAAACGCCACCGACAACGGACGGGTCCGGGACGCAGCGCGTACGGCCCCGGACCGCGAGGGTCCGGGGCCGTACGGGTGTTCAGGTCCTACAGGCCGGCGGCCGCGCGCAGCGCGTCCACGCGGTCCGTGCGCTCCCAGGTGAAGTCCGGCAGCTCACGGCCGAAGTGGCCGTACGCGGCGGTCTGGGCGTAGATCGGGCGCAGCAGGTCCAGGTCGCGGATGATCGCGGCGGGACGCAGGTCGAAGACCTGGCCGATCGCGTCCTCGATCTTCTGGACCTCGACCTTGGCGGTGCCGAAGGTCTCGACGAACAGGCCCACCGGCTCGGCCTTGCCGATGGCGTACGCGACCTGTACCTCGCAGCGCGAGGCGAGACCGGCGGCGACCACGTTCTTCGCGACCCAGCGCATCGCGTACGCGGCCGAGCGGTCCACCTTCGACGGGTCCTTGCCCGAGAAGGCGCCGCCGCCGTGACGGGCCATGCCGCCGTAGGTGTCGATGATGATCTTGCGGCCGGTCAGGCCGGCGTCGCCCATCGGGCCGCCGATCTCGAAGCGCCCGGTCGGGTTCACCAGCAGGCGGTAGCCCTCGGTGTCGAGCTTGATGCCGTCCTCGACGAGCTGCGCCAGCACGTGCTCGACGACGAACTCGCGGATGTCGGGAGCGAGCAGCGAGTCCAGGTCGATGTCCGCGGCGTGCTGCGAGGAGACGACGACGGTGTCGAGGCGGACGGCCTTGTCGCCGTCGTACTCGATGGTGACCTGGGTCTTGCCGTCGGGGCGCAGGTACGGGATGGTCCCGTTCTTGCGGACCTCGGACAGGCGGCGCGAGAGCCGGTGCGCGATGTGGATCGGGAGCGGCATGAGCTCGGGGGTCTCGTCGCAGGCGTACCCGAACATCAGGCCCTGGTCGCCGGCGCCCTGCTTGTCGAGCTCGTCCTCGTCACCCTCGACGCGCTTCTCGTAAGCGGTGTCGACACCCTGCGCGATGTCCGGGGACTGGGCGCCGATGGACACCGACACGCCACAGGAGGCGCCGTCGAAGCCCTTCTTGGAGGAGTCGTAGCCGATCTCGAGGATCTTGTCGCGGACGAGCTGCGCGATCGGCGCGTACGCCTTCGTCGTCACCTCTCCCGCGATGTGCACGAGGCCGGTGGTGATGAGGGTCTCCACGGCCACGCGCGAGGTCGGGTCCTCGGTGAGGAGTGCGTCGAGGATCGTGTCGCTGATCTGGTCAGCGATCTTGTCGGGGTGGCCCTCGGTCACGGACTCCGAGGTGAACAGGCGGCGGGACACATCGCTCCCTGGGGTTGCAGCGGCTGCTGGCTGATCATTTGGCGGAACCACATCGGGGGCTGCGCCCGATCACGTTCCGAATGCAGTTTATCGGTCGCCACCGTTTACCGGACCACCTGTCTCGCCCTATGGGAGACGTGTGACCTGCGGCACTCCATTCTGGCGCACGGATTTGCCGGGGAGAAGAGCGCCACTCAGGGCGTTCGGGGCGCGAGTCGCGGAGCGACCTGGTCCCAAATGGCGTCCGCCAGCGCTTCCTTCGGACCATGGGCCACCGGGGTTTCCGTCCCGTCGGATGCCAGGATGACCGCCTCGTTCTCCTCGGAACCGAAGGTCTTGGTCTCGCCGACCTCATTGACCACGAGAAGATCACATCCCTTGCGGACGAGTTTGTTCCGCCCGTTCGCGAGGACATCGTCCGTTTCGGCGGCGAAACCGACGACGACCTGCCCGTGCTTCGCCCGATCGGCCGAGATCTCCGCGAGGATGTCCGGATTTCGCACAAGGTTCACCGGGGCGGGCTCCTGGCCGTCCTTCTTCTTGATCTTGCCGTCGGCGTAGACGGCGGGCCGGAAGTCGGCCACGGCCGCCGCCATCACCACGGCGTCGGCGTCGGCGGCCGCCTTGAGCACCGCCTCCCGTAGCTGGAGGGCGGTGCCCACCCGTACGACGTCCACCCCTGCCGGGTCGGCCAGCGCGGTGTTGGCGGCCACCAGGGTGACCCGGGCGCCGCGGGCGGCGGCGGTGCGGGCCAGCGCGTAGCCCTGCTTGCCGGAGGAGCGGTTGCCGAGGAAGCGGACCGGGTCGAGCGGCTCGCGGGTGCCGCCCGCGCTGATCACCACGTGGCGCCCGGCCAGGTCGGGCCCGGCCGCGCCGCGCGCCAGGACCCGGCGGCAGACCTCGTAGATCTCCTCGGGGTCGGGCAGCCGCCCCTTGCCGGTGTCCTTGCCGGTCAGCCGGCCGACGGCGGGCTCGATGACGACGGCGCCGCGGCGGCGCAGCGTGGCCACGTTCTCCCGGGTGGCCGGGTGCTCCCACATCTCGGTGTGCATCGCGGGCGCGAAGACCACCGGGCAGCGGGCGGTCAGCAGCGTGTTGGTGAGGAGGTCGTCGGCCAGTCCGTGGGCGGCCTTGGCCAGCATGTCCGCGGTGGCCGGGGCGACGACCACGAGGTCGGCGTTCTGCCCGATGCGCACGTGCGGGACCTCGTGGACGGTCTCCCAGACCTCGGTACCGGCCGGGTTCCCCGACAGCGCGGCCCAGGTGGCCGCGCCCACGAAGTTGAGGGACGCCGCCGTGGGGACGACCCGTACCTCGTGCCCGGACTCGGTCAGCAGGCGCAGCAGCTCGCACGCCTTGTAGGCGGCGATCCCGCCGCTGACTCCGAGCACGACCTTCGGCTTAACCACCACACACGCCCCTATCGCTGATCGTCGTACCTGTCTATGACACACCACAGGCCCGGCAGATGGTCTGCCGGGCCTGTGGTGAAAGGAATTCTCGGTGCCTTACTGGGCCGGGGCCTCGATGGCCTCGGAGGTCAGCAGACCCGCGTTGATCTCGCGCAGCGCGATCGAAAGCGGCTTCTCGTGGACGTGGGTGTCCACCAGCGGGCCGACGTACTCGAGCAGGCCCTCACCGAGCTGCGAGTAGTACGCGTTGATCTGACGCGCGCGCTTGGCCGCGTAGATCACGAGGCTGTACTTCGAGTCCGTGGCCTCGAGCAGCTCGTCGATCGGCGGGTTGATGATGCCCTCGGGCGCAGTGATGGAAGAGGACACGCTCTACCTTCCGAAGAATGGGTGAATGATCAAGCATTGACCGAAATGAACAACGGTCAACGATCAGACAACTTCCATCAAGGCTAGCAGCTCGCGCGCCACGTCCTCGACGGAGGTGTTGACCAGGGTGGTGTCGAACTCGGACTCGGCAGCCAGTTCGACCTTGGCGGACTCCAGACGGCGCTGGATGACCTCCGGTGATTCGGTGCCCCGGCCGGTGAGCCGGCGGACCAGCTCGTCCCAGCTCGGCGGGGCCAGGAAGACCAGCTGGGCCTCGGGCATCGACTCGCGGACGAGCCGGGCGCCCTGGAGATCGATCTCCAGCAGGACGGGTTCGCCGTTGTCCAGGCGCTCCAGCACCGCGCCGCGCGGTGTGCCGTAGCGGTTGCCCGCGAACTCGGCCCACTCCAGCAGCTCGCCGTTGGCGATCAGCTTGTCGAACTCGTCGTCGTTGACGAAGAAGTAGTGGACTCCGTGTCGCTCACCGGGCCGCGGCTTGCGGGTGGTGGCCGACACCGAGAGCCATACCTCCGGGTGGACCTTGCGCATATGCGCGACGACCGTGCTCTTGCCGACCCCCGAAGGGCCGGAGAGCACGGTCAGCCGCGGACGAACCTCTGCTGCCATAGAGCGATTATCCAGGTTCTCGGGACTGCCTGAGAACGCCGGGAGAACTTCAGGCGACGCGTCAGCCGGCGGGAGTGCCGAACTCACGCTCCAGAGACGCGATCTGGTTGGAACCGAGACCTCGGACACGCCGGGATTCGGAGATGCCGAGGCGCTCCATGATCTGCTTGGCGCGGACCTTGCCCACGCCAGGCAGGGACTCCAGCAGGGCGGAGACCTTCATCTTGCCGATGACGTCGTTCTCCTGGCCCGTCTTGATGACCTCTTGGAGCGAGGCGCCGGAGTGCTTGAGTCGATTCTTCACCTCGGCCCGCTCCCGGCGAGCCGCGGCGGCCTTTTCGAGCGCGGCTGCGCGCTGTTCAGGGGTAAGGGGCGGAAGAGCCACGCCTACGTCACCTCGGATGTCGAACTGTCGGATACGGACCAGTGGGGAGCCCGAAGGCACCACACCAGGCGAGCCCCCGAACAGCGCCGTTATTCGCTCGCTGCTCGTTCACTCTGCTCGGAGACTAGCGGCCAAGGCCGCTCCAGTCAGCGAGAACGGACGAAAAGTCCTGGTCAGCCTCCACTGAACCGTACATCACGGACAAATCACCCCGGTTTTGTCCGGTGAAAGACGTTCGATTTTCGTCAAGAGGTGCGACACGAGGTTCGAGGCGGGGTGCGACGCGGGGTGCGACGCGCTCCTCCGGAGACGTCCCGGAGGAGCGGAGCGGCATTCCGTCAGGCCGAAACGGCCTTGCGGATCTCGTCCGCGAACCCGGCCGCCGACGCGCGCAGCGCGGCCGCGTCCGGACCGTGCTTCAGGACACCCCGCGACACGTTCGGGACGACGTTGCGCACCGCCGCACCGAAGACCGCCGGCAGATCGGCGGCGGTGGCGCCCTGCGCACCGATTCCGGGGGCCAGCAGCGGCCCGTTGATGTCCAGGTCGAAGGAGGACAGGTCGCCCAGCGTCGCGCCGACCACGGCCCCGAAGGAGCCCATCGGCTCGGCGCCCGCGTTCTCCGCCGCCAGGTGCGCCAGCATCGTCGCGCCGATCGAGCGCCCGTCCTCGCGCAGGGCCCGCTGGACCTCGGCGCCCTCGGGGTTCGAGGTGAGGGCGAGGACGAACAGGCCGGCGCCGGACTCGCGCGCCAGCTCCACGGCGGGGGCGAGCGAGCCGTAGCCCAGGTACGGGGAGACCGTCAGGGCGTCCGAGAACAGCGGCGAGGACGGCGACAGGAACGTCTGCGCGTAGGCGGCCATGGTCGAGCCGATGTCCCCGCGCTTGGCGTCCATGACGACGAGCGTGCCCGCCGCGCGGGCGTCGGCGACGGTGCGCTCCAGCACGGCGATGCCCTTCGAGCCGAACCGCTCGAAGAAGGCGGCCTGCGGCTTGAACACGGCGACCTGGTCGGCCAGCGCCTCGACGACCGTGCGGGAGAACGTCTCCAGCCCGGCGATGTCGTCGCTCAGGCCCCAGGAGGCCAGCAGGGCCGCGTGCGGGTCGATGCCGACGCAGAGCGGGCCACGGGTGTCCATCGCCTCACGGAGGCGGGTGCCGAACGGGATCACGGTCACTGGGCGGCCTTTCGGGTCTCGGCGCCCACCGCTTCGGCGAGGGTCGCGTAGGGGCTGTTGGCCAGGCGCGCCGCCAGGCCCTTGTGGATGGCGCGGGCGTAGAACGGGCCCTCGTAGATGAAGGCGCTGTAGCCCTGGACCAGGCTGGCGCCGGCAAGGATCCGCTGCCAGGCGTCCTCGGCGTTCTCGACGCCCCCGACGCCCACGAGGACCAGCTGGCCCCCCACACGGGCGTACAGGCGCCTGAGGACCTCCAGGGAGCGCTCCTTGACCGGCGCTCCGGACAGCCCGCCGGTCTCCTTGACGAGCGCGGGGTCGGATTTCAGCCCCAGGCCCTCGCGGGCGATGGTGGTGTTGGTCGCGATGATGCCGTCCAGGCCCAGCTCCAGGGCGAGGTCCGCGACGGCGTCGACGTCCTCGTCCGCCAGGTCGGGGGCGATCTTGACGAGCAGCGGCACGCGGCGGTCCGTCACGGTGCGGTCGGCGGCCTCGCGGACGGCCGTGAGCAGCGGCCGCAGCGACTCGGTGGCCTGGAGGTTGCGCAGGCCGGGGGTGTTCGGCGAGGAGACGTTCACCACGAGGTAGTCGGCGTGGCGGGCCAGGCGCTCGGTGGAGGCGACGTAGTCCCCCACGGCCTCTTCCTCCGGGACGACCTTCGTCTTGCCGATGTTGACGCCCACGACGGTCTTGAAGACGGCCGTACGGGCCGCCAGGCGGGCCGCCACGGCCTCGGAGCCCTCGTTGTTGAAGCCCATGCGGTTGATCAGCGCGCGGTCCGGCACGAGGCGGAACAGCCGCTTCTTCGGGTTGCCGGGCTGGGCCTGCGCGGTGACCGTGCCGATCTCGACGTGGTCGAAGCCGAGCATCGACATGCCGTCGATCGCGACGGCGTTCTTGTCGAAGCCGGCCGCGAGCCCGAAGGGGCCGTGCATCCGCAGGCCGAGGGCCTCCGTGCGCAGCTCCTTGAAGCGCGGCGCGAGCCAGGCGGCGAGGAAGGTGCGCAGCACGGGCGTGCGGGCCGCGAGTCGGATCCATCGGAAGGCCAGGTAGTGGGCCTGCTCGGGGTCCATCCGCTTGAAGACCAGGTTGAAGAAGAGTTTGTACATCGTCAGTCGAATCCTCGTGCGCTCATGAAGAGGGGGACACCCGTCGCCTCGGCGAATCCGGTGTCCCCCTCTCCTGTTCGGGCTGCTAGTCGCGGGCCGCGGTCAGGTGCTCCGCGTGCTCCTGGAGCGAGCGGACGCCCACGTCGCCGCGGTTGAGCGCGTCGATGCCCTGGACGGCGGCGGCGAGCGCCTGGACCGTGGTCAGGCACGGGACGCTGCGCGCCACGGCCGCCGTACGGATCTCGTAGCCGTCGAGGCGGCCGCCGGTGCCGTACGGGGTGTTGACGATCAGGTCGACCTGGCCGTCGTGGATGAGCTGGACGATGGTCTTCTCGCCGTCCGGGCCCTCGCCCTCGCTGAGCTTGCGCACCACGGTGGCGTTGATGCCGTTGCGGCGCAGCACCTCGGCGGTGCCGGAGGTGGCCATCAGCTCGAAGCCGTGGGCGACCAGCTCGCGCGCCGGGAAGATCATCGAGCGCTTGTCGCGGTTGGCGACGGAGATGAACGCGCGGCCCTTGGTGGGCAGCGGGCCGTAGGCGCCGGCCTGCGACTTGGCGTACGCCGTGCCGAAGACGGTGTCGATGCCCATGACCTCGCCGGTGGAGCGCATCTCCGGGCCGAGGACGGTGTCCACGCCGCGGCCGTGGATGTCGCGGAAGCGCGACCACGGCATGACGGCCTCCTTGACGGAGATCGGCGCGTCGAGCGGCAGGGTGCCGCCGTCGCCGGTCTTCGGCAGCATGCCCTCTTCGCGCAGCTCGGCGATGGTGGTGCCGAGCGAGATGCGGGCGGCGGCCTTCGCGAGCGGGACGGCGGTCGCCTTCGAGGTGAAGGGGACGGTCCGGGAGGCGCGCGGGTTGGCCTCCAGGACGTAGAGGATGTCGCCGGCCATGGCGAACTGGATGTTGATCAGGCCGCGGACGCCGACGCCCTTGGCGATGGCCTCGGTGGAGGCGCGCAGGCGCTTGATGTCGTAGCCGCCGAGGGTGATCGGGGGCAGGGCGCAGGCCGAGTCGCCGGAGTGGATGCCGGCTTCCTCGATGTGCTCCATGACGCCGCCGAGGTAGAGCTCGGTGCCGTCGTAGAGGGCGTCGACGTCGATCTCGATCGCGTCGTCGAGGAAGCGGTCGACCAGCACGGGGCGGGTCGGGGAGATCTCCGTGGACTCGGCGATGTACGACTCCAGGCGGGTCTCGTCGTAGACGATCTCCATGCCGCGGCCGCCGAGCACGTAGGACGGGCGGACCAGGACCGGGTAGCCGATCTCGTCGGCGATGGCCTTGGCACCCGCGAAGGTGGTGGCGGTGCCGTGCTTGGGGGCCGGCAGGCCGGCGTCGGCGAGGACCTGGCCGAAGGCGCCGCGGTCCTCGGCGGCGTGGATGGCCTCGGGCGAGGTGCCGACGACGGGGACGCCGTTGTCCTTGAGCGCCTGGGCGAGACCGAGGGGGGTCTGGCCGCCGAGCTGGACGACGACACCGGCGATGGGGCCGGCGAGCGACTCGGCGTGGACGATCTCCAGCACGTCTTCGAGCGTCAGCGGCTCGAAGTACAGGCGGTCGGAGGTGTCGTAGTCCGTCGAGACGGTCTCCGGGTTGCAGTTGACCATCACGGTCTCGTAGCCGGCGTCGCTGAGCGCGAAGGAGGCGTGGACGCAGGAGTAGTCGAACTCGATGCCCTGGCCGATGCGGTTCGGGCCGGAGCCCAGGATGATCACCGCGGGCTTGGTGCGGGGCGCGACCTCGGACTCCTCGTCGTACGAGGAGTAGAAGTACGGGGTCTTCGCGGCGAACTCGGCGGCGCAGGTGTCGACCGTCTTGTAGACCGGGCGGACGCCCAGCGCGTGGCGGACCTCGCGGACGACGTCCTCGCGCAGGCCGCGGATCTCGGCGATCTGGGCGTCGGAGAAGCCGTGCCGCTTGGCCTCGGCGAGGAGCCCGGGTTCGAGCTTCTCGGCGCCGGCGAGCTCGTCGGCGATCTCCTTGATCAGGAAGAGCTGGTCGACGAACCAGGGGTCGATCTTCGTGGACTCGAAGACCTCTTCCTGGGTGGCGCCGGCGCGGATGGCCTGCATGACGGTGTTGATGCGGCCGTCGGTCGGGCGGACCGCGGTGGCCAGCAGCTCGGCCTTGTCGCCGGGGTCGCCGACGAAGGTGAACTGCGAGCCCTTCTTCTCCAGGGAGCGCAGGGCCTTCTGGAGGGCCTCGGTGAAGTTGCGGCCGATGGCCATGGCCTCGCCCACCGACTTCATGGTGGTGGTGAGGGTGGCGTCGGCGAGCGGGAACTTCTCGAAGGCGAAGCGCGGGGCCTTGACGACGACGTAGTCGAGGGACGGCTCGAAGGAGGCCGGCGTCTTCTCGGTGATGTCGTTGGGGACCTCGTCGAGCGTGTAGCCGATGGCCAGCTTGGCGGCGATCTTGGCGATCGGGAAGCCGGTGGCCTTCGACGCGAGCGCCGAGGAGCGCGAGACGCGCGGGTTCATCTCGATGACGATGACGCGGCCGTCGACCGGGTCGATCGCGAACTGGATGTTGCAGCCGCCGGTGTCGACGCCGACCTCGCGGATGATCGCGATGCCGATGTCGCGCAGCCGCTGGTACTCGCGGTCGGTGAGCGTCATCGCCGGGGCGACGGTGATCGAGTCACCGGTGTGGACGCCCATCGGGTCGAAGTTCTCGATGGAGCAGACGACGACCACGTTGTCCTTGGTGTCGCGCATCAGCTCCAGCTCGTACTCCTTCCAGCCGAGGATGGACTCCTCCAGGAGCACCTCGGTGGTCGGGGAGAGCGTGAGGCCCTGGCCGGCGATGCGGCGCAGCTCCTCCTCGTCGTGGGCGAAGCCGGAGCCGGCGCCGCCCATGGTGAAGGAGGGGCGGACGACGACGGGGTAGCCGCCGAGCGTGTCGACGCCCGCCAGGACGTCGTCCATGGAGTGGCAGATGACCGAGCGGGCGGACTCGCCGTAGCCGATCTTGGCCTTCACGGCCTCGACGACGCCCTTGAAGAGGTCGCGGTCCTCGCCCTTGTTGATGGCCTCGACGTTGGCGCCGATCAGCTCGACGCCGTACTTCTCCAGTACGCCCTGCTCGTGCATGGAGATCGCGGTGTTGAGCGCGGTCTGGCCGCCGAGGGTGGGGAGCAGCGCGTCGGGGCGCTCCTTGGCGATGATCTTCTCGACGAACTCGGGGGTGATCGGCTCGACGTACGTGGCGTCGGCGATCTCCGGGTCGGTCATGATCGTCGCGGGGTTGGAGTTGACCAGGATGACCCGCAGGCCCTCGGCCTTGAGGATGCGGCAGGCCTGGGTGCCGGAGTAGTCGAACTCGGCGGCCTGTCCGATGACGATCGGGCCGGAGCCGATGACCAGGACGGACTGGATATCGGTGCGCTTAGGCACGCTCGGCCTCCATCTGGGCGGTGCTCATCAAAGACGTGAAGCGGTCGAAGAGGTACGCGGCGTCGTGCGGGCCGGCGGCCGCCTCGGGGTGGTACTGGACGGAGAAGGCCGGCTGGTCGAGCAGCTGGAGGCCTTCGACGACCTGGTCGTTCAGGCAGACGTGGGAGACCTCGGCGCGGCCGTAGGGGGTCTCGGAGACCTTGTCGAGGGGCGCGTCGACGGCGAAGCCGTGGTTGTGCGCGGTGACCTCGACCTTGCCGGTGGTGCGGTCCTGCACCGGCTGGTTGATGCCGCGGTGGCCGTACTTCAGCTTGTACGTGCCGAAGCCGAGCGCGCGGCCCAGGATCTGGTTGCCGAAGCAGATGCCGAAGAGCGGGGTCTTGCGCTCCAGGACGCCCTGCATGACGGCGACGGGGCCGTCGGCGGTGGCCGGGTCGCCCGGGCCGTTGGAGAAGAACACGCCGTCGGGGTTGACCGCGTACACGTCCTCGACGGTGGCGGTGGCGGGCAGCACGTGCACCTCGATGCCGCGCTCGGCCATCCGGTGCGGGGTCATGCCCTTGATGCCGAGGTCCACGGCGGCGACGGTGAACTTCTTCTCGCCGATCGCGGGGACGACGTACGCCTCCTTGGTGGCGACCTCGGCGGAGAGGTTGGCGCCCTTCATCTGCGGGGCCTCCTGGACGCGGGCCAGCAGGGCCGCGTCCTCGGCGATGGCCTCGCCGGAGAAGATGCCGACGCGCATGGCGCCGCGCTCGCGCAGGTGGCGGGTCAGGGCGCGGGTGTCGATGCCGGAGATGCCGACGACGCCCTGCTTGACCAGTTCCTCGTCGAGCGAGCGCTGGGAGCGCCAGTTCGAGGGCTTGCGGGCGGGGTCGCGTACGACGTACCCGGACACCCAGATGCGGGAGGACTCGGGGTCCTCGTCGTTGACACCGGTGTTGCCCACGTGCGGGGCCGTCATGACGACGACCTGGCGGTGGTACGACGGGTCGGTCAGGGTCTCCTGGTAGCCGGTCATGCCGGTGGAGAACACGGCCTCGCCGAAGGTCTCCCCCACAGCGCCGTAGGCACGGCCGCGGAAGATCCGACCGTCCTCCAGGACGAGTACGGCGGGAGCTTTGGCTGCTCCCCTGGTGGAGGTCGTCATCGTTCGGCGCCTTCCGTCGTGATGGATGAGTTCATGGTGTTGATCGCTTCGACCCACGCGGCGTGTTCGGCCGCGCGGTCGGAGCGGAATCCGGAGTCGATCAGCTTGTCGCCGTGCGCCCATGTGACGACGAGCAGACCGCCCTCGGTGAGTACCTTGCCCGCGATTCCCTTGTCGAGGCGGGCGCCGCGCAGCTGCGCGGTCGGTACGAAGAAGTCGTTGGCCCCCGGACGGACCACGTCGAGGCCCGCGTCGGTGAGCGTGAGCTCGACCCGGCTGCGCAGACCCAGACCGTGGGCGACGATCCGGTCGAGCCACTGCCCGGCGGTGGTGGACCCGTGGTACCGGCCGGTCAGGGCCAGCCGGTGCTCGGGGAGACCGCTCGGGGCGGCGGGCAGCTCCGGCAGATCACTCTGCAGAGCGCCGCGCCATTTCCAGCCCTGCCGCATCAGCCAGTACACGAACGCGATGAAGACGAGCAGACCGACGACCCACGCGATGCGGGCGCCCCAGTCCGTCACCTCCGCCGACTGTCGTTCGGCGGCCTCGGCGGCCAGTTGGATTACTGCAGGTGTCACGCCAGCGTCCCGTCCACGACCGTTGCCCGGCCCCGCAGGAAGGTGTGAGTGACGCGTCCCGGCAGCTCGCGGCCCTCGTAGGGCGTGTTGCGGCTGCGGGAAGCGAACTGTGCGGGGTCCACGACACCACGGTACGAGGTGTCGACCAAGGTCAGGTTCGCGGGTTCACCCACCGAGACGGGTCGGCCGTGGCCCGCGAGGCCGCCGATCCGGGCCGGGGCGAAGGACATCCGCTCGGCGACGCCCGCCCAGTCGAGGAGCCCGGTCTCGACCATCGTCTGCTGGACGACGGAGAGCGCGGTCTCCAGGCCCACCATGCCCATGGCGGCCGCGGCCCACTCGCAGTCCTTGTCCTCGTGCGGGTGCGGGGCGTGGTCGGTGGCGACGATGTCGATCGTGCCGTCGGCGAGCGCCTCGCGCAGGGCCATCACGTCGCGCTCGGTGCGCAGCGGCGGGTTGACCTTGTAGACCGCGTTGTACGAGCGGACGAGCTCGTCGGTGAGGAGGAGGTGGTGCGGGGTGACCTCGGCGGTGACGTCGATGCCGCGGGACTTGGCCCAGCGGACGATCTCGACGGAGCCGGCGGTGGAGAGGTGGCAGATGTGCACACGGGAGCCGACGTGCTCGGCGAGGAGGACGTCGCGGGCGATGATCGACTCCTCGGCGACGGCCGGCCAGCCGCCGAGGCCGAGCTCGGCGGAGACGACGCCCTCGTTCATCTGGGCGCCCTCGGTCAGGCGGGGCTCCTGGGCGTGCTGGGCGACGACGCCGCCGAAGGCCTTCACGTACTCCAGGGCGCGGCGCATGATCACGGCGTCGTCGACGCACTTGCCGTCGTCGGAGAAGACGGTGACGCGGGCGGCGGAGTCGTGCATGGCGCCGAGCTCCGAGAGCTGCTTGCCCTCCAGGCCGACGGTGACGGCGCCGATGGGCTGCACGTCGCAGTAGCCGGACTCCTTGCCCAGGCGCCAGACCTGCTCGACGACGCCGGCGGTGTCGGCGACCGGGAAGGTGTTCGCCATGGCGAACACGGCGGTGTAGCCACCGGAGGCGGCGGCGCGGGTGCCGGTCAGGACGGTCTCGGAGTCCTCGCGGCCGGGCTCGCGCAGGTGGGTGTGCAGGTCGACGAGGCCGGGGAGGAGCGTCTGGCCGGCGGCCTCGACGACGGTCGCGCCCTCGGCGGACAGGCCGGTGCCGACCTCGGCGATCGTCTCGCCGTCGATCAGGACGTCCTGCGCCTCGCCACCGAGTACCTTCGCGCCACGGATAAGGATCTTGCTCATGGTTACTTGTTCTCCTCGGTGCGCGCGGCGGGGGTGGTGGTGACGGCGGGCTCGGAGCCTCCGAGCAGCAGGTACAGGACGGCCATCCGGGTGGAGACGCCGTTGGCGACCTGCTCGACGGCCGTGCAGCGGTCGGAGTCGGCGACCTCGGCGGTGATCTCCATGCCGCGGTTCATCGGGCCGGGGTGCATCACGATGGCGTGCTCGGGCATCTTCGCCATGCGGTCGCCGTCGAGCCCGTACCGGCGGGAGTACTCTCGCTCGGTCGGGAAGAAGGCGGCGTTCATGCGTTCGCGCTGCACACGCAGCATCATCACCGCATCGGACTTCGGCAGCACCTTGTCGAGGTCGTACGAGACCTCGCACGGCCAGCTCTCGACGCCGATCGGCACCAGCGTGGGCGGGGCCACCACGGTGACCTCGGCGCCCAGCGTGTGCAGCAGCTGCACGTTGGAGCGGGCCACCCGGCTGTGCAGGACGTCACCGACGATGGTGATCCGGCGGCCGGCCAGGTCCTTGCCGAGCCCGGCGTCGCGGCCGACCAGGCGGCGGCGCATGGTGAAGGCGTCCAGCAGGGCCTGGGTGGGGTGCTCGTGGGTGCCGTCGCCGGCGTTGACCACGGCGGAGTCGATCCAGCCGGAGGTCGCGAGCCGGTAGGGGGCGCCGGAGGCGTGGTGGCGGATGACGACCGCGTCGGCGCCCATCGCCTCCAGGGTCAGCGCGGTGTCCTTCAGCGATTCGCCCTTGGAAACCGAGGAACCCTTGGCGGAGAAGTTGATGACGTCGGCGGAGAGCCGCTTGGCGGCCGCCTCGAAGGAGATCCGGGTACGGGTCGAGTCCTCGAAGAAGAGGTTGACGACCGTGAGCCCGCGCAGGGTGGGCAGCTTCTTGATCGGCCGGTCGGCGACCCGGGCCATCTCCTCGGCGGTGTCGAGGATCAGGACGGCGTCGTCGCGCGTGAGATCGGCGGCCGAGATGAGGTGGCGCTTCATCTGGATGGCTCCGTAAGTCTGGGAGGGCAGGCTGAGGGCGCCCGCTGCGGCGGGCGGGGCGGTGCTGGGCAAGGGCTGCGCGGCGGTTCCCCGCGCGGGGAGCCGTGCGCGCGGGGGCTAGAGCCCTGCTGCCTGGGCGGTCCGCTGGCCGAGCAGCACGGCGTCTCGGCCGTCCTCCTCCTGGAGCTGGACCTTGACGATCTCCCGCAGCGAGGTCGGGAGGTTCTTGCCGACGTAGTCGGCGCGGATCGGCAGTTCGCGGTGGCCCCGGTCGACGAGGACCGCGAGCTGGACGGCGCGGGGGCGGCCGAGGTCGCCGAGCGCGTCGAGGGCGGCGCGGATGGTGCGGCCGGAGAAGAGCACGTCGTCGATGAGGACCACGAGACGGCCGTCGAGGTCGTCGCCGGGGATCTCGGTGCGACCGATCGCGCGGGCGGGCTTCATCCGCAGGTCGTCGCGGTACATGGTGATGTCGAGGGAGCCGACCGGGATCTTCGTGCCGGTGATCTCTTCGAGCTTGGCGGCCAGCCGGCGGGCGAGGTAGACACCGCGGGTGGGGATGCCGAGGAGCACCACGTCGTCGGCGCCCTTGGCGCGTTCGACGATCTCG
Organism: Streptomyces sp. NBC_01551; assembly: GCF_026339935.1. Taxonomy (NCBI): domain Bacteria; kingdom Bacillati; phylum Actinomycetota; class Actinomycetes; order Kitasatosporales; family Streptomycetaceae; genus Streptomyces; species Streptomyces sp. NBC_01551. Next base: position 893,821 of record NZ_JAPEPX010000001.1, read on the forward strand.
TGGGCGATGCGGGTCAGGACCCGCGCGATGTCCTGCGCTTCGAGCACGGGGCGCATGTCATCGGTGTGCTGCTGGGTGTCCATGGATGGACCTCCTTCTCCGCCTCACGGGACGGACCTTAAAGGACGTCTGATGTACGCCGTCCACGGTAGCAGGGGGAATCGGGCGGGCCCGCACCGGGCCGCCGGGAACCCCTCGCGCGGGGCGATGAAGACCATTCGGCTTGACGCATCCAAGTAACGCTGCGTAACCTCACAGTGAGTTACCAGCCGCGCGGCTGAGCCGCATGCAGTCCATGTAGTCACAGCGTCACAGCGTCCGGGAGCGTTATGTCCAGCGAATACGCCAAACAGCTCGGGGCCAAGCTCCGCGCCATCCGCACCCAGCAGGGCCTTTCCCTCCACGGTGTCGAGGAGAAGTCCCAGGGCCGGTGGAAGGCCGTGGTGGTCGGTTCCTACGAGCGCGGGGACCGCGCCGTGACCGTCCAGCGCCTTGCCGAGCTGGCGGACTTCTACGGGGTTCCGGTGCAGGAGCTGCTGCCGGGCACGACCCCCGGCGGAGCGGCCGAGCCGCCGCCGAAGCTGCGTCTCGACCTGGAGCGTCTGGCAGGGGTGCCCGCCGAGAAGGCCGGTCCGCTCCAGCGTTACGCCGCGACCATCCAGAGCCAGCGCGGCGACTACAACGGCAAGGTGCTGTCGATCCGCCAGGACGACCTGCGCACCCTGGCCGTGATCTACGACCAGTCGCCCTCGGTCCTGACCGAGCAGCTCATCAGCTGGGGCGTGCTGGACGCGGACGCGCGCCGCGCCGTGGCCCACGAGGACATCTAGTCCTCGGACCCAGGACCAGCAGAAACGTTACCGGCGGGTGCCGGGCGGCCTGAGCGGCTTCCCGGCACCCGCCGGTTTTTTCGGTTCCGGTGCGAGTGGATGCGGCTGAACACGGAAGGGCCCGCAGCACGTGTGCTGCGGGCCCTTCCGTATGACGCGGTACCGGCGACGACCGGTGCGGTCAGCTCTCGCTGCGGCGCAGGCTCGGCTTCAGGTCCTTGAAGCGGGCCAGCAGCCCGTTCACGAACGAGGGCGACTCGTCCGTCGAGAACTCCTTGGCCAGCTGGACGGCCTCGTCGATGGCCACGGCGTCCGGGGTCTCGTCCACCCAGATCAGCTCGTAGGCACCGAGACGCACGATGTTGCGGTCCACGACCGGCATCCGGTCGAGGTCCCAGTCCACGGCGTACGTGATGATCAGATCGTCGATGCGGTTCACCTTGTCGGCGTAACCCTCGACGAGATCCATCGTGAAGGCGCTGACCGGCGGCTGCCGGTCGTCCGACCGCGCGTGGCGGATCCAGTCCGCGAGGACGTCGCGCACGGGCACCCCGCGCTGGTCGGCCTCGAACAGGATCTGGAAAGCGCGCTTGCGCGCGTTGCTCCGGGCAGCCACGGTTAGCTGTTCACCCGGCCGAGGTAGTCGCTGGTGCGGGTGTCGACCTTGACCTTCTCGCCGGTGTTGACGAAGAGCGGGACCTGGATCTCGTGGCCGGTCTCCAGCTTGGCGGGCTTGGTGCCGCCGGTGGAGCGGTCGCCCTGGACGCCCGGGTCGGTGTGCTCGATGACGAGCTCGACGGCGGCCGGGAGCTCGACGTAGAGGACCGAGCCCTCGTGCTGGGCGACGGAGGCGGTGAAGCCCTCGATCAGGAAGTTGGCGGCGTCGCCGACAGCCTTCTTGTCGACCATCAGCTGGTCGTAGGTCTGCATGTCCATGAACACGAAGTACTCGCCGTCCATGTACGAGAACTGCATGTCACGGCGGTCGATGGTGGCCGTCTCGACCTTCGTGCCGGCGTTGAAGGTCTTGTCGACGACCTTGCCGGAGAGCACGTGCTTGAGCTTGGTGCGCACGAAGGCCGGGCCCTTGCCGGGCTTGACGTGCTGGAACTCGACGACGGACCAGAGCTGGTCACCGTCGAGCTTGAGCACCATGCCGTTCTTGAGGTCGTTCGTGGAAGCCACGGTTGCGGAATCTCCTGCACTGGAAGACCACGGGTGCGCGCACAGTCCGCCGCGGCGGGCTAGAGCGCGAGCAGCTCCTTGGTCGTAATGGTGAGTAGCTCGGGACCGCCGTCCGCCTCGGGGCGTACGACGAGCGTGTCATCGATCCGGACACCTCCCCGGCCGGGGAGGTGAACCCCCGGTTCGACGGTGACCGGCACGCAAGCGTCCAGTTTACCCATTGCCGTAGGTGCAAGCTGCGGGTCCTCGTCGATTTCGAGTCCGACACCGTGTCCGGTCCACGGAGCGAGGGATTCCCCGTGCCCCGCAGAGTCCAGTACGGAGCGGGCCGCGTGGTCGACGTCCCGGTACGCGGCGCCCGGCAGGAGCGCCTCGCGACCGGCCCGCTGGGCGGCGAAAACAAGATCGTAGAGCTCGATCTGCCAGTCGGCCGGGCTGGTGCCGATCACGAACGTACGGCCGATCTCGCAGCGGTAGCCGCGGTAGTTGGCGCCGAGGCAGACGGTGAGGAAATCGCCCTCCTCGACCCGGCGGTCGGTGGGCCGGTGCCGGGAGCGGCCGGAGTTCGGGCCGGTGCCGACGGAGGTCGGGAAGGCGGGGCCGTCGGCGCCGTGGTCGACGAGGCGGCGCTCCAGCTCCAGGGCGAGGTGGCGTTCGGTCCGCCCCACCAGGATCGACTCCAGCAGCTCACCGAGGGCCTGGTCGGCGATCTCGGCGGCGATGCGGAGGCAGGAGATCTCCTCCTCGTCCTTGACGAGGCGCTGCTGCTCCACGGAGAGGCCGAGGTCCGCGAGGCGGAGCCCCGGCGCGACGGAGCGCAGGGCGCGGTGGCGGGCGACCGTGAGGTGGTGCTCCTCGACGGCGAGCGAGTCGGCCCGTACGGCGCCGGCCATGTCCCCGGCGGCGACGGCGGGATCCCCGCCGGGGGCGGACAGCACCGACACCCGCAGCTGTTCGTCGAGGCGGCCCTCGTCGGCCTCGCCGGTGGGGGTGTTGGAGCAGAACAGCACGTCGTCGGCGGGCCCGACCAGCAGCACGGCGCCGGGCGGTGAGGCCCCGGCGAGGTACCGGACGTTCGCCGGCCGCGTGATCAGAGCGGCGGCGTTGCCCGCGGCGGCACAACGGTCGCGAAGCAGGCCCCTTCGGGCCGCGTACACGTCTGACATGACTCCGAGCCTACGAGCGCCTCGCCCATCCGGCCTGACGAGCGCCGCCGTCCGATGCCGGCCCGCCTGTCCGGCGACACCCCCCCGCCCCAGGCGCCCCCGCCCCTGGGGCCCCTGCGGGGCCGAACCGATCCCGGCCGGAAACCCGGCCCGCGCCGGCAATCGAGACCCGGGCCCGCCCCCGACGACAGCGCTGCCGTCGCACAGCCGCGTGCGCCCGCGGAACCCCAGCCCCACCGGCGTTCGAGGCGCGGGGGTCCAGGGGCTGCACCATCCAGCCTCGCCGGCGTTTGAGGCGCGGGGGTCCGGGGGCTGGCCCCCGGCGACGGCGCCGCACGGCTGGACCCGGGGAAGCGTTGGCCCGTGCGGGCGGGCTTCCTGGGGCGCCGCCCCAGACCCCGCGCCTCAAACGCCGGCGAGGCTGGGATTGCCGGCACAGCCGGGTTTCCGGCGCAGCCGGCGTTGCGGCGAGGCCGGGTTTCCGGCGCGGCCGGGTTCCGGCACAGCCGGCGTTGCGGCGAGGCTGGAATTTCCGGCACAGCCGGGTTCCGGCACAGCCGGCGTTGCGGCGAGGCTGGAATTTCCGGCACAGCCGGGCGCCCGGCGCGGCCGGGGTAGGAGTAGGCGGGGTGTTAGAAGGCGGGAGCCGAGATGGCTCGGGCCAGGGCTTCGTCGAGGGCTCGGGAGGTGGCCTCGACGTCCAGGTGCGAGTTGTCGATGATCGGCAGGCCCGAGCCGTACCAGCCCGCCATGCGCCCGTGGATCCGCGCGACCTCCTCGTCGGACAGCCGCCGGTTGCCGGAGCGCTCCGCGTTGCGCTCCAGGACGATCTCCAGCCCCGGCAACAGCACCACCGGCAGCAGGTGCGGGCCCACGTGCCGTTTCCAGCCGCCCAGCCCCACCACCGGCCGGTCCGGGAAGACCGCGTCGTCGAGGATGCAGGAGATCCCGTTGGCGAGGTAGTTGCGGGCGGCGAACCCGCAGGTGCGGCGGGCGAGGCGGTACTGCGCCTCGGAGTGGTCGTTCCAGCCCGCCTGCGGGTCCGCGAAGCCCGAGCAGACCCACTCCCGGACGTCGTCCAGGCTCACGTGCGCGGTCGGGACCGGCCGGGTGCTGGCCCAGTGCCGGGCCACGGTGGTCTTCCCCGCGCCCGCCGGGCCGATCAGCAGCACCGCGAGCGTGGCCCCACCCGTTCCGGTCGCGACCGGCGCAACGGGCGCCACCGGCGCGACCGGCGGCAGCGGGATGTGCCCCGTCGGCTCCTGCCCCGGCGAGGGCGGCGGCAGCGTCGGCCACCCCTTCGCCGGGGGTATCGGCGGTTGCGGCGGGGGCGTCACCGGAGGCTGCTGTCCCGGCTGCCCCCAGCCCGCTCCCCCGCCCCCGACTCCTTGCTGCATCCGCTGCCACTCCGTCTCGTTCCAACGACTGATGCGAGAACGTTATATGACCGGACGCCCCCAACCCCCACCGGCGGGCCCCGACGTCAGGCGGAGACTTCCTCCGCCAGCGCGCGCAGCGCCAGCCGGTACGAACCGATGCCGAACCCCGCCACCGTCCCGGTCGCCACCGAGGCGATGACCGAGGTGTGCCGGAACTCCTCACGGGCATACGGGTTCGAGATGTGCACCTCGATCAGCGGCGCGGTGCGCTGCGCCGCCGCGTCCCGCATGGCGTACGAGTAGTGCGTGAACGCGCCCGGGTTGATCACGACCGGGATCTTGCCGTCCGCGGCCTCGTGCAGCCACCGGACCAGCTCGCCCTCGTCGTTGGTCTCGCGGACCTCGACGTCGAAGCCGAGCTCCCCGCCCAGCGCGCGGCAGCTCTCCACCAGCCCCGCGTACGAGGTGGCCCCGTACACGTCGGGCTCGCGCGACCCGAGCCGGCCCAGGTTCGGGCCGTTCAGGACGAGCACCTTGCGGCTCACGCCGACACCTCGCCGTACGCGGCGATGAGATGCGCCGGGTCCGGGCCCTCAAGGACGGTCGGCTTGCCCAGGCCGTCCAGGACGATGAAGCGCAGCAGGTTGCCGCGGGACTTCTTGTCGACCTGCATGGTCTGGAGCAGCTTGGGCCACTGGTCGCCGCGGTAGGTCAGCGGCAGCCCGACGGCGGCCAGGATCTCGCGGTGGCGGTCGGCTGTCGCGTCGTCGAGCCGCCCGGCCAGCCGCCCGAGTTCCGCCGCGAAGACCATGCCGACGGACACGGCCGCGCCGTGCCGCCACTTGTAGCGCTCGTTCTTCTCGATCGCGTGTGCGAGGGTGTGGCCGTAGTTCAGGATCTCGCGGAGTCCGGACTCCTTGAGGTCGCTGGAGACGACGTCGGCCTTGACCTGGATGGACCGCACGATCAGCTCGGCCGTGTGCGGGCCGTCGGGCGTACGGGCCGCCGCCGGGTCGGCCTCGATCAGGTCGAGGATCACCGGGTCGGCGATGAAACCGGCCTTGATGATCTCCGCGAGCCCGCTGACGTAGTCGTTGACCGGCAGCGAGTCCAGCGCCGCGAGGTCGCAGAGCACGCCCGCCGGGGGGTGGAAGGCGCCGACGAGGTTCTTGCCCTCGGCGGTGTTGATGCCGGTCTTGCCGCCGACCGCCGCGTCGACCATGGCCAGCACGGTCGTCGGGACCGCGATCCAGCGCACCCCGCGCAGCCACGAGGCCGCGACGAAGCCCGCCAGGTCGGTGGTGGCGCCGCCGCCGACGCCGACGATCACATCGGTACGGGTGAACCCGGACTGCCCGAGCGCCTTCCAGCAGTACGCCGCGACCTCGACGGTCTTGGCCTCCTCGGCGTTCGGCACCTGGATGGCGACCGCCTCGTAGCCCTGCGCCGCGAGGTCGTCGCGCAGCGCCTCACCGGTCGAGGCCAGCGCCTCGGGGTGGATCACGGCGACCCGCTGGGCCTTCGTACCGATCAGGCCGCCCAGCTCGCCGAGCAGCTGCCGGCCGACCAGCACGTCGTACGCGTCGTGTCCGGCGCTCGCGCCGACCTGGATACGCGTCACCTGGTCTGTCATACGTCCTTCAACTCCAGAGCGTCGAGGACCGCCTGGGCGACCTCTTCGGGGGTGCGGTCGTCGGTGGCCACCACGACGCGCGCGACTTCGGTGTACAGGTGGCGGCGGGCTTCCATCAGCTCGCGCCACTGGCGGCGCGGGTTGACGGCGAGCAGCGGGCGCGCGGCGCCCAGGCCGACGCGCCGGACGGCTTCCTCCACGTCCATCGACAGGTACGCGACGGGCAGCCCGGTGAGCAGCTCGCGCGTGCCCTCGTCGAGGACGGCGCCGCCGCCGAGGGCGAGGACTCCGGTGTGCTCGGCGACGGCGGCCGCGACCGCCCGGCGCTCCAGCTCACGGAAGTACGGCTCGCCCTCGTCGATGAAGAGGTCGGAGATCTCCCGGCCGGTGGCCCCGACGATGTCGGCGTCGGTGTCCCGGTAGGGGACGCCGAGCCGCTCGGCGAGGAGTTCTCCCACCGTGGACTTGCCGGACCCCATCGGTCCGACCAGGACGATCAGAGGGCCGCCGCTCACCGGATGCGCAGGTGGTCGAGGTAGGACCGGACGTTGCGGCGGGTCTCGGCGACCGAGTCGCCGCCGAACTTCTCGACGACGGCGTCGGCCAGCACGAGCGCGACCATGGCCTCGGCGACGATGCCGGCGGCCGGGACGGCGCACACGTCGGAGCGCTGGTGGTGCGCGGCCGCCGCCTCGCCGGTCGCCACGTCGACCGTGGCGAGGGCCTTGGGGACGGTGGCGATCGGCTTCATCGCGGCGCGCACGCGCAGCAGTTCACCGGTCGTGAGTCCGCCCTCGGTGCCACCAGAGCGGCCGGAGGTGCGCTTGATGCCCTCGTCCGTCGCGACGATCTCGTCGTGCGCCTGCGAACCCGGTACGCGGGCCAGCTCGAAGCCGTCGCCGACCTCGACGCCCTTGATCGCCTGGATGCCCATCAGCGCAGCGGCCAGCCGGGCGTCCAGCCGTCGGTCCCAGTGGACGTGCGAGCCGAGGCCGACGGGAACTCCGTAGGCGAGGACCTCGACCACGCCGCCGAGGGTGTCGCCGTCCTTGTGGGCCTGGTCGATCTCCGCGACCATCGCCTTCGACGCGTCGGCGTCGAGGCAGCGCACCGGGTCGGCGTCGAGCTTCTCGACGTCGGCGGGGGTCGGGTAGACGCCGTACGGGGCCTTGGCGGCGGCCAGTTCGACCACGTGCGAGACGATCTCGATGCCGGCGACCTCCTTGATGAAGGAGCGGGCGATCGCGCCGAGGGCGACGCGCGCGGCCGTCTCACGGGCGCTGGCGCGCTCCAGGATCGGGCGGGCCTCGTCGAAGCCGTACTTCTGCATGCCCGCCAGGTCGGCGTGACCGGGGCGCGGCCGGGTCAGCGGCGCGTTTCGGCCGGTCTCCTTCAGCTCGGACGGGTCCACGGGATCGGCCGACATGACCTTCTCCCACTTCGGCCACTCGCTGTTGCCGACCATCACCGCGACCGGCGAGCCGAGCGAGCGCCCGTGCCGGACCCCGCCGAGGAAGGTGACGACGTCCTGCTCGAACTTCATCCGGGCACCGCGGCCATAGCCGAGCCGGCGCCGGGCCAGGTGGTCAGCCACCAGCTCGGTGGTGACCGGGACGCCGGCGGGAAGGCCCTCCAGCGTCGCCACCAGCGCCGGTCCGTGGGACTCTCCGGCGGTCAGCCAACGCAACCTGCTCAACGATGCTCCTCATGCTCGCGCCTGGTTACTGCGACGGCGCGATCGGGTGCGCGGCCCGGACCCGCCGTACTTGATCCTCCCATGTCCGGCGCCCGGGACCGCGCTCCGGTCCAGCTATCGGACGGCGGACCGGCGCCGCCGCAGCCACTTGCCGCCCTCCCACAGACCCGCGAAGGCCAGCAGGCCGCAGATGGTCCACTTCGCCCAGTCGGGCAGGGTGTGGCTGAGCATGACCCGGACGAAGTGGAACACGCCGGGCACGATGTCCCATTTACTGGCCAGTATCTGACCTGATTCCGCCGTTTCCACGTAGCCCCCTCGACCTGAAGTGCGCAGGTGAGAAGCCTAGCGGGCGCGCAGTGCCGCCTCGCCCGCCGCCCGCATGGCGGCCAGGGGCGCGCTCGGGCGGCCGGTCATCCGCTCGACCTGGAGCACGGCCTGGTGGACGAGGAGGTCCAGCCCCCCGATGAGCTTGCCGCCGTGCTGCGACCAGGCAGCCGCGAGGGCGGTCGGCCAGGGGTCGTACAGCACGTCGAACAGGGTTCCCGCCCCGTCCGGTACGTCGGCGGCCAGGGCGTCCGTGGTCCCCGCCGGGGTGGTCGCGATCACCAGCGGCGCGGACAGCGCCTCGGCCGCCCGCGACCAGTCGGCGGTGCGGACGGGAACGCCGAGACGCTCGCCCCACTGCCGCATCTCGTCGGCGCGGGCGTCCGAGCGGACGTAGACGGTGACCTCGCCGGTGCAGATCCGCGCCAGCGCGGCCAGTGCCGAGGAGGCGGTGGCGCCCGCGCCGAGGATGGCGGCGGACGGCACCTTCTCGACGCCGCGCTCGTGCAGCGCCGAGACGATCCCGGGGATGTCGGTGTTGTCGCCGAGGCGGCGGCCGTCCTCGGTGAAGACGACCGTGTTGACCGCCTCGACCGAGGCGGCGGTGTCACTGATGCCGTCGAGCAGCGGGATGATCGCCCGCTTGAGCGGCATCGTCAGGGACAGCCCGGCCCACTCGGCGCCGAGGCCCGCCACGAAGTCCGGGAGCGCGGCCTCGTCGATCTCGAACCGGTCGTACGACCAGTCGACGAGGCCGAGCTCCTGGTAGGCGGCGCGGTGCAGCACCGGTGAGAGGGAGTGCTCGATGGGCGAACCCAGCACCGCGGCCCGTATGCGTGACATGTCTTTCCTACCTACCCGCCGTTTTGCTGCTTCTGATTCTGACGCTCGTTGAACTCGTCGACCAGTTTCGTGTGCTCGGCGAACGTCTTGGTGAAAGTCGTCTTGTTTCCGTCAACTGACACGAAGAACATCCAGCCGCCCTTGTCGGGGTCGAGCGTGGCGTTCAGGGCGTCGGCGCCCGGGTTGCTGATCGGACCCGGGGTCAGGCCCTTGTGGAAGTAGGTGTTGTACGGGTGGTCGAGCTTCTTCGTCTCCGCGCGGGAGACGTTGATGTTGCTCGTGCCCTTGAGGTAGTTGATCGTCGAGTCGAATTCGAGCTTCTGGTTGGTGACGTCGTTCGACTTCTTCAGTCGGTTGTAGATGACGTCGGACATCTTCCGGAAGTCGTCGTGGTTCATGCCCTCGGCCTGCACGAGGCTGGCGACCGTGATCACCTGGAGCGGGCTCTCCAGGCCGAGCGACTTCGCCTTCTCCTCGACGCCGAGCGCCGCGTACTTCTCGTTGGCGTTCTTGACCATCTGCTTGAGCAGCGACTCGGGCGTGCTGTCCTTGCTGAGGTCGTAGCGCGCCGGGTACAGGAACCCTTCGAGCGGGTCCATGATCTTCTGGTTGCTGTTGGCCCAGGCCGGCAGGCCGAGGTTCTTGATCTCGCGCTTCGCCGTTTCCTCGGTGGTGCCCTCGGGCCGGCTCAGCTTCTTGTCGATCGCCTCGTAGACGGCCTTGTTGCGCATGCCCTCGGTGACCGTGATGACGTTCAGCTTGCTCGGGTCGGTCATCAGCTCGACGGCGGCCGCGCCCGACATCTTCTTCTTCAGCGGGTAGATGCCCGGCTGGATCGATTTGCCCTTGGGGTGGCTGCCGGCGGCGTTGGCGAACGCCTGGGCGCTGGCGACGACGCCGTGTTCCTTGAGGATGGCGCCCATCTGGAGCAGGCCGGCACCCTTGGGGATCTCCACCTCGACCGTCTCGTCGAGGCCGGAACCCGCGTAGTCCGCGGCCGCGCCGAACCGCGCCTTGAGGTAGGTGTACCCGTAGTACCCGCCACCGCCGACCACACCGATGATCACGACGGCGGCGATCAGGCAGGCCGCGCCGTTGCGGCGTTTGGGCTTGCCGCCGCCCTTGCCCTTCGAGCGGCCCGAGCGGCGGCCACCGCCGCCCGAGGCGTCGGGGTCGTCGTCATCGTCGTCCCGGTCGGCGAAGAAGGAGTCAGGCTCGTCCTCGTTCTTCGCGTCCTCGGCGTCGTCCTGCCACTCCTCGGCCTCCGGTTCCGGCGCGGGCCGGCGCCGGCCCGGGGGCTGCGGCGGCGGATAGGCCTCGGGGGTGGTGTAGAGGTCGGGGCTCTCGCCCGCGTAGCCGCCGACGGGCTGCTGGGTGTACGGGTCCACGGCCACGTACGGATCGGCCGGCGCGGCGACCTGCGCTCCCTGGCCGGTGTCCCAGACCTGGCCCGCGTACGTCGGCTGCTGCTGGGGCTGCTGCTGGTACTGGGGCTGCTGCTGGGGCTCCTGGAGCTGCTCTTGCCGGTACTGCTGCTCCTGGAACTGCTGCGGGGCATAGCCCTGCTGCTGCCCCGGGTACTGCTGGTGCTGCTGGTGCTGCTGGACGTACGGATCCTGCTGGCCCTGCTGCGGGTACGACGGCTGCTGCTGGTACTGGGGCTCCTGGTACTGCGGCGCCTGCTGATACTGCTGCGCGCCACCGCCATAGGGCACCTGACCCTGCTGGGCCTCGTGCCCGCTCCACCCCTGGTCGCCGTACAGCGGGTCCTCGGGGTGCCACGGTTCGGAGCCGCGGCCCCGGCCATACTCAGTCATCGATCCCCTAGCGCCGCGAGACGACGGCCACGGTTCCGTCTACCGCGACACCCGGTTCCGCCTCTTTGGTGGTGGGCGACGGCTGTTCGAATGCCGTCTCATCGCGCGGAACGTTACCGTATCGCGATCAGACAACCACTTCGACGCACTCACCGGGCGGATTACCTGATACCCGTTCGGTCTCAAGAGCGTTCTGAAGGATGACCACCGCGGCGGCCTGGTCGATGACCGACCGGCCCTTCTTGGCGTTCCTCCCCGAGGCCCGCAGCCCCTGGGCGGCGGTGACCGTGGTCATCCGCTCGTCCACGAGGCGGACCGTCACCGGCTTGATGCCCTTGGCCAGCTCGTTCGCGAAGGCGCGCACCTTGGCCGCGGCCGGCCCCTCCCGCCCGCTGAGCGAGCGGGGGAGGCCGACCACGACTTCGAGGGGCTCGTACTCCTCGACGAGCTGCCGCAGCCGCCGGTGGGCGAAGGGAATGTCCCGGCCCGGCACGGTCTCCACCGGTGTGGCGAGCACCCCGTCGGGGTCGCACGAGGCGACCCCGATGCGGGCGTCCCCGACGTCGATGGCGAGCCGGCGGCCACGGCGCAGCGTCATGGTCAGACCGTCTCTACGACGAGGCGCTCGACCGCGGCAATGGCGTCGGGGATGGCGGCCGGGTTCTGGCCACCGCCCTGGGCCACGTCCGGCTTGCCGCCACCGCCGCCGCCGAGGGTCTTGGCGGCGGTACGGACCAGGTCGCCGGCCTTGAGGCCGCGCTCGCGGGCGGCCTCGTTGGTGGCGATGACGGTCAGCGGGCGGTCGTTCGCCGTGGTGAAGAGGGCCACCACGGCCGGGCGGTCGCCCTGGATGCGGCCGCGCACGTCGAGGACCAGCTTGCGCAGGTCGTCGGCGCCGGTGCCGTCCGGGACGGTGCCCACGACGAGCGCGACGCCGCGGATGTCCTGGGCGTTCTCGGCGAGACCGGCGGCGGCCTGGAGGACCTTCTCCGCGCGGAACTTCTCGATCTCCTTCTCGGCGTCCTTCAGCTTGCCGAGCATGGAGGCGATCTTCTCCGGCAGCTCCTCCGGACGGCCCTTGACCAGCTCCTGGAGCTGGGCGACGACCGTGTGCTCCTTGGCGAGGAAGTTGTACGCGTCCACGCCGACGAGGGCCTCGACGCGGCGCACGCCGGAGCCGATGGAGGACTCGCCGAGCAGCTTCACCAGACCCAGCTGGGCGGTGTTGCCGACGTGCGTACCGCCGCACAGCTCCTTGGAGAAGTCGCCGATGGTGACGACGCGCACGCGCTCGCCGTACTTCTCGCCGAACTCGGCGATGGCGCCCTGCTTCTTGGCCTCGTCGATGCTCATGATCTCGGCGGTGACGTCGAGCTCGCGGGAGAGCACGTCGTTGATCTTCTGCTCGACGTCGGTGAGGACCGTGCCGGGGACGGCGTTCGGCGAGCCGAAGTCGAAGCGGAAGCGGCCGGGCGAGTTCTCGGAACCGGCCTGGGCGGCCGTCGGGCCGAGGGCGTCGCGCAGCGCCTGGTGGGTCAGGTGCGTGGCCGAGTGGGCGCGGGCGATGGCCCGGCGGCGGTTGATGTCGATGGCGGCGTACGCGGAGGCGCCCACCGTCACCTCGCCGACCTGGACGGAGCCCTTGTGCACGGAGACACCGGGGACCGGCTGCTGCACGTCGCGGACGACGATGACGGCGCCGGAGTCGAGCTTGATGCGGCCCTGGTCGGCGAGCTGGCCGCCGCCCTCGGCGTAGAAGGGGGTGCGGTCGAGGACGACCTCGACGTCGTCGCCCTCGGAGGCGGCGGGCGCGGAGACGCCGTTGACCAGGAGGCCGACGATGGTGGACTCGCCCTGGGTGGTGGCGTAGCCGGTGAACTCGGTGGCGCCGGAGCCGTCGGCGATCTCCCGGTAGGCGGACATGTCCGCGTGGCCGGTCTTCTTGGCCTTGGCGTCGGCCTTGGCGCGGTCGCGCTGCTCCTGCATCAGGCGGCGGAAGCCGGGCTCGTCCACGGAGAGGCCCTGCTCGGCGGCCATCTCCAGGGTGAGGTCGATCGGGAAGCCCCAGGTGTCGTGGAGCAGGAACGCCTTGTCGCCGGAGAGGACCGTGCCGCCGGCGGCCTTGGTCTCGGTCACGGCGGTGTCGAGGATGTTGGTGCCACCCTTGACGGCCTTGAGGAAGGCGGCCTCCTCGGCGAGCGCGACGGTCTCGATGCGCTTGCGGTCGGTGACGAGCTCCGGGTACTGCTGCCCCATCGTGTTGATCACGACGTCGACGAGGTCCTGGACGACCGGGCCGGTGGCGCCCATGAGGCGCATGTTGCGGATGGCGCGGCGCATGATGCGGCGCAGCACGTAGCCGCGGCCCTCGTTGCCGGGGGTCACGCCGTCGCCGATGAGCATCACGGAGGTGCGGATGTGGTCGGCGACCACGCGCATCGAGACGTCGGTGCCCTGGGCGGCGCCGTACTGCACGCCGGTCAGCTCGGTGGCCTTGTCCATGACCACGCGCAGGGTGTCGGTCTCGTACATGTTCTGCACGCCCTGCAGGATCATCGCGAGGCGTTCGAGGCCGAGACCGGTGTCGATGTTCTTCGACGGCAGGTCACCGAGGATCGGGAAGTCTTCCTTCCCGTCGCCGGCGCCGCGCTCGTACTGCATGAAGACCAGGTTCCAGATCTCCACGTAGCGCTCGTCGTTGACGGCCGGGCCGCCCTCGACGCCGAACTCGGGGCCGCGGTCGTAGTTGATCTCCGAGCACGGACCGCAGGGGCCGGGGACGCCCATGGACCAGAAGTTGTCCTTCTTGCCCAGGCGCTGGATGCGCTCGGCGGGAACGCCGATCTTCTCGCGCCAGATCGTCTCGGCCTCGTCGTCGTCGAGGTAGACGGTGATCCAGAGCTTCTCGGGCTCAAGGCCGTAGCCGCCGTCCGCCACGGAGCTGGTGAGCAGCTCCCAGGCGTACTTGATGGCGCCTTCCTTGAAGTAGTCGCCGAAGGAGAAGTTGCCGCACATCTGGAAGAACGTGCCGTGGCGGGTCGTCTTGCCGACCTCTTCGATGTCCGGCGTACGGACGCACTTCTGCACGCTGGTGGCGCGGGGGGCCGGGGGCTTGGTCTCGCCGAGGAAGTACGGCTTGAAGGGGACCATGCCCGCGTTGACCAGCAGCAGAGTCGGGTCGTCCGCGATGAGCGACGCCGAAGGGACAACGGCGTGACCGCGCTCCTCGAAGAAGCTCAGCCAGCGGCGGCGGATTTCAGCCGACTCCATCAGTGGTCCTCATTCCGGTTGTACGAAAGGTTCGAGTGGGTGGTCTTGTCGTTCTGGAGGGCCCGCAGCCGCCGCGGCCCCGGGAGGGCGGTGACGTTGTCGGGCCGCTCGGGGTCCTGATGGAGCCCCAGTGCATCGTTCAGCTCGTCCTCGCGCTGCGTCATTCCCGCCTTGACGTCGAGGGCGAAGTCCTTGAGGCGGTGACCCGCCTCGACGGCCTTGTCCGCGGCCTGCGCGGCGAGGCTCTCCGGCGTCAGCTTCTTCAGCTGGCGGTTGACCTTGGTGGTGGCCCACACGCCGGCGGCGGCGCCTGCGGTGAACCAGAAGGCTCGGCGGAACATCGGAGGTCTCAGCCCTTCTGCTTCCGGCGCCGGGCCGCCGGCACCGTACGGCCGACGATCACGGTTCGCCGGGGGGTCTTCTGCGGCGCGTCGTCGGTCTTGCCCAGCGCCTTGCGCACCCCGTAGCCGAAGGCCGCGACCTTGACCAGCGGCCCGCCGAAGGCGGAGGCCACGGTGGAGGACAGGGCGGAGGCGTTGGAGGTGACTTCCTGGACGTCGCTCGCGATGGCGTCGACGCGGTCGAGCTGCGTGCGCGCGGAGCGGACGGTCGTGGAGGCGTCGGCCAGCAGCGGCACGGCCTGATCGGTCACGTCCGCCACCAGTTTGGTGGTCGCTTTGAGCACCTGGGCCAGCCTCACCAGCACCACGGCGAGGAAGGAGACCAGAATGGCCCAGAAGACGGCCACGAGGATCCCGGCCACCTCTCCACCGGACACGTTGCACCGCTCCCTGCACATTGATCACTACGCGAAAAGTCGTCCTCCGACCCTATCGCGCCGGGGATCCGCCGCCGTACCGGAATTCCGAGGTCGGGCACATCGCGTTGTACGCGGCGCATCCGGACCAGTACTCTCCGTGTCCCATGCGACAGAGACCCCTTCACACGGGCACCCGGGGCAATCTTCCCTCAGAGCTGAGCGGCTTCGTCGGGCGGGGTGCCGAACTGGGCGAGCTGGCGCGGCTGCTGGAGTCCTCGCGGCTGGTCACCGTGACGGGCGTGGGCGGGGTCGGCAAGTCCCGGCTGGTCCTGGCGGCGGCCCGGCGCGTCGCGGAGCGGGCGGGGGAGCCCTCGGACGGCACACCGGACGGGCCGCGGGAAGGGTCGCGGGAGGCGCTGCGGGAGGGGCCGCAGGAACGCTACTGCGACGGCGTCTGGCTGGCCGAGCTGGCCTCCGTACGGGATCCGGCGCTGCTGGAGCTGACCCTCGCGGAGGCCCTCGGCCTGACCAACCACACCACCCGGCCGCCCCGGACCGTCCTGGCCGAACACCTCGCCGGGCGGCGCCTGCTGCTGGTGCTGGACGGGTTCGAGCAGCTGGTGGAGGACACCGCCGAGCTGGTACAGGAGCTGCTGCGCCGCTCCCCCGGCCTGCGGGTACTGGCCGCCGGGCGGCGTCCGCTGGCGCTCGACGGGGAGCAGGCGTTCGCGCTGGCCCCGCCCGCGCCCGAGGAGGCCCTGGCCCTGCTGTGCGCGCGGGCGGCCGCCGCCGATCCGGGTTTCACGGTCTCGGAGGCCGACCGGGCGGTGCTGGTCGAGCTGTGCGCCCGGCTGGACGGGATCCCCCTCGCGCTGGAGCTGGCGGCGGGCCGACTGCGGGCGCTGTCACCGGCGCAGGTGCTGGCCCGGCTGGAGGACCGGTTCGCCCTGCTGACGGGCGGGGCGCGCGGGGCGCTCCCCCGGCACCGGGCGCTGCGCACCACGATCGGGTGGAGCCACGAGCTGTGCACGGCGCCGGAGCGGCTGCTGTGGGCCCGGCTCTCGGTGTTCGCCGGGCAGTTCGACCTCGACGCCGCCGAATACGTGTGCGCGGGCCCGGACCTGCCCGTGGAGTCGGTGCTGGACCTGGTCGGGGAGCTGCTCGCGCAGTCCCTGCTGTTCCGGGTGGAGACGGCGGCCGGGGTGCGCTACCGGATGCTGGAGACCGTACGGATCTACGGGGCGGGCTGGCTGGAGTCGCTGGGCGACGCGGCGCGGCTGCGGCGGCGCCACCGGGACTGGTACACGGGGCTGGCGACCTGGTGCGAGCTGGACTGGTTCAGCCCGCGCCAGCGCGAGGTGGCCGCACTGGTGGAGGCGGAGCTGCCGAACCTGCGCCTCGCGCTGGAGTGCTGCCTGGAGGATCCGGAGGAGGTCCACCTCGGCCAGTACCTGGCGGGGACCCTGTGGTTCTCCTGGGCGGGCTGCGGGCGCCTGACCGAGGGCCGGTACTGGCTGGACCGTGCGCTGGAGAACACCCCGGAGGCGGGGTACGAGAGCTCATGGCTGAAGGCGCTCTGGGTGCTGGGCTACGTGGCGGCCCTGCAGGGCGATTCGGTGGCCTCGATGAGCGCCCTGTACGAGTGCCGGGACGGGGCCGCGCGGACGGGCAACCCGGTGGCGGCGGCGTACGCGGTGCACCGGCTGGGCTGCCTCGCGCTGGTCTCGGACGACATGGCACGGGCCGGGGAGCTGCTGGGTTCGGCGCTGGAGCGCTACCGGGAGGCGGGAGAGCTGAACAGCAACGTGCTGATGTGCCAGGTGGAGCTGGCCATGACGCTGGCCTTCCAGGGCGACCTCGCGGGCGCGCTCTCGCTGTGCCGGGAGGTCCGGGACATCTGCGAGGAGCGCGGGGAGCGCTGGACGAAGGCGTACGCCCTGTACGTGCTGGCGTACGCGGCGCTGGACGCCGGCGGCACGCGGGAGGCGCGGCGGCTGCTGGCCGAGTGCGTGGAGATCAACCACGCCTTCCGGGATCTGGTGGGGCTGGTCCTGGCCGTGGAGCTGCTGGCGCTGGTCACGGTCGCCGAGGGCGAACCGGCCGAGGCGGCGGTGCTCCAGGGCGCGGCGGAGCGGATGTGGGACGGGGTGGGCCTGCGGCTGTTCGGCTCGGGGTACTTCAACGCGCCGCGGCTGATGTGCCAGGAGCGGGCGGGTGAGCTGCTGGGCGCGGAGCGGTACGCCGCCTGCGCCGGGCACGGCCGCGCCCTGGCGCTGGACGAGCTGGTCGAGCGGGCCCTGCGCGGCCCGGAGCCGAAGCCGTCGAGCGCGCTGCCGAGGCCCCGTACGGCGGCCGGCCGACCCGTCGGGTACCCGAAAAGCAGGAAACCCGCCGACTCCCCCGAGGGGGAGCCGGCGGGCTGACCAGCCTGTGAGGCTACGTCCGCGGATGAATCAGCGGGCGTAGTACTCGACGACGAGCTGCTCGTCGCAGATGACCGGGATTTCCTTGCGGTTCGGGTCGCGGTCCAGGCGGAAGGCCAGGGCCTTCAGGTTGACCTGCAGGTAACGGGGGGTCTCGCCCTCGCCTGCGTAGCCACCCTCACGGGCAACCTGGAACGGAACCTTCTCGCGGCTGCGCTCGCGAACGGTGATGACGTCGTCCGGGCGGACACGGAACGACGGCTTGTCGACCTTGTCACCGTTGACCTCGATGTGGCCGTGAACGACCATCTGGCGAGCCTGGTAGATGGTGCGGGCGATGCCCGAACGCAGGACCAGGGCGTCGAGGCGACGCTCGAGCTCGACGACCAGCGCCTCGCCCGTCTTGCCTTCGGCCTTCTTGGCGCGGTCGTAGGCGCGAGCCATCTGACGCTCAGAGATGTCGTACTGGGCGCGCAGACGCTGCTTCTCGAGCAGACGAACCTTGTAGTCCGAGTTCTGCTTGCGGCCACGGCCGTGCTCGCCCGGCGGGTAGGGGCGGGCCTCGAAGTACTTGACGGCCTTCGGGGTCAGCGCAATGCCGAGGGCACGCGACTTCTTGACCTTGGGTCGCTTCTGGTTCACGTGGAACCTACCTCCATGTAAGTTAGGTGAGGCTTACCTTAGCGAGGAGGACGTAATGTCTCGACCACATGGGATCCCCCTGCCCAGTGCGCGTCGAAGTTCGGGTTCCAACGAAACGGAATCCGCTTTCGACGACGATAAGCAAGGTCAGCCGCGTCCCAGGGAAGGCGTTCGGCAGCTCACCGGAGCCGAACGCGTACGAACCCTCGTAGAGTCCAACGCCTCAGTATCCCTCACGCTGCCGGGTGCTTTCGACCAGGGTGAGTTCGGGACAGGGGTGGTGGCCGCGCGGACCGTCACCCCGGACGGGGACGTGATTCTCCTTGTTCCAGGGGAATCCGCGGCTGCCAGGGCAGCCGCTTACGCCCAGGACGACGACCTCACGGCCGTGATCGAGATCACGGATGTGGCGCCGGTGTCCGTGCCCCATCGTATCCGAGGCCGCGCCTGGCTGGCCGGGTGGCTGACGCGGGTGCGCGGGGACGACCGCGCGGTGTGCGCGGCGCTGATGGCGGAGCGCCACCCGGTGGGCGAGCTGCTGGGGATGCACGGCGGACACCCCTACGTCCTGCTCCGCCTGGAGGTCGGCGAGATCTCGGTGGACGACCTCTGGGGCGCCGAGCACGTCGAGCCGGAGGACCTCGCGGCCACCGAGCCGGACCCGCTGGTGCACCACGAGACGGAGCTGCTCCAGCACCTCGCGGCCGCGCACGGCGACCGCGTCGCCGACCTGTGCGGGCTGCTCGGGTCGCGCGAGGCCGACGGGATGGCGGCGGTGCCGCTGGCCCTGGACCGGTTCGGCCTGCGGGTGCGCTTCACGGGCGGCGGCGTCTCGTCGTTCGACGCCCGCTTCGACTTTCCCGACCCGGTGGCGGACGTGTGCGGCCTGCGCCACGCGATGCGGCGGCTGTTCGCGGCGGCGGGCGAGCGGGCCGGAGAGCGGGCCGGTGACCGGGCAGCCGACTAGCAGGCGGCCAGCATCTCGCCGAGCGCGGCCTTCTCCGGCTCGGTGACGGACAGCCGGTACTTGGCCTTGATGCCGGTGTAGCGCCGGGCGTACTCGCACCAGTACGCCCGAAGCGGCGGCTTCCACTTGTCGGCGGTCCTGCTGCCCTTGTCCTGATTGGTCTGCTTGTCCACGGCCAGGAGTACGTCGAGGTCGTTCGCGTACTCCAGCCTGCCCTGCGACGTCCAGGCGTGGGCGCCGGCGCGCCAGGCCGCACCGAGCGCGACGACGTGGTCGGTCTCGATCTGCGAGGCGCGGCGGTAGGAGTAGGGGAGGGTCTTGCCGGTGTACGGATCGTGCAGCACCCCGGAGACCACGACGCAGGGGTTCCGGTCGCCCTCGCGGAGCTCCGTCAGGTCCCGGCGCAGGACGTCGTCGCGGGTGTCGCAGCCGTTGCGGCCGCCGGGGGCGTCGGTGTCGTCGGACCAGTAGCGGCCGAAGTTCTCGCGCTTGTACGTCTGCCAGTTCTTGCCCCACTCGACGGTGAGCCCCGCCAGCTCGGCCTTGGCCGCCTCGGCGCCGGGCGGAAACCCGACCCCGACGAGCGGGACGACGCTCCCCCGGGCCGGCTGCCCGGGATCCCCGTGGTGACACCCGCTGATCAGCAGCGCCGCCGCCACGGCGATGAGCGAAGCCCGACGTCCCATGCGAGGACCCTAGGCCGGGCGCGCGAGTTCCCCGGACCCCCACGCCGTCGGCAGGGCACCGCTGCGCGGAGCCGTTCCCCCACCCCGCCCCTTCCCGAAACCGGGGGCTGGGGCGGAGGCCCAGGGGTGGCTGGTCAGGGGGCGTCGGGGCGGAGGCGGTCGCGGACCTTTTCGACCACGTCCGCGTACCGCGCCTCCGCTCCGTACCGCGTCGGCTCGTAGTACCGCTTCCCCTGGATCTCGTCCGGCGCGTACTGCTGCGCGGCGATCCCGCCCGGCACGTCGTGCGGGTAGACGTACCCCACGGCGTGACCCAGCTTCGCCGCGCCCTTGTAGTGCCCGTCCCGCAGGTGCGCCGGCACCGCTCCAGCCAGTCCGGCCCGGACATCGGCCAGCGCCGCGCCGATCGCGGTCGTGGCCGTGTTCGACTTCGGCGCCAGGGCAAGGGCGATCGTCGCGTGCGACAGCGTCAGCGCCGCCTCCGGGAAGCCGATCATCGCCACCGCCTGCGCCGCCGCCACGGCGATCGGCAGGGCCGTCGGATCCGCCAGCCCGATGTCCTCGCTCGCCGAGATCATCAGGCGCCGCGCGATGAACCGCGGGTCCTCCCCCGCCTCGATCATCCGGGCCAGATAGTGCAGCGCCGCGTCCACGTCCGAACCCCGGATCGACTTGATCAGCGCGCTCGCCACGTCGTAGTGCTGGTCGCCGTCCCGGTCGTACTTGACCGCCGCCCGGTCGACCGCCTCCTCCAGCGTCTGGAGGGTGATCTCCGGCTCCCCCTTGGCGATCGCCGACCCGGCCCCCGCCTCCAGCGCCGTCAGCGCCCGCCGCGCGTCCCCGCCGGCGATCCGCAGCAGGTGCGCCTCCGCGTCCGCCGGCAGCGTCACCGCGCCGCCCAGCCCGCGCTCCTCCTCCAGTGCCCGCCGCATCAGCGCGCTCAGGTCGTCGTCCGTCAGCGGCTCCAGCGTCAGCAGCAGGGACCGCGACAGCAGCGGGGAGATGATCGAGAAGTACGGGTTCTCGGTGGTCGCCGCGATCAGCGTGACCCAGCGGTTCTCCACGGCCGGCAGCAGCGAGTCCTGCTGGGCCTTGCTGAAGCGGTGGATCTCGTCCAGGAACAGGACGGTCTCCTTGCCGTACCCGCCGGCCGCCCGCTTCGCGCCCTCGATGACGGCGCGTACCTCTTTCACACCGGCCGTGATGGCCGACAGCTCCACGAACCGCTTCTGCGTCGCCTGGCTCACCACGTACGCGAGCGTGGTCTTCCCGATGCCCGGCGGACCCCAAAGGATCACCGACGAGGCACCGGCCGGACCGCCCGCCCCCTCCCCGACCAGCCGCCGCAGCGGTGATCCGGGCTTCAGCAGGTGCTGCTGGCCGACCACCTCGTCCAGGGTGCGCGGGCGCATCCGGACGGCGAGCGGAGCGCTCGTGGGGTCCTTCTCACGGCGTTCTTCGGCAGCGGCGGTGAACAGGTCTGGTTCCACACAGGAAGCCTAAGCGAGCCCACCGACAGCGCGGCCACGCCTTACGAGGTCCAGAAGTCCCACCAGCGGGTCAGGATCAGCATCCCGATGATCCCGACGTGCAGGACGGGCAGCACCCAGGTGAACTCGTCGAGGAAGCCCCGCAGCCAGCCGGGGGCGGGCAGCAGCCGCTCGCGGACGTTGTGCGCGGTGACGTACCAGAACATGAAGATCGTGGCGACCCAGGCCAGGCAGCACCACAGGCACAGCGAGTTGATGTTGTACAGCGACTGGTACGTGAGCCAGGCGCAGAAGACGACGCCGAAGGCGGTGCCCGCGTTCAGGGTCAGCCAGTACCAGCGGCGAAACCGCGCCCCGGCCAGCATGCTCATGCCGACGCAGATCACGATGCCGTAGGCGACCAGGCCCAGCATCGGGTTCGGGAAGCCGAAGACGGCCGCCTGGTCGCTCTTCATGATGTTGCCGCAGGAGACGATCGGGTTCAGGCTGCAGCCCGGCGTGAAGTTCGGGTCCTCCAGCAGCTTGAACTTGTCGATCGTGATCACCCAGGCCGCGAGCAGACCCGCGGCTCCCGTGATCACCAGCAGCAGCGCCAGGGCACGGCTGCCCCCGATGGTCCGCGGGGCGGTGTCCGCCTCAGCACTCTTCGTCGTCATACCGCCCGCTCCACATCCGCAAGGTCATCAAGCCCGTCAAGCCCCGACATTGTGCCGTACTCACCTGTGCGTCGGCCGTTCGGTGGACATAAGGACGGGCGGGGCAGGGGGACTCCGCACCGCGGAACCACCCTGCCCCGCCCGGAAACCACCGTGGGGCGCCGGACCGGAGAGGTCAGGCCGCCAGCTTGGCCTTCAGCACCTCGACGACGTCGGACAGCGCCACCGGGGACTGCTCCCCGGACTCCATGTCCTTCAGCTGGACGACGCCCTCGGCGAGGTCGCGGTCCCCCGCGACGACCGCGAACCGCGCGCCCGACCGGTTGGCGTCCTTCATCGCGCCCTTGAGGCCCTTGCCCCCGTACGAGATGTCCGCCGCGATCCCGGCCTTGCGCAGCTCCGTGACGAGCCCGAACAGCACCGGCTTCGCCTCGCCCAGCGCCACCGCGAACACCGAGGTGGCCGCGGGGATGTCCAGCTCGACGCCTTCGGCCTCAAGGGCCAGGACCGTACGGTCCACACCGAGCGCCCAGCCGACCGACGGCAGCGCCGGTCCGCCGATCATCTCGGAGAGGCCGTCGTAGCGGCCGCCGCCGCCGACCGCCGACTGCGAGCCCAGACCGTCGTGCACGAACTCGAAGGTGGTCCGGGTGTAGTAGTCCAGGCCGCGCACCAGCTTCTCGTCGTCCTCGAAGGCGACGCCGGCCGCCGTGATCAGCGCCCGCACCTCCTCGTGGTACGCCTTGCAGGCGTCGCACAGGTAGTCGCGCAGCATGGGCGCGCCGACCAGCTGCTTCTGCACCTCGGGACGCTTGTCGTCGAGGACGCGCAGCGGGTTGATCTCGGCCCGGCGGACGGTCTCCTCGTCCAGGTCGAGGCCGCGCAGGAAGGACTGGAGCGCCTCCCGGTACACCGGGCGGCATTCCTTGTCGCCCAGCGAGTTCAGCAGGATCCGGAAGTCGCGCAGGCCGAGCGTGCGGTACGCCTGGTCGGCCAGGATGATCAGCTCGGCGTCCAGCGCAGGGTCCTCGGCGCCGATCGCCTCCGCGCCGACCTGCGAGAAGTGGCGGTAGCGGCCCTTCTGGGGACGCTCGTAGCGGTAGTACGAGCCCGAGTACCAGAGCTTGACCGGCAGGCCGCCGGCCTTGTGCAGGTTGGCCTCCAGCGCCGCGCGCAGCACGGACGCGGTGCCCTCGGGGCGCAGCGCGAGGTTGGCCCCGCCCTTGGTCGTGAGGGTGTACATCTCCTTGGTCACGATGTCGGTGGACTCGCCGACACCGCGGGCGAACAGGTCGACGTCCTCGAAGCCGGGCGTCTCGACGTACCCGTAGCCGGACAGGCGCAGCGGGCCGGAGATGGCGTCGCGGACGGCCAGGTACTTCGCCGAGTACGGCGGGATGAGGTCGTACGTGCCCTTGGGGGCCTTGAAGGTGCTCACGAAACTCTCGTCACATTCCTCGTCGTGGGGCGGCGGTCGGGTCCGCTCCCAGGCCGGCGGCGACTTCCCGCAGGTACGGGTTGGTCGCGCGCTCGCGGCCGATGGTGGTCTGGGAACCGTGGCCGGACAGCACCACGGTCGAGTCGTCCAGCGGCAGGCACACACGGGCCAGCGACTGGAGCATCTCGGCGTGGGAGCCGCCGGGCAGGTCGGTGCGTCCGATGGAGCCGGCGAAGAGCAGGTCGCCCGAGAAGAAGACCGACGGGATGTCGGCCGCCTCGGGCATCCGGAAGGTCACCGACCCCTTGGTATGGCCGGGCGCGTGCGCCACCGAGAACTCCATTCCGGCCAATTTCAGGGTGCTGCCGTCGGTCAGTTCACGGACGTCGTCCGGCTCCCCCACGGTCAGCTCGCCCATGAGGGGCATCCCGATGGAGCGGCCGAGGGCCTTCTCCGGGTCGCTCATCATGTAGCGGTCCCTGGGGTGGATCCAGGCCGGTACGTCGTGTGCTCCGCACACCGGGACCACCGAGGCCACATGATCGATGTGGCCATGGGTCAGGACGACCGCGACGGGCTTGAGCCGATGCTTCTTCAGCGTCTCCTCGACACCCTGGGTGGCCTGGTGGCCCGGGTCGATGATGACGCACTCCTCACCGGCGGCGGGGGCGACCAGATAGCAATTGGTCCCCCAGGCCCCGGCGGGGAACCCGGCAATCAGCACGTTCGTCCTCAATCGTCGTCCGGCGGGAGCTGCGGCAGCGGCCGCTGATCGGAATGCTGCTGCTCAGAGCCTACCGGCGCGGCTCATTACTCAGCGAACCCATATACGGTACGGCCTAACCCAGCCCGGACAGCGGTACCAGAGACGCACAAGGAGACGACCCGGTGGTCACGAGCGATCAGCGGCGGCGACAGCTCGCCAGGGAGAAGTACGAGCGCCAGCAGAAGCGGCGGGCCGAGGCCCGGCGCAAGGCCCGGCGGCGTTCGGCGGTGATCGGCGCGGCCGTGGCCGTGGTGGTCGCCACGCTGGTCGGCCTGATCGTGGGCGGCGTCTTCGACAAGGAGGAGAAGAAGCCGCTGGAGCCCTCGGGCCCGCCGCCGATGGCGATCGACAAGAGCGCGAAGTACACCCTCGGCCTGAAGACGAACTCGGGCGACATCAAGATCGCGATGGACGCGGCGAAGACGCCGGAGACGGTCAACTCGTTCAAGTCGCTGGCCGACAAGAACTTCTTCGACAACACCAAGTGCCACCGGCTGACCACCGGCGGCATCTTCGTGCTCCAGTGCGGCGACCCCCAGGGCACCGGCAGCGGCGGCCCCGGCTACACCATCAAGGACGAGAACCTCGACGCTCTGGGCAAGCCGGACGAGTCGGGCAAGGTCGTCTACAAGGCCGGCACGGTGGCGATGGCGAACACCGGTCAGCCCAATTCCGGCGGCAGCCAGTTCTTCCTCGTCTACAAGGACACCCAGCTTCCTCCGGGCTACACGCCCTTCGGCACGATGGACGCCGCGGGCCTGAAGGCCGTGGAGGAGATCGCCAAGGCGGGGACGGCCGACGGCGCCCCGGACGGGGCCCCGAAGAACACCGTGACCATCGAGAAGGCCACCGTCGGCAAGGACTGACGGGGCGCGGCGGCACCGGGCCCGGCCGGCCTCCCGCCCGTACGGCGATATTCCGTCGTGCGGGATGCGGACAGCCGGCCCGGCGGTCGCCTATGTTGGCGTTGTGCAGGGCGGGCGCGGCCCGCCCCAGGAAACTGTGGACGATGCCCAGGGGGTGAACCCCTCGCAAGGCATCAGGTGGAGGAGGCGCTGTGAGCAGCGACCCGTGGGGCCGTGTCGACGAGACCGGCACCGTGTACGTGCGTACGGCCGAGGGCGAGCAGGTCGTCGGCTCGTGGCAGGCGGGCACCCCTGAAGAGGCCCTGGCCTACTTCGAGCGCAAGTACGAGGGCCTGGTAGTCGAGATCGGCCTCCTTGAGCGGCGGGTGCGGACCACCGATCTGTCCGCCAAGGACGCCCAGACCGCGATCGACCATCTGCGGACGCAGGTGGACGAGCACCACGCCGTCGGCGACCTCGGCGCGCTGCGCGTCCGGCTGGACAAGCTGGTGGCGACGGTCGACTCCCGCCGCGAGGAGCGCAAGGCCCAGAAGGCCAAGCAGACGGACGAGGCCCGCGCGGCCAAGGACGCGCTGGTCGTGGAGGCCGAGCAGCTGGCGCAGAGCGACCAGTGGCGCAGCGCCGGTGAGCGGCTGCGGGCCCTGGTCGACATCTGGAAGGGGCTGCCGCGTCTGGACCGCAAGTCGGACGACGAGCTGTGGCACCGCTTCTCGCACGCCCGGTCGGCCTTCTCCAAGCGCCGCAAGGCGCACTTCGCCTCGCTGGACGCCCAGCGCGAGGACGCCCGCAAGGCCAAGGAGAAGCTGGTCGCGGAGGCCGAGGCGCTGTCGAAGTCGACGGACTGGGGTCCGACGGCCGCCCGCTACCGCGAGCTGATGGCGGACTGGAAGGCGGCGGGCCGCGCCCAGCGCGAGGCCGAGGACGACCTGTGGAACCGTTTCCGCGGTGCGCAGGACGTGTTCTTCGCGGCGCGCGGCGAGGTCTTCGCGGAGCGCGACGCCGAGCAGACCGAGAACCTGAAGCTGAAGGAGGAGCTGGCCGACGAGGCCGAGAAGCTCGTCCCGATCACGGACCTGAAGGCGGCCCGTGCCGCGTTCCGCTCGCTCAACGAGCGCTGGGAGGCCATCGGCCACGTGCCGCGCGACGCCCGTCCCAAGGTCGAGGGCCGGATGCACGCCGTGGAGCGGGCGATCCAGGAGGCCGAGGAAGGCGAGTGGCGCCGTACCAACCCGGAGGCGCGGGCCCGTGCGGCCGGTCTGACGGGTCAGCTGCAGGCGGCCGTCGACAAGCTGCGCGAGCAGATCGACGCGGCGCGCGCGGCGGGCAACAACGCCAAGGCCGACAAGCTGGCGCGGGAGCTGGAGGGCCGGCAGGCGCTGCTGGACCAGGCGCTCAAGGGCCTTGAGGAGTTCGGCGGCTGATCTTCCGGCCGCACGATCGACGCGGAAGGGCCCGGTACGGATCTCCGTACCGGGCCCTTCTCGCCGTGCTCGCGCGGGCTACGGCCGGCGGGCCGAGGTCACGCGGTAGACGTCGTACACGCCCTCGACGCCCCGGACGGCCTTCAGGACGTGTCCCAGGTGCTTGGGGTCGCCCATCTCGAAGGTGAACCGGGAGGTGGCCACCCGGTCCCGGGAGGTCTGCACGGCGGCCGACAGGATGTTCACGTGCTGGTCCGACAGGACCCGGGTGACGTCGGACAGCAGCCGGGACCGGTCCAGCGCCTCGACCTGGATGGCGACCAGGAAGACGGAGGACTGGGTGGGCGCCCACTCGACCTCCAGCATCCGCTCGGGCTGCTGGGAGAGGGAGTCCACGTTGACGCAGTCGGCGCGGTGAACCGATACGCCACTGCCGCGCGTGACGAACCCGATGATCGGGTCGCCCGGAACCGGGGTGCAGCAGCGGGCGAGCTTCACCCAGACGTCGTCGACGCCCTTGACGACCACGCCCGGGTCGGCGTTGCTGCGCCGCTTGTTGCGGGCGCGCGACGGCGGGACGCTCTCCTCGATGTCCTCGTTGGCGGCTTCCTCGCCGCCGAGGGCCTGGACGAGCTTCTGTACGACGGCCTGCGCCGAGACGTGTCCCTCGCCGATCGCCGCGTACAGCGAGGAGATGTCGGGGTAGCGCATCTCGTGGGCGAGGGTGACGAGCGAGTCGCCGGTCAGGATGCGCTGGATCGGCAGGTTCTGCTTGCGCATGGCCCGCGCGATGGAGTCCTTGCCCTGCTCGATGGCCTCGTCGCGGCGTTCCTTGGAGAACCAGGCGCGGATCTTGTTGCGGGCCCGCGGGGACTTGACGAAGCCGAGCCAGTCGCGGGACGGGCCGGCGCCCTCGGCCTTGGAGGTGAAGACCTCGACGAGGTCGCCGTTGTCGAGGGTCGATTCGAGCGGGACGAGCCGCCCGTTGACCCGCGCCCCTATGGTCCGGTAGCCGACCTCGGTGTGGACGGCGAACGCGAAGTCCACGGGGGTGGCGCCGGCCGGGAGCGCTATGACGTCGCCCTTGGGCGTGAAGACGAAGACCTCGTTGCGGGAGAGGTCGAAGCGCAGCGAGTCGAGGAACTCGCCCGGGTCCTCGGTCTCCTTCTGCCAGTCCAGCAGCTGCCGCAGCCAGGCCATGTCGTTGACGGTGTCCTGGCCGGCGCTGCCCTTGGCGGCCTGCGGGACGTCGGTGCGGACCTTGGAGGTGCCGGCGACGGTCTGCTGCTTGTACTTCCAGTGCGCGGCGATGCCGTACTCGGCGCGGCGGTGCATGTCGAACGTGCGGATCTGGAG
This sequence comes from Streptomyces sp. NBC_01551, assembly GCF_026339935.1. NCBI lineage: Bacteria > Bacillati > Actinomycetota > Actinomycetes > Kitasatosporales > Streptomycetaceae > Streptomyces > Streptomyces sp. NBC_01551. Next base: position 921,438 of record NZ_JAPEPX010000001.1, read on the forward strand.
CTCGACGGGCTTGCCGCTGGGTCCGATGACCGTCGTGTGCAGCGACTGGTACATGTTGAACTTGGGCATCGCGATGTAGTCCTTGAACCGGCCGGGGACCGGATTCCATCGCGCGTGCACGGTGCCGAGGGCTGCGTAGCAGTCCCGGACGGTGTCGACCAGGACGCGGATGCCGACCAGGTCGTAGATCTCCGCGAAGTCGCGCCCCCGCACGATCATCTTCTGGTAGACGCTGTAGTAGTGCTTGGGCCGCCCGGTGACGGTGGCCTTGATCCGGGCCGCCCTCAGGTCGGTCTGCACTTCGTCCGTCACGACGGCGAGGTACTCGTCCCGCTTGGGCGCCCTTTCGGCCACCAGCCGGACGATCTCGTCGTACATCTTCGGGTAGAGGATCGCGAAGGAGAGGTCTTCGAGCTCCCACTTGATGGTGTTCATGCCGAGCCGGTGCGCCAGCGGGGCATAGATCTCAAGGGTCTCGCGGGCCTTCTTCTCCTGCTTCTCCCGCTTGAGGTAGCGCATCGTGCGCATGTTGTGCAGGCGGTCGGCGAGCTTGATGACGAGGACCCGGGGGTCCTTGGCCATGGCGACGACCATCTTGCGCACGGTCTCGGCCTGCGCCGCCTCGCCGAACTTCACCCGGTCGAGCTTGGTGACGCCGTCCACGAGCAGGGCCACGGCGTCGCCGAAGTCGCGGCGGAGCTGTTCGAGGCCGTACTCGGTGTCCTCGACGGTGTCGTGCAGCAGCCCGGCCATCAGCGTCGCCGGGTCCATCCCCAGCTCGGCGAGGATCGTCGTGACGGCGAGCGGGTGGGTGATGTACGGGTCGCCGCTCTTGCGCTTCTGGCCGCGGTGCCAGCGCTCGGCGACCTGGTACGCCTGCTCGATCTGGCGCAGGGTCGCCGTCTCGATCTTCGGGTCGTTGCTGCGGACTATACGGAGGAGGGGTTCCAGTACCGGGTTGTACGGGTTGGAACGCTGGACTCCGAGTCGGGCGAGGCGGGCGCGCACCCGGTTGGAGGACCCGGCCGACTTCAGCGGCGCGGGCTTGACCGGCGGGGCCGGCGGGGGCGTGGCGGCGGCCGCCTTGGCCTGCTCGGCCTGTGGGTCGGGCTGCGCGGCGGAGATTGGCTGGACCTCGTCTGGCAAGAGCGCTCCTCTGGGGGTCCCCCCGGACGAAGTGTGGGGGAGGATCCGGTGCCCGTGTCCGGTCCGGATAACCCATCGTAGCGAGGGATCCGCCGCCTCGTTCGCCGAGCCTCCGTCCGGTGCGGGTCCCCTCCGGGGGCTCCGCCCCGGCCCCCGCGCCTCAAACGCCGGCGAGGCCGATCAATCCGGCCCGTCCGGCCCCCGAAGACCGGGCCCGGGGCGGGGAGGAGTCCGCGTGGCGGTCGGGCCCCGATACGCCGAACGGCGGGTGCCCGGGGGAATCCCGGGCACCCGCCGCTCCACGGCAATGCCGGCGGTCGTCAGACCACGATCAGCGCGTCCAGCGGGGCACCGCCAAGGCCCTCGGCCAGCCGCGCCCGCCCCGGCAGGAACGACAGCTCCATCAGGACCGCCACCCCCGCCACATCGGCCCCGGCCCGCCGGATCAGGGACAGCGACGCCTCCGCCGTCCCCCCGGTCGCCAGCACGTCGTCGATGACCATCACCCGGTCACCCGCCGCCAGGTCCTCCGCGTGGACCTCGATCTCCGCGGTCCCGTACTCCAGCTCGTAGGACTGTGCCAGCGTCGCCCCCGGCAGCTTCCCGGCCTTGCGCACCGGCACGAAGCCGATGCCCGCCGCCACCGCCACCGGAGCCGCCAGGATGAACCCGCGCGCCTCCAGCCCGACGATCTTCGTCGCGCCGTACCGCCCGGCCAGGTCCACCAGTACGTCCGTCAGCGCGGCGAACGCCTTCGGGTCCGCCAGCAGCGGCGTGATGTCCTTGAACATCACCCCCGGCTTCGGGTAGTCCGGGACGTCCTTGATGCGGCTGACCAGCAGCTCCCGCACCTCCGGCGAGATCACGGTCACCGCCGCCGCCCCGCGCGCCCGGGCGTCTGGGCGACGATCTGCGGACCGCCCCCGGAGCCGTCCTCACCGCCGTCCTCGTACCCCGCGTCCGCGGACTCGCCCTTCGCCGCCGCGGCCGCCCGCTTCGCGAGCACCCGCTTCTTCAGCGCCTTCATGGCGGGCTCGCGCTCCTTCAGGTCGACGACCAGCGGGGTCGCGATGAAGATCGAGGAGTACGCACCGGCCGCGAGGCCGACGAACAGCGACAGCGAGATGTCGTTCAGCATGCCCGCGCCCAGGAAGCCGCCGCCGATGAACAGCAGGGCCGCGACCGGCAGGAGCGCCACGACGGTGGTGTTGATCGAGCGGACCAGCGTCCCGTTGATGCTGCGGTTGGCGACCTCGCTGAAGGTGTAGCGGGTCTGCTTGGTGATGTCCTTCGACCCCTCCTTCAGACCGTCGAAGACGACGACGGTGTCGTAGAGGGAGTAACCGAGGATCGTCAGCAGACCGATCACGGTGCCCGGGGTGACCTCGAAGCCGACCAGCGCGTACACGCCGACGGTGATGGTGAGGTCGTGGATCAGCGCGATCAGCGCCGCGACCGCCATCCGCCACTCGAAGGCGATGGCGAGGTAGATCACCACGAGGATCATGAAGACGGCGAGGCCGGTCCAGGCCTTGTTCGCGATCTGCTCGCCCCAGCTGGGACCGACCAGGTCGGCGTTGATGCCGGCCTGCTCGACCTTGAGCTCCGTGGCGAGCTCCTTCTTCACGTCGGCCGCGGCGGCGGTGTCCAGACCGGTGATCTGGATGCGCATGCCGCCGGTGCCGAGCTCCTGGACGATCGCGTCGTGGCCCGAGGCCTTCTCCGCGGCCTCGGTCGCCTTGGCGACGGAGACGGCCGTCTTCGGGGTGGTGAAGACGGCACCGCCCTTGAACTCGATGCCCATGTTGAGGCCCTGAACGGCCAGGGCCACGATCGCCGTGATGGTGATCAGGATGGAAACGCCGTACCAGAGAAAGCGCTTGCCGACGAAGTCGTAACCGACCTCACCTCGGTACAGCTTGGCGCCGAGATCTCCCAGCTTCGACATCTCTCACGCCTCCTTTGCGTCGACGGGAGCGGAGACGGTACCGGAACCGGTGCGACGGGACCGGCGCAGCGGCGGCTTCGCGCCAAGCCGCTTCGGGTCCAGACCGGACCACGGGTGACCGCTGGAGAAGAACTTCGTGCGGGCCAGCAGCGTCATGACGGGCTTGGTGAAGAGGAACACCACGACCACGTCGAGCAGGGTGGTGAGACCCAGCGTGAAGGCGAAGCCCTGCACCTTGCCGACGGTCACGATGAACAGCACCGCGGCGGCCAGGAAGGACACGAAGTCGGACACCAGGATGGTGCGCCGGGCACGCGGCCAGGCCCGCTCGACGGCCGGACGCAGCGTGCGGCCCTCACGGATCTCGTCGCGGATGCGCTCGAAGTACACGATGAACGAGTCCGCGGTGATGCCGATGGCGACGATCGCACCGCAGACGGCCGGCAGGTTCAGCGCGAACCCGATGCCCTTGCCGAGCAGCGCCATGATCGTGTACGTGAGGATCGCGGACACCAGCAGCGAGATGATCGCGATGAACGCCAGGCCGCGGTAGTACACCAGCAGGTAGATCACGACGAGGAGCATGCCGATCGCACCGGCGATCAGGCCGGCCTTCAGCTGCTCGCCGCCGAGGGCGGCGGTGACGGTGGTGACGCTGTCCTCCTGGAAGGACAGCGGCAGGGCGCCGTACGAGAGCATGTTGCCCAGGTCCTGCGCGGACTGCTGGGTGAAGCCACCCGAGATCTGGGCGTTGCCGCCGGTCAGCGCCTGGCTCACGGACGGGTCGGAGATGACCTGGCCGTCGAGCACGATCGCGAACTGGTTCTGCGGGGCCTGCTTGGCGGCGAGCTCACCGGTGATCTTGGCGAACTTGTCGGCGCCCTTGTCGGTGAACTGCATGGTGACGATCCACTGACCGGACTGCTGGTCGATGACGCCCTTGGCGTCGTCGACGTCCTGGCCGTTGACGCCGGCCGGGCCGAGCACCCACTTGCCCCAGGTGTCGCCGCGCTGACCGCAGGCGACCATCGGCTCCTCGGGCTTGACGCCCTGGCTCGCGGCGACGCGCTGCTTCTCGTCCTTGCAGTCCAGGGCGGCGAACTTGGCCTGGAGCGCGGCGGCGGCGGCTTCGTCACCCGACGGCGTCGCGGAGGGGGACGGGGCCTTGCTGTCGTCTGCCTTCTTCGACTCGCTCGCCGAGGGCGAGGGAGAGGGGCTGCCCGGGGCCTTGAGGGCCTCACTGAGCGCGCGACCCTGGGAAGTGGCGCTGGACGACGGGGTGGCGGACGGGCTGGCCTTCTTGCCGTCCGAGGCCTTCGGGGCTCCGGAACCGCTCGGGGACGCGCTCGGCGATCCGCTCGGCGAGGTCTCGGGGGCGATCGGCTCACCGCTCGCGAAGGTGAGCACCGGGCGGAAGTAGAGCTGGGCGGTGGTGCCGACCTGCTCGCGCGCCTGCTGCTCGTTCATCCCCTTGGGGATGTTCACGATGATGTGGTCTTTACCCTGCGTCTGAACCTCGGCCTCGGTGACACCGAGACCGTTGACACGTCGCTCGATGATGCCGACGGCCGTGTTCATGTTCGTCGGGTTGATCGCGTCCGGCTTGCCGGGCTCGCTCTTGGCCTTGAGCGTGATGCTCGTACCGCCCGCGAGGTCGATGCCGAGCCGGGGGGTCGTCTGCTTCGTGAGGAACATCCCCGCGGTGAGCGCCACCATCGCGATCAGGATGATGGCCAGGGCGCGCCCCGGCCTCCCCTGAGCCCCCGTGGGCCGCCGGCCCTTCTTCGGTGCTGCCACCTTGTCGTATCTCCCTGTCCAACCGTCCCGCGCCGGGTCAGCGCGCGGACGGCCAAGAAATGTGTGGTGGGGACCCCTGCCCCCCGCAGAAACGGGTCACTGACAGGCACCGCGGCGGCCGCCGGTCAGGCGCCGCCGCGATCCATGCCGCGTACTGCTACTTGGCTCCGGCGTCGCCGTCGGTCTTGCCGTCCTTGGGCTCGTCGCCCTTCGGCTCGTCGTCCTTGGGCTCGTCCTTCTTGCCCAGGTCGAGCTTCGGGGCGTCGCCCTCGGTCTCGGCCTCGGTGAGCGAGGAGGCGTCGTCCGGGACGACCGGCGTGTCGATCGTCAGATCAACGGCCGTGCCGTGGACGATGCGGTTGTACTCCTCGTCGTCGAGGACGGCGCCGATGGCGTTCTTCGCGAAGATCGCGTGGACGCCGGGGGCCACTTCGAGCGTGACCGTGTCGTCACCGATCTCCTTCACCGTGGCGTACATGCCGCCGATGGTGCGGACGCCGGTGCCGGGCGTCATGTGGTCGCGCATCTGCGCGGCCGCCTGCTGCTTCTTCTTCGCGGAGCGGGTCATCAGGAACATCGCCCCGATGAGCACGATGAACGGGAGGAGTGTCACGAGATTCACGGGACGGAGATCCTTCGCACGACCGCGCGGGAGGCGGCCTTTTTCTACGGGGGTGGGCACGCCGACCCGAAGGGTCGGCATCGGCGGAGTCTAGGCGAGTCCGCACCGATGGAACAACGCCCAGCATGGCACCGCAGTTCCTGACGGGGCGAACCTCCGCGCCGTCACGCCCCGAACAAGCCCTGTTGTCGGCTTGATCCACTCCCACCGGACTGCGGCGGGACGAGCCCCAGGTGAGCCCATGCGGCGGGGGTCGCGACGCGGCCGCGGGGGGTACGGGCGAGCAGTCCCTCCCGTACCAGGAAGGGCTCCGCGACCTCCTCGACGGTCTCCCGCTCCTCCCCGACCGCCACGGCGAGGGTGGACAGCCCGACGGGGCCGCCGCCGAACAGCTTGAGCAGTGCCTCCAGGACGGCCCGGTCGAGGCGGTCGAGGCCGCGCGCGTCCACCTCGTAGACCTGGAGGGCGGTTCCGGCCACCTCGCGCGTGATCACTCCGTCGGCCTTGACCTGGGCGTAGTCGCGGACGCGGCGCAGCAGCCGGTTGGCGATGCGGGGGGTGCCGCGGGAGCGGCCGGCGATCTCCGCGGCGCCCGCGGTGTCGATCTCGACGTCGAGGAGGCGGGCGGAGCGGTGGATGACGCGCTCCAGCTCCTCGGGGGCGTAGAACTCCATGTGGCCGGTGAAGCCGAAGCGGTCGCGCAGGGGCGGGGGGAGCAGGCCGGCGCGGGTCGTCGCGCCGACGAGGGTGAAGGGCGGCAGCTCCAGCGGGATCGCGGTGGCCCCCGGGCCCTTCCCGACGATCACGTCGACGCGGAAGTCCTCCATGGCCATGTACAGCATCTCCTCGGCCGGCCGCGACATGCGGTGGATCTCGTCGAGGAAGAGCACCTCGCCCTCCTGGAGGGAGGAGAGGATCGCGGCGAGGTCGCCGGCGTGCTGGATGGCGGGGCCGGAGGTGATCCGGATGGGCGCGCCCATCTCGGCCGCGATGATCATGGAGAGCGTGGTCTTGCCGAGGCCGGGGGCGCCGGAGAGCAGTACGTGATCGGCGGTGGCCCCGCGCTGGCGGGCCGCCTTCAGCACCAGGTCGAGCTGCTGGCGGACCTTCTCCTGGCCGACGAACTCGCCGAGGTCCTTGGGGCGCAGGGCCGCCTCGACGGCGGTGTCCTCGCCGTCGGCCGCCGCCGCCACGATCCGGTCGTCGCTCTCGTCATCCCAGTTCACGCTGTCAGTCTGCCTTGTCGTTCGTACGGTGGTTTCCTGCCCTGCCGCCACGTGCCCCGCGGGGTCGTGCCGGGCGGCGAGGCGCGGGTCCGGGCCGGGCCCGGTGAACGGGAGAAGGGTGGGGCGGGGCGAGCCCCGCCCTGCGGCGTCGAGCCGGGGTCCGGCTCAGCGGGTGCGGTTCAGCGGGTGCGGTTCAGGGTCTGCAGGGCCGCTCGCAGGAGCTGCGGGACCGGGGCCGAGCCGCCGGAGGCGATGGCGGCCTCGGCCTGCGGCGTCACCGCCGAGACCGCTTCCTCCGCCTCGCGGGACGCGTAGCCCAGGCCGATCAGCGCGGCCGACAGCTGTTCGGTCCACGGCGCGGGCCCGGACGCGGCCGCGCGCTGCGCACCCACGAGTCCGCTCGACCCGAGCGGCGCGCCCAGCTTGTCCTTCAGCTCCAGCAGCAGCTTCTGCGCACCCTTCTTGCCGATCCCCGGCACCGCCATCAGGGCCTTCTCGTCCCCCGTCGAGACGGCCAGCCGCAGCGCGTCCGGGCTGTGCGCCCCGAGCATCGCCTGGGCGAGCCGCGGCCCGACCCCGCTCGCGGTCTGGAGCAGCTCGAACACCTGCCGCTCGTCGTCGTCCGCGAAGCCGTACAGCGTGAGCGAGTCCTCCCGTACGACCAGCGACGTCGCCAGCCGCGCCGGCTCCCCGATCCGCAGGCCGGCGATGGTGTTCGGGGTGCACTGCACCGCCATGCCCACTCCCCCGACCTCGATCACGGCCAGGGTGGGGGCGAGCGCGGCGACCGCGCCGCTGACGAAAGCGATCATGAAGGGCGGCCTTTCGAGGCGTGCAGGGCGACCGCCTGCTGGAGGCGGTTCTGGGCGGGGGCCCGCCAGATGTGGCAGATGGCGAGCGCGAGCGCGTCGGCGGCGTCGGCCGGTTTCGGCGGGGCGGAGAGCCGGAGCAGCCGGGTCACCATCGCCCCGACCTGCGCCTTGTCGGCCCGGCCGCTGCCGGTGACGGCGGCCTTGACCTCGCTCGGGGTGTGCAGCGCGACCGGTATCCCGCGCCGCGCGGCGCACAGCATGGCGACGGCGCTCGCCTGGGCGGTGCCCATCACCGTACTGACGTTGTGCTGGCTGAACACCCGCTCCACGGCGACGATTTCGGGCCGGTGTTCATCGAGCCACTCCTCGATGCCCCGCTCGATGGCGACGAGTCGGTGGCCCAACTCCGCGTCCGCGGGCGTCCGTACGACCCCCACGCCGAGCATGGTCAGCGGACGGCCCGCGACTCCCTCGACCACGCCGACACCGCACCGGGTCAGCCCCGGGTCCACACCGAGCACGCGCACCGGGCCCCCCTCCTTCGATTGCCAGTGCGTGCAGGCTAACCGGCGGCACTGACAAAGCGACGGGCCGACGGGGTGTGTCCCCGTCGGCCCGTCGTTGATGCCGGATCAGGCGTCGACCTTCTCCATGACCTCGTCCGAGACGTCGAAGTTGGCGAAGACGTTCTGCACGTCGTCGCTGTCCTCCAGCGCGTCGATCAGCTTGAAGATCTTGCGCGCGCCCTCTTCGTCCAGCTCGACCTGCATGGTCGGCAGGAAGTTGGAGTCGGCCGAGTCGTAGTCGATGCCGGCCTGCTGGAGCGCGGTGCGGACCGCGACCATGTCGGTGGCCTCGCTGATGATCTCGAAGCTGTCGCCGAGGTCGTTGACCTCTTCGGCGCCCGCCTCGAGCACCGTCTCCAGGACGTCGTCCTCGGTGAGCTCGCCCTTGGGCAGCAGGACGACACCCTTGCGGTTGAACAGGTACGAGACCGAGCCCGGGTCGGCCATCGAGCCGCCGTTGCGGGTCATGGCGACGCGCACGTCGGACGCGGCACGGTTGCGGTTGTCGGTGAGGCACTCGATGAGCACCGCGACACCGTTCGGACCGTAGCCTTCGTACATGATCGTCTCGTAGTCGGCGCCGCCGGCCTCAAGACCACCGCCGCGCTTGACCGCGGAGTCGATGTTCTTGTTGGGGACCGAGCTCTTCTTGGCCTTCTGAATGGCGTCGAAGAGCGTCGGGTTGCCGTCGATGTCGGCGCCGCCCATACGGGCCGCGACCTCGATGTTCTTGATCAGCTTCGCGAAGAGCTTGCCGCGCTTGGCATCGATCACGGCCTTCTTGTGCTTCGTCGTAGCCCATTTAGAGTGGCCGGACATCCGCCTGTCTCCTTCGCGTAACCAACAGTGTTCGTCACCGATCCTACCGGGAGCTCGTCACAGCCCCGCGCGCACCATGTCGACGAAGTACGCGTGCACGCGGTCGTCGCCGGTCAGCTCGGGGTGGAACGAGGTCGCGAGGACGTTGCCCTGGCGCACGGCGACCGTGTGGCCGTCGTACGTCGCGAGCACCTCGACGGCGCCGCCGACCGATTCGACCCAGGGGGCGCGGATGAAGACGCCCTCGACCGGGCCGCCTGCCACGCCCGCGAACTCGACCTTCGCCTCGAAGGACTCGTTCTGGCGGCCGAAGGCGTTGCGGCGGACGATCATGTCGATGCCGCCCAGCGTCTCCTGGTCCTCGCGGCCGTCGAGCAGCTTGTCGGCGAGCATGATCATGCCGGCGCAGGTGCCGTAGACCGGCATGCCGGCCTTCACGCGTTCGCGCAGCGGCTCCAGCATGCCGAACAGGACGGCGAGCTTCGACATCGTCGTGGACTCGCCGCCGGGGATCACCAGGGCGTCGACCTCGGCGAGCTCCTCGGGACGCCGGACCGGCCTGGCCACGGCGTCCGCCGCGGCCAGGGCGATCAGGTGCTCCCGTACATCTCCCTGGAGGGCCAGGACACCGATAACGGGGGTGGTCATGGTGACTACCAGCCGCGGTTGGCGTAGCGCTCGGCCTCGGGGAGGGTGTCGCAGTTGATGCCGACCATGGCCTCGCCCAGGTTGCGGGAAGCGTCCGCGATGATCTTCGGGTCGTCGTAGAAGGTGGTGGCCTTCACGATGGCCGCGGCGCGCTTGGCCGGGTCGCCGGACTTGAAGATGCCGGAGCCGACGAAGACGCCCTCGGCGCCGAGCTGGCGCATCAGCGCGGCGTCGGCCGGGGTGGCGACGCCACCGGCGGAGAACAGCACGACCGGGAGCTTGCCGAGCTCGGCGACCTCCTTGACGAGCTCGTACGGGGCGCGCAGCTCCTTGGCGGCGGCGAACAGCTCGTTGTTGTCGTAGCCGCGCAGGCGGGCGATCTCGTTCTTGATCTGGCGCAGGTGGCGGACGGCCTCGACGACGTTGCCGGTGCCGGCCTCGCCCTTCGAGCGGATCATGGCCGCGCCCTCGGCGATGCGGCGCAGGGCCTCACCGAGGTTGGTGGCGCCGCAGACGAAGGGGGTGGTGAACGCCCACTTGTCGGAGTGGTTGACCTCGTCGGCCGGGGTCAGGACCTCGGACTCGTCGATGTAGTCGACGCCGAGGGACTGGAGCACCTGGGCCTCGACGAAGTGGCCGATGCGGGACTTGGCCATGACCGGGATCGAGACGGCCTCGATGATCTCTTCGATCATGTTCGGGTCGGACATGCGCGCGACGCCGCCGTCCTTGCGGATGTCCGCGGGGACCCGCTCCAGAGCCATGACGGCCACGGCGCCGGCGTCCTCGGCGATCTTCGCCTGCTCGGCGTTGACCACGTCCATGATCACACCGCCCTTGAGCTGCTCGGCCATGCCGCGCTTGACGCGGGAGGTGCCGATCGCGGACTCAGCGGACTGCGGGGTGGAGGGAAGCGTGCTCACGGGTTGACCTCACTCGAAGGAAAAGGAAGACGGGTGCTGCGGGTGTACTCGGCGAGCAAACCGTCATCGACCAGTCCACTGCAAGGGCCAATGCGGAGCCGGTGGCTCCTTCCAAATTGGCCTTCGGGTACAACTCGCGGCCTCAGGGGCGGTCGGCGAGGTCCGCCGGGGGTTCGTCGTCCATCTCGAAGGCGAGCGGGAACGGCGCGTGTCCCGCCAGTCTGAACCAGCGGACCTTGCGGTGCCTGCGCAGCGCGCGGGCGGCGCGCACGGCGTCGTTGAGGAACCGCCGGGCCATCGGCACCCGGCGGACGGCCGCCGCCAGTTCCTCGGCCGCGGCCTCGCCGCCCGGGGCGGCCTTCACGGCCTCGACCTGGTCGGCGTCGGCGAACACCGCGCGCAGCGCCTGGCTGAGCTCGCTCTCGGCGACCTCGCGGTGCTCCTCCTCGGCCTGGCGGGCGGCGTGGGCGGCCTCGTAGAGCACGAGCGAGGAGGCGGGGTCCAGCACCCCGGAGGTCGCCACCTCCAGCACCACGGAGGCCCGGCGCACGAGCTGGGCGTCCAGGGCGGCGCGGGCGGCGTCCATGCGGGTGTGCAGCCGGTCGAGCCGCCCGGCGGTCCAGCTGAGGTAGACCCCGATGACGCCGAGCGCCAGGGCGATCCAGACAAGGGTTTCGATCACGGGCCGCGACTTTACCCGCGAAGTCACCCCCGAATTCACCCGCGAACGCGCGGGTCAGGTCCCGGCCGGGCGCTGGCCGGGGCCTGACGTCACGTCTCCCGGGACAGCCCCCAGCGGGTGCGCAGCGGGACCCGCTCGTCGGCGGCCACCGCGGCCGCGCCGTCCGTCACCGTCTCGTAGACGGCCAGGATGTCCGCGCCCACCGTCGACCAGTCGAAACGGCGTACGTGCGCCGAGCCGCGGGCGCTCAGTTCCGCCCGTCGCGCCGGGTCGCGCAGCAGCCGTACGGCGGCGGCGGCCAGGTCGTCGGCGTCCTCATTGGCGAAGAGCTCGCCGGCCGCCCCCTGGTCCAGGACCTGCGCGAACGCGTCGAGGTCGGAGGCCAGCACCGCGGCGCCCGCCGAGAGGGCCTCGACGAGGATGATCCCGAAGCTCTCGCCGCCGGTGTTGGGCGCGACGTACACGTCGACGCTGCGCAGCAGTCGCGCCTTGTCCTCGTCGGAGACCATGCCGAGGAACTCGACGCGCGAGCGCAGCCCGGCCGGGAGGGAGGCCACCGCCTCCTCCTCGTCGCCGCGGCCCGCCACCAGCAGCCGTACGTCCGGGCACTGCTCCACGATGCGCGGGAAGGCCGCCATCAGCACGGGCAGGCCCTTGCGCGGCTCGTCGATGCGGCCGATGAAGCCCAGGGTCCGCCCGGACCAGTCGGGATTGGGCTCTGCCTCGGCGAAGAAGTCCACGTCGACGCCGTTGGGGATCACGACGGCGTCGCCGCCGAGGTGCTCGACGAGCGTGCGCCGCGCGTACTCGCTCACCGCGATCCGCGCGCTGATCTTCTCCAGAGCGGGCTGGAGGATGGGGTACGCCGCGATCATGGCCCGCGAGCGCGGGTTCGAGGTGTGGAAGGTGGCCACGATCGGCCCCTGCGCCGCCCAGCAGGACAGCAGTCCCAGCGAGGGCGAGGCGGGCTCGTGGATGTGGATCACGTCGAAGACCCCGTCGTGCAGCCAGCGCCGGACCCGGGCCGCAGAGAGGAACCCGAAGTTCAGCCGGGCCACCGACCCGTTGTACGGCACCGGAACCGCCCGCCCCGCCGAGACCACGTAGGGCGGCAGCGGGGTCTCGTCGTCCGCCGGGGCCAGCACCGAGACCTCGTGGCCGAGGCGGATGAGGTGCTCGGCGAGGTCCCGGATGTGGAACTGGACGCCGCCCGGCACGTCCCAGGAGTAGGGGCACACGATGCCGATCTTCACTGCGTGCGCTCCCCCTGGTCGTCCAGGTCGTCCAGCCACAGCCGCTGCAGCATGTGCCAGTCCTGAGGGTGCTCGGCGATCCCGAGCGCGAAGGCGTCGGCCACGGCCTGGGTCATGGCGGCCGTCTTCTCGACCCGGGTGCCGTCGCGCGGCACCGGAACCTCGGGGTGGATCCGCCCGTACAGCTTCGGGGTGTCCCCGTAGTACAGGGTGACGGGCAGCAGCACGGCGCCCGTCTGCTGCGCGAGCAGCGCCGGCCCGGCCGGCATCCGCGCGGCCGCGCCGAAGAAGTCCACCTGGACCCCGGAGGCCGACAGGTCCCGGTCGGCGACCAGGCAGATCAGGCCGCCCGAGCGCAGCCGGCGCGCCAGGGTGCCGAAGGTGGAGCCGCCGCTGTGCGGCAGGACCTCCATGCCCAGGCTCTCGCGGTAGGCCACGAAGCGGTCGTACAGCGATTCGGGCTTGAGGCGCTCGGCGACCGTGGTGAACGGGATGCCCAGGTGCCCGGTGGCCCAGGCCCCGGCGAGGTCCCAGTTGGCCAGGTGCGGAAGGGCGACTATGACGCCGCGCCCGGAGGCGATGGCCTCGCGGAGGATGTGGTCGTCCTTGATCTCGACGTCCGTGCCGAAGCGCTGCCGGTCCATCGCCGGCAGGCGGAACGATTCCATCCAGTAGCGCATGTACGAGCGCATGCCCGCCTTGGACAGCTCGCGCAGCCGCTCGGGGCTCGCGTCCGGCACCACCCGGGCCAGGTTCGACTCCAGCCGCAGCACGCTCTTGCCGCGCCGCTTCCAGGTGTGGTCGGCGATGCGCCGGCCCAGGGCCACGGCCGCGGGCTCGGGGAGCTTCTTGACCCCGGCCCAGCCGAGCCCGTACAGGCCGTCGACCAGCTTCTCCCGCGTCGTGCCCATCAGGCGGCCCCGCCCTCGGCGACGGCGGCGGCCGCGTCGGCCTCGGCCGCCTCGCGGCGTACGGTGACCACCCGCTGGATCAGCGTGACCAGCGAGCCGACGGCCACGACCCACAGCGCGATCGGCAGCAGCACGCCGATCCAGGACGGCACCCCGAAGGTCTCCAGCCCGGACAGACCGGCCGCGACCAGCGAGATCACCAGGCGTTCGGCGCGCTCGATGAGCCCGTTGACGGCCACCGGCAGGCCGATCGACTCGCCGCGCGCCTTGGTGTACGAGACCACCTGGCCGCTGGCCAGGCAGAAGATCGCCACCGCGCACAGCACGTTGTCGTTGCCGTTGCCCGCGTACCAGAGCGCGAGGCCGCCGAAGATCGCGGCGTCCGCGACCCGGTCGAGCGTGGAGTCGAGGAACGCGCCCCACCGGCTGGAGACGCCGGCCTGGCGGGCCATGTTCCCGTCCACCAGGTCGGAGAACACGAAGAGGGTGATGGTGATCGTGCCCCAGAAGAACTCGCCGCGGGGGAAGAAGACCAGCGCTCCGGCCACCACTCCGGCCGTGCCGATCAGGGTGACCGCGTCCGGGCTCACCCCCCGCCGGAGCAGAAAAGCGGCGAATGGCGTGAGAACACGCGTGAAGAATGCACGCGCGTACTTGTTCAGCATGGCCTTCCCAGAGGGTCGCTGGGCCGCACGGCCACATCGGCCACCGGCTGGCCCATCGTAGCCAGCGCCCCGGGCGCGCAGCGCCGCGCACCCACCGGTTCGCGCCGGACAATCCCCGCGCCACCTCCGCGTCACACTCCGGCCGGCGCCCGGTACGACGTATGGACGGAGTGTGACGGCAGTGCAAAGCTCGAAGGGCCGCGTTTTCTCCGGAACGACTTCTTCCACACCGTGGACACCCTCATCACCCCCGAACATCCTCCTCACCGTCACAACCGGGAGGCACGAGCATCATGGGAGCCACCTCACACCACGCCGGGGCCGCCGGCAGGGCACTGACGGCCGACCGCCCCTCCTCGATACGCAACGTCGTGCTGGTCGGCCACAGCGGAGCCGGTAAGACCACCCTGGCGGAAGCCCTGGCCCTGACCGCGGGCGCGGTCAACCGGGCGGGCCGGGTCGAGGACGGCGGGACCGTCTCCGACTACGACGAGATCGAACACCGCCGACAACGTTCCATCCAGCTGTCCCTCGTCCCCGTCGAATGGGGCGGGATCAAGATCAACATCCTGGACACCCCCGGATACGCCGACTTCGTCGGTGAGCTCAGGGCCGGTCTGCGCGCCGCGGACGCGGCCCTTTTCGTCATCTCGGCCTCCGACGGGATCGACGGCGCGACCCGCATGGTCTGGGACGAGTGCGAGGCCGTGGGCATGCCCCGGGCCATCGTCGTCACCCATTTGGAGGCAGCCCGCGCCGACTACGCGCAGATGACCTCCGTCTGCGGCGAGATCTTCGGCGCCGAGGACCCCGACGCCGTGATCCCCCTCTACCTGCCCCTGTACGGGCCCGCCGGGCCCGACGGGCACGCCCCCGTCGCCGGCCTCCTCGGCCTGCTCTCCCAGCGCGTCTACGACTACACCTCCGGCGAGCGCGTCGAACGCGACCCGGAGCCCGACGAGCTCGCCCTCATCACCGACGCCCGCTCCCGACTGATCGAGGGGATCATCGCCGAGAGCGAGGACGAGGGCCTCATGGACCGCTACCTCGGCGGCGAGGACATCGACTTCAAGACCCTCGTCGACGACCTGGAGCGCGCCGTCGCCCGCGGCACCTTCCACCCCGTCCTGATGGCCGCCCCGGCCACCGACGGCGCCCGCCAGGGCCTCGGCACCGTCGAACTCCTCGAACTGGTCACCGGCGGCTTCCCCACCCCGCTGGAGCGGGCCGCCGTCACCGTCACCTCCCCGGACGGGGCCGCCCGCCCCGACGCCACCTGCGACCCCGAGGGGCCACTGGTCGCCGAGGTCGTCAAGACCTCCTCCGACCCCTACGTCGGCCGCGTCTCCCTCGTCCGCGTCTTCTCCGGCACCCTGCGCCCGGAGGAGACCGTGCACGTCAGCGGCCACGGGCTCACCGACCGGGGGCACGAGGACCATGACGTGGACGAACGCGTCGGCGCCCTCTCCTCCCCCTTCGGCAAGCAGCAGCGCACCCTCACCCGGGTCATCGCCGGCGACCTCGCCTGCGTGGCCAAACTCACCCGCGCCGAGACCGGCGACACCCTCTCCGACAAGGACCGGCCGCTCCTCATGGAACCCTGGCCGATGCCCGACCCGCTGCTCCCCCTCGCCATCGAGGCCCACAGCAAGGCCGACGAGGACAAGCTCTCCCAGGGCCTGGCCCGGCTCGTCGCCGAGGACCCGACGATGCGGCTGGAACAGAACCCGCACACCCACCAGGTCGTCCTGTGGTCCCTCGGCGAGGCGCACCAGGACGTCGCCCTCGAACGGCTGCGCACCCGGTACGGGGTCCAGGTGGACGCCGTCCCCCACAAGGTCAGCCTGCGCGAGACCTTCGGGGCCAAGGCCACCGGGCGCGGCCGCCACGTCAAACAGTCCGGCGGGCACGGCCAGTTCGCCATCTGCGAGATCGAGGTGGAGCCGCTCCCGCCCGGCAGCGGCGTCGAGTTCGTCGACAAGGTCGTCGGCGGCTCCGTCCCGCGCCAGTTCATCCCGTCCGTGGAGAAGGGCGTACGGTCGCAGGCCGCCCGCGGGCTCGCCGCCGGCTACCCGCTGGTCGACGTGCGCATCACCCTGCTCGACGGCAAGGCGCACTCGGTGGACTCCTCCGACGCCGCCTTCCAGACGGCCGGGGCGCTCGCGCTGCGGGAGGCCGCCGCGGAGGCCCGCATCCACCTCCTCGAACCGGTGGCCGAGCTCGACGTGAGCGTCCCCGACGAGTACGTCGGCCCCGTCATGAGCGACCTCGCCGGCCGCCGCGGCCGCGTCGTCGGCACCGAACAGGCCGGCCCCGGCCGGACCCGGGTGCGCGCCGAGATCCCCGAGATCGAGATCGGCCGCTACGCCGTGGAGCTGCGCTCCGTATCGCACGGCACGGGCCGGTTCGCCCGGGCCTACGCCCGCCACGAACCCATGCCACCACAACTGGCGGACAAGATTCGCGAACAGGCAGAGAAGGGAACCTAGTTGACATAGCGCTTCGGCGGCCGCCCACCCAACCAGCTTGCGGTGGGCGGTATTTCCCTGTCCCATGACCATGGGGCACGCCGCGCGGATAGGCTCTTCCGCGCGGCAAAGAGCAGCAGCAATGGGGGCAGTGGTGGCGGACGACGGATTCGACTTCAGTCCCGGCGCGCAGATTCCGCTCCAGGGCAGCGGGGGGCAGACGGCGGCGACCAACGCGCTGGCCTCCGCCGCGTACCGGGACGGCGGCAAGGACACCAAGCTGGCGGCCATCCTCGGCGCCGACAACGAGTACCACAAGTCGACGGTGAAGGCCGGGAAGCTCTCCCTGCTCGAACCCAGCCTCGGCGAGGCCTTCTGCCGGGCCGTGGAGGCCCGCACGGTCACCCCCGGCCGCAAGCCGCTCATCCAGTCCTTCGGCGCCGACCCGCAGACCGTCGTCGAGCACTGTCTGGCGGCCTCCCGCATCCGCAAGGTACGGGACCGCAAGCTCCGTCTGATCATGCTGGTGTGCGGCGTGCTCTTCCTGCCCGGACTGCTGCTGTGGCTGGGCCTGTTCCAGCTCCGCAAGACCCTGGCCTCCGGCAAGGGCAAGCACTCCTCCTGGCTGGGCACCGCGCTGCTCGTCGGCGTCGCCCTGGTCGTGGCCGTGCTGATGTTCCGGCTGCCGTTCACCGGCTTCCTCGGCCTCTACCTGCGCGGCATGATCATCGCCCCGGCGCTGGGCTGGTTCCTCGCCCGCCGGATCTGCGAGGCCACCGTCACCGACCTGCGCTCCCGCTGGGACGGGCTGCTGTCGGGCGGCGGCGTCGCCGCCAAGATCCCGGAGGCGGTGCCCGGCAACCCCGACGAGAAGGCCCGCGAGGACCTGCGCCACTCCCTCGCCAAGCTCACCGCCGAGGACCGCAGCAACTCCGTCTTCTACGCCGGCCCCAAGGGCATCCTCGGCATGGGCACCCGCTGGGGCAGCTGGCAGATGGCCGAGGAACTGGCCCCCAAGACCGAGGGCGCCGAGATCCACCCGTTCCGCAGCTGGGACGTCATACGAGCGATCGACACCGAGCTGCGCAAGCTGGAGCGCGGCCCCCTGCACACCGGCGGCTTCCCGCCCGCCGCGATCAAGCACTGGATCGTCACGCCGATCGGCGAGGGCGCCACGGAGGTGGCCCGGCCGTCCGGCGCGGACGTCGACACGTTCATCGTGAAGCCGCACGAGATCACCCGGATCTGCAACGAGCAGCAGTTCAGCGCCGGCGAGCGGCACTACCTGGGCATCCAGTACCCGCTCTGGGACGGCCAGTTGGTCATCACCATGCTGGTGACGGTCACCGTGCTCTACAAGACCCTGCGCGTGGACGTCACCGCGCACGCGCTCGGCCCGGTGCACGGGCTGTTCACCACGAAGTCCAAGGCGCCGACGGTCGAGGTCCCGAAGTCCATCCGCTTCTGGGAGACCGTCGAGCGCCCGCTGCCGCTGGTCGACACCATGGAGGTGGTACGGCTGGCCGCGCGCGCCCCGCTGACCTGGTACCCGCCGCTCCTGGAGTTCCTCGGCGGCAAGCTGGTCCTGCCGGAGCCGTTCGGACTGCGGCACGTGTGGGCCGGCTCGATGTGGCGCCACCGCTTCATGGCGGACGACGCCCTGCGCACGGTCGCCCCGGTGCTGCGGGCGGTGCACGCGGCCGCGTTCCGGGTGCTCGAGGAGAACGGCTGCGACACCGACCGCTTCACCAACCGCTCCTCGATCATGAGCGGCCTCATCCAGGAGCCCTCGCCCCGCAAGGCGGACGTGTACGAGTAACCCGTACACGTCGACGGGCGTACGGGTCCTAGTCGACGGGCCATGCGTCGGCCAGCATCTGGCGGGTGTCCGCGAGGAGTTGCGGGAGCACCTTGGTGTGGCCGACGACCGGCATGAAGTTCGTGTCCCCGCCCCAGCGGGGCACGATGTGCTGGTGCAGGTGCGCGGCGATGCCGGCCCCGGCGGCCGCGCCCTGGTTCATGCCGATGTTGAAACCGTGCGCCCCGGACGCCTTGCGCAGCGCGACCATGGCCCGCTTGGTGAGGTCCGCCAGCTCGGCCGTCTCCGGCCCGTCCAGCTCGGTGTAGTCGGCTACGTGCCGGTAGGGGACGACCATCAGGTGCCCGCCGTTGTACGGGTACAGGTTCAGCACCGCGTAGACGTGCCGGCCCCGGGCCACGACCAGGCCGTCCTCGTCGGACATGTCCGGAATCCCGCAGAAGGGACAGCCGTCGCCGGCCTCCGGGCCGGTCGGCTTGTTCTCCCCCTGGATGTAGGCCATCCGGTGGGGCGTCCACAGACGCTGGAACGCGTCCTGCGTGCCCACACCGATCTGCTGCTCCGGCTCAGTCGTCATGGGATGCAGCATATGACCTTGCCCCCGCTCGGCGTGTCGCCGGGGCGAAGACCGGCACTGCGGCCGCGATGCTGGGCGCATGCGCGAACAAGCCGAGAGCCGGGACGCAGTCTGGGAGCGCCGTACCGAGCTGCCCCTGTTCTATGCCTCGCTGGTCTTCCTCGCCGGGTACGCGGTCCGCGTCCTGGTCAACGAGGCCCACGCCCTCTGGCGCGACATCGCGACCGCCCTGGTCCTGGCGACCTGGCTCTGCTTCATCGTGGACTTCCTGGTGCGGCTCGTCCTCAGCCGCCAGCGGCCGCGGCGCTTCATCCGCGTGCACTGGCTGGACGCCCTGGTCGTCCTGCTGCCGACGCTGCGGCCGCTGCGCATGGTCAAGGTCCACGACGCCATCCAGGCCAAGCACCACGACCAGCCGCGCCGCGGCCTCTACCCGCGCGTGATCACGTACGCCGGTCTCTCGTCGGTGCTGCTGGGCTTCTCAGGCTCGCTCGGCATGTACCACGTCGAGCACACGGACCCGCACTCCCCGATCCGGACGTTCTGGGACGCGGTGTGGTGCGTGTGCCAGACGCTGACGACGGTCGGCTACGGCGACGTGGCCCCGGTGACCGCGGAGGGACGGCTGATCGCGGTCGGGCTGATGACCTTCGGCCTGGGCCTGCTGGGCGCCGTGACGGGTTCCTTCTCGTCCTGGCTGATCCAGGTCTTCCGCCGGGAAGGCGAAGAAGAGGGGCCCCCGGGGAACGGAAGTTCCCCGGGGGCCCCTCGGGACTGAGCTGCGCCGGTCAGACCTGGACGCGGTCCGCGACGACCTTGGCCAGCTTGGCCAGGGCCTCGTCCTTGGCGATGCCGTTCTCCTGCGAACCGTCGCGGTAGCGGAAGGAGACGGTGCCGGCGGCCATGTCCTCGTCACCGACGATGATCATGAACGGGACCTTGAGCTTCTGGTGGTTGCGGATCTTCTTCTGCATCCGGTCGGAGGAGGCGTCCACCTCGACCCGCAGGCCCTGCTTCTTCGCCGCCGCGGCGAACTCCTGCAGGTACTCGACGTGCCCGTCGCCGATCGGGATGCCGACCGCCTGGACCGGGGCCAGCCACGGCGGCATGGCGCCCGCGTAGTGCTCCAGCAGCACGGCGAAGAACCGCTCGATGGAGCCGAACAGGGCGCGGTGGATCATCACCGGCCGCTGGCGGGAGCCGTCGGGCGCGGTGTACTCCAGGTTGAAGCGCTCCGGCAGGTTGAAGTCCAGCTGCACGGTCGACATCTGCCAGGTACGGCCGATGGCGTCCTTGCACTGCACCGAGATCTTCGGGCCGTAGAAGGCGGCGCCGCCCGGGTCCGGGACCAGCGGGAGGCCCTGCTTCTCGGCGACCTGCGCGAGGACGGCGGTCGCCTCCTCCCACGCCTCGTCCGAGCCGACGAACTTCTCCGGGTCCTTGGTGGACAGCTCCAGGTAGAAGTCGGTCAGGCCGTAGTCGCGCAGCAGGTTGAGCACGAAGGTGAGGGTCGTGTCGAGCTCCTCGGCCATCTGCTCGCGGGTGCAGTAGATGTGCGCGTCGTCCTGGGTGAAGCCGCGGGCGCGGGTCAGGCCGTGGACGACACCCGACTTCTCGTACCGGTACACGGTGCCGAACTCGAAGAGGCGCAGCGGCAGTTCGCGGTAGGAGCGGCCGCGCGCGTCGAAGATCAGGTTGTGCATCGGGCAGTTCATGGGCTTGAGGTAGTAGTCGGTACCACCGTCGAGCTGCATGGGGGGGTACATGCCCTCCGCGTACCAGTCCAGGTGGCCGCTCTTCTCGAAGAGGGCGCCCTTGGTGGCGTGCGGGGAGTAGACGAACTCGTAGCCCTCCTCCTCGTGCCGCTTGCGCGAGTAGTCCTCCATGACCCGGCGGATGATGCCGCCGCGCGGGTGGAAGACGGCGAGGCCGGAGCCGATCTCGTCCGGGATGGAGAAGAGGTCGAGCTCGTTGCCGAGCTTGCGGTGGTCGCGCTTCTCGGCCTCGGCGAGGAAGTCGAGGTGGGCCTTCAGCTCCTCCTTCGACGGCCACGCGGTGCCGTAGATGCGCTGGAGCATCGGGTTCTTCTCGCTGCCGCGCCAGTAGGCGGCCGCGTTGCGCATCAGCTTGAACGCCGGGATGTTGCGGGTGGTGGGCAGGTGGGGACCGCGGCAGAGGTCCTTCCAGCACAGGTCGCCGGTCTTGGCGTCGAGGTTGTCGTAGATGGTCAGCTCGCCGCCGCCCACCTCGACGTTCGCGCCGTCGTCGGTCGACGCGGAGCCCTTGATGCCGATGAGCTCCAGCTTGTACGGCTCGTCGGCGAGCTCCTCGCGGGCCGCCTCGTCGGTGACCACGCGGCGGGAGAACCGCTGCCCGCGCTTCTGGATCTCCTGCATCTTCTTCTCGATGGCCTTCAGGTCCTCCGGAGTGAAGGGCCGGGCCACGTCGAAGTCGTAGTAGAAGCCGTTCTGGACCGGCGGGCCGATGCCGAGCTTGGCCTCGGGGAACAGCTCCTGCACGGCCTGCGCCATGACGTGCGCGGTCGAGTGGCGCAGGATGTTCAGGCCGTCCTCGGAGGAGATCTCCACCGGCTCGACGCTCTCGCCGTCCTTCACCTCGTACGCGAGGTCCTTGAGCTCGCCCGCGACGCGCGCGGCGACGACGGTGCGCTCGCCGGCGAAGAGCTCGGCCGCCGTAGTGCCCGTGGCCACCACGCGCTCGTCCCGCTCGGAATCGCGTTGGATGATCACACGGACGTCTGACACCGGTCTCTCCTGACTCAGGGGATGCGCCAGCGAACGCTGCGCGCCTGAATCGTACCGAGCCGAGTGGCTCCCCCGCGAAACGGTTACGGGTGCCCGCGTTCGTTACGGTGGACCCGCCCCCTCCCGCGAAGGAATCCCGCGTATGCGCAGCCCGCTCGCCGTCCGGCCGCTGGACCTGACCGACGACGCCACGGCCGCCGCCGTCCACCGGATCGGCCGGGCCGCGTACGCGGTGGAGGCGGAGCTGATCGGCTTCGACGGGATCCCGGCGCTACGGGAGAGCCTCGCGCAGATGCGGGAGCGACCGCTGCGGTGGCTCGGCGCGGTGACCGGGGCGGGGGAGATCGCCGGGTTCCTCGCCTGGGAGGAGGAGCCCGAGGGGGCCGTCTGCCTGGACCGGCTGTGCGTGGACCCGGCCTGGTTCCGCCGGGGCCTCGCCTCCCTGCTGCTGGAGCACGTCCTGACGGAGGTCTTCCCGGACCGGCCCGTGGAGGTCACCACCGGAGCGGCCAACTCCCCCGCCGTGGCCCTCTACGAACGCCTCGGCTTCGTCCGCGGGGCGGACTTCTCGCCGGTCCCCGGCCTGCGCATGGCCTCCTTCGCCCGGGCGGCGACCGGGTCGTAGCGCCGCCCGGCGGGGCCCGTGGGATCGTGGGAGAGGGGATCCCTGCCGGTGGTGAGAGGAGACCCCCATGAGAGCCGCGAGGAAGGCCGCTCTGGCGATGACCTCGACGGGCGTACTGCTGGCCGCAGTGCCCGCCGGCGCGTTCGCGGCGTCCGCGACAGCGGCGGCCGCCCCGGCGGCGGCGTGCAAGGGCTCCCAGCTCACGGCGGGCGGCGCGCAGTACACGCCCTCCGGTCAGGTGCGGTTCACGGTGGTCAACAAGGGCGCGCCGTGCGAGCTGCGGGGCTTCCCAACGGTGGCCGTCGCGGGCCAGGGCTCCCCGGACAAGAACAAGCCGCTGGGCGTCAGCCCCCAGGGCCAGGCCCCTTCGGTCCGGCTGCCCTCGGGGGGCAAGGCGGTGACGGTGCTCTCCTTCACCCCGGTCCTCGGTGAGGCGGACGGCTACTGCGCCTCGGGCACCGACCCGACCGTGGCCCCGTCCCTCGTGGTGGGCGTCGCCGGCACCCGCTTCCAGGTGGGCTCGTCCGACGGCGGCGAGTTCGCCCTGTGCGGCGACTCGGTCCGCGCGACCGCCTTCCGCTGACCACCGCCCTCCCCGTCGGCGGCCGCGCCCCCCGCGCCCGCTGCGTCACGGGTCGGCTCAGTCGTCCGACGGCAGGACGTCCTCCGGGTCGAAGGACGCGTCCAGGGACTTCATCAGGCGGTCGCGTTCGACCTCGTCCAGCGGGACCGGGGCCACGTCCGCCGCGTCGGTGAGCCGGCGGAAGCCGCCCCGGCGCTGGAGGCGGCCGCTGACCCGGACCGGGAGGCCGACGAGGTGGGCGTGGCCCGCGATCCGGTACGCCTCCTCGTCGAGCGCGGCCCGAACGTACGGGACTTCCGCGCCCGCGAGCACGCGGAGGCGGACGGTCCCCCCTCCCCCGGCCGCCTTGCGCCGCATCCGCACCACGGCCCCCGCGATCCGGACGGGGACGGCGGGTTCGGCCCGGGTGTAGCGGAGCGCGGCCTCCCGCAGCACCGGCAGGTCGCCCGGGGAGAACTCCACCGGTTCCGGCCGCGCCGCGCATCCCGCCGGGACCCCGGCCGCCGGCGCCCACGCCAGCGCGATCCGGGCCCCCTCCGATCCCCGCACCAGCGCGATCAGCGCGTCCGCCAGCTCTCGGCTGACGCCCGCCGCCACCGCCGCGTCGAAGGCCTCCATGCCGCCGGTGGCCCGCTGGTAGTCCACCGCCTCCCGCGCCGCGTGCAGCGCGTGGTGCAGCCGTGTCACGGTGCCCCGGCCCCCGTCCACCGGGACGTACGCCGTCAGTCGCCGACCGCCCGGCGCCGGGCCCACCAGCACCCCGTCCAGCGCCCGTTCGGCCTGCGCCCGGTGCCGCGCCCCGTAGTACCCGGCGCGCGCCCGGTCCGCCAGGGCCCCGGCCAGCAGCAGGTGCCGCGCCGCCGAGCGCAGCTGTTCCTGCACCGTCCAGTCTGCCTCGGCCCGGAACCCGTGCGAGCCCTCCGGTATCTCCCGCTCCCACCGGATCTCGTCGCTCGGCACGCTCAGCCCGTACAGCACCTCCCGCGCCGAGGGCAGGGCGCTGCGCGCGAGGGCGCCGAGCGCCTCCTCCAGCAGGTCCGCGCAGTCGGGGAAGGCCCGGGTCTCGGGGACGAGCAGGCTGGTGCCTGCGTAGCCGGGCGGGGTCCAGCGCCCGTACCGTCCTGCGGCCCCGCCGCGCCGCAGCCAGCCGTGCCGGTGCAGCAGAGCCCCCAGCACCGCCGGGTCGACGTGGGCCGGATCCGGGGCTCCCGGGCTGAACTCCGGGGACGACAGCGGCTCCAGGTGCGGTGAGTGCCAGTTCATCAGGGTGTCCCTCCCGACCCGACCCGGGTCATGATCTCGCACAGCGCCCGGTCGTCGAAGATCCGCGAGGTCGGGATCCGTACGGTGGTCCGGCGCCGGCCGGTCACGGGGTGTCCGGCGAGGTTGGTCCAGTAGCAGCAGTGGCGCAGGTCGAGCCGGTCGTGCCCGGCGGACAGCCACTGGTCGCGCTCCCTGGGCACGAGCATCACGACCAGGATCTTGTGCACGGCGACCGGCGTGCGGGCGAGCTTCACCAGGTGCTCGTTGTCGAGGGTGAAGGCGAAGGTGGGCCCGGCCGGTCTGGGCGGGACCTGGTAGGTCGCCTTCAGCTGCACCTTGACGGTGACCTCGTCGTCGACGACGTGCTCGGGCGCGCCGTGGCTGACGTGCCAGTCGATGCCGTTGTCCGGAAAGGGCTGGGACAGCGAACAGCCTGCCGCGGCGGCGACGGCGTGCAGATAGCCCACCTGGAGGGTCTCCATGCAGGCGGTGGTGGCGAGTGTGCCGCGCAGCGGTCCGGTCCGCGCGTCACCCCGCGGATCGATGTGCAACGCCGGTACCCCGCCCGGTTCGGGCTGTGCGAGCGCCATGGCCGGCTCCCCATGCCTTCCGGGCTCTGCCGAATGAGGGTGGAGTGGTGGGCGGGGTGACGGCCGATCATGTGTGCGGTCCCCCAAGGAAGTTGTCTCCGCACCCGGCTGCCCGCAAACGGCGTACGGCGCAAACAGGCCGGGTATCACGGATTCGGGCAAGGGTGGCGTGTCACGGGTGCGCCCCATCTGCCGATCGGGGACGAGGAGTTCGCCATGACGCGCTGGTACGAGGGCCCGCTGGCCGCATTCGACACGGAGACCACCGGGGTGGACGTGGAGCAGGACCGGATCGTGTCCGCCGCGCTCATCGTGCAGGAGTGTGCGGGCGGCCGGGTCCGCTCCACCCGGTGGCTGGTCAATCCCGGCATCCCGGTTCCCCCGGGGGCCACGGAAGTGCACGGTCTGACCGACGAGCACCTCCAGCTGCACGGGCGCTGGCCCGCGCCGGTGGTGGAGGAGATAGCCCGCGCGCTCGGTGAGCAGCAGGTGGCGGGCCGTCCGGTGGTGGTGATGAACGCGCCGTTCGACCTGACGCTGCTGGACCGGGAGTTGCGTCGGCACCGGGCGTCGTCGCTGGCCCGGTACCTGGACAACCGGCCGCTGACGGTGCTGGATCCGCGGGTGCTGGACAAGCACCTGGACCGCTACCGCAAGGGGCGGCGGACGCTGACGGATCTGTGCGCGCACTACGGGATAGAGCTGGAGGGCGCGCACGACGCCGCGGTGGACGCACTGGCCTCGCTGGAGCTGGTGCGGGCGGTCGGGCGGCGGTTCGCGGCGCGGCTGGAACGGCTGACGCCGGGCGAACTGCACACGCTCCAGGCGGTGTGGCACGCGGCGCAGGCGCGCGGCCTGCAGGCGTGGTTCGCGCGCCAGGGGACGCCGGAGGCGGTGGATCCGCACTGGCCGCTGCGGCCGGAACTGCCGGCGGCGGCGTAGCGGCGGAGGCGGCGACCGGGCCCGGGAATGCGGAAGGCCGGTCCGTCATCAGACGGACCGGCCTGTCCCGGTGGGCGATACTGGGATCGAACCAGTGACCCCTTCGGTGTGAACGAAGTGCTCTCCCGCTGAGCTAATCGCCCGGGAACGGGTTGAACAATACAAGAGCCTGCGGGTCGGTTCAAACCGCTTCCGTCGCGGCGGGTACTCAGCACACGGATGAGTACGCACACCCATGTGCCGGGGGCGTGACGGGCACCACACTCCGAACCATGAACACCCCCCTGCCGCCGGCCGACGAGCTGGCGCTCATCGATCGCGAACTCGCTCAACTCGACGCCCGGCGCCTGCACTTGCTCGTGCGGCGGGACTGGCTGATCCGGCAGCTGACCCCGATCGCCTGGGCGGCCCCGGCCGCCGCGGCGGCAGCCGGGCGCCCGAAGGAGGCCTCCGCGCCGAGCGCGCAGAACGTGCTGCTGACCTTGGGCGCCGTCCTGCTGGCGGTGGCCGCCCTGGCGTTCACGCTGGTCAGCTGGGGTTCCCTCGGGATCGGCGGCCGCTCGGCGGTGCTCGCGGTGGTCACGGCGGCCGCGCTGGGCGCGCCCGCGCTGCTGCTGCGCCGCGGGCTGCGGTCCACGGCCGAGTCGGTCGGGGCGGTCGGCCTGCTGCTGACGGTGCTCGACGCGTACGCCGTCTTCGCCGTCGGCATGCCGGACACCGACGGCACCGCCTACGCGGCGGGGGCGGCCGCGGTGCTCGCGGCGGGCTGGGCCGGTTACGGCCTGGCGCTGCCCTCGCTGCGGATCCCGCTCCCTGCGGCGCTCGTGACGGCGCAGCTCCCGCTCCCGCTGGCCGCGCTGGCCTCGGAGGCGGGCCCGCTGGAGCTGGGCTGGGCCCTGCTGGCGACGGCCGCGCTGGACCTGGCCCTGGCGGTACTGGCGCCGGGTGCCCGGGCGCGCGCCGCCTGGGTCCCGGCGGCGGCGCTGGGCGCGGGGGCGCTGCTGATCGGGCTGACGGAGTCGGTGGCGGCGGCCTCGGCGGCGGACGCGACGGCTCCGTCGGCGCTGCTCGCGGCCGTGGCCGTGCTCGGTGTCGCGGCGGCCTGGCGCACCCCGCAGGCCTCGGCGGCGGCCACGGCCGGCGGGCTCGCGGCGGTGGCGGCGCTCGGCGGGCCGGCCCGGCCGGAGCTGGCCCCCGGCTGGGCGGTCGTCGCCCACCTCGCGGTGGCGCTTGCGCTGCTCGCGGCGGTACGGATGACAGCGCTCCCGGCGTCGGTCCGGGGCGGCCTCGCCCGCGCGGGGGCGGGCATCGCCGCCCTGGCCGCGCTGTGGGGCTGCTCGGTGGCGGCGACGGCGCTGGTGACGCGGCTGCGGGTGCTGGAGGAGGTGTGGGCGGCGACGACCCCGCCGGCGGACGCGTACGGGCAGCCGGGCGCGGCCGCGCTGACCGCCCTCCTGACGACGGCCGGGGCGGCCTGGTGGCTGGCCCGGCTGCTGCCCGCCCGCCCCGAGCCCGGGGTACTGGCGGTGGCCCTCGGGTGGGCCGGGCTGTTCTCGGCCCCGCTGCTGCTCGGGTTCCCGGTGGCGGCGGTGCTCGCCGCGCAGCTCGCGGTCACGGCGGCGGCCACGTTCCTCGCGCTGCGCTCCCCGGACCGCAGCGCCGCGCTCGCGGCCGGCGTGTGCGCCCTCCTCGGGGCCGGGAGCGTGTCCCTGGCCTCCCTGGACGGCCGCGCGGCGACCTTCGCGGTGCTCGGCCCGCTGGGCGCGCTCTGCGCGGCGGGAGCGGCGTACGCGCCCGCTCCGCGCCGGGCCCGCGCGGGGGCGGCGGCGCTCGCCGTCGGGTACGCGACGGCGCTGGCGGTGGCCCTGAGCGCGCTGACGGAGCTGGCGGTCGCCTGGTGGGCGCTGCCGGTGCTGGCGGTGCCCGCGGCCGTGGCGGTGGCCGGGCCGAGGCTGGGCGCGGTCCGGATCCCCGCCGAGGCCGCGGCGGCCGCGGCCGGGGTCCTCGCCCTGGCCCTCGCCTGCGGGGACGCAGCCGTGCCGGCCCTGGCGCTGGCGCTGTCCGGCGTGATCTGCGCGGGTGCGGCGGTCCGGGCGGACCGGCGCGTGCTGGGCTGGGCGGCCGGGGTGCTCTTCGTCGCGGCGACCTGGGTCCGGCTGGCGTCGGCGGGTGTGGAGGTGCCGGAGGCGTACACGCTGCCGGTGACGCTGCCCGCGCTGGCGGTGGGGTTCCTGCGCCGGCGCCGGGACCCGGCGGCCTCGTCCTGGGCGGCGTACGGCCCGGGGCTGGCGGCGACCCTGCTGCCGAGCCTCGTGGCCGCCTGGGGCGACACGCACTGGCTGCGGCCGCTGCTGCTGGGGGTGGCCGCGCTCGCGGTGACCCTGGCGGGAGCGCACCGGCGCCTCCAGGCCCCGCTGCTGCTGGGCGGGGGAACGCTCGCGGCGGTGGCCCTGCACGAGCTGGCCCCGTACGTGGTGCAGGTCGTCGACGCCCTCCCCCGCTGGCTGCCGCCGGCGCTGGCGGGCCTGCTGCTGCTCGCGGTGGGGGCCACGTACGAGAGGCGACTGCGGGACGCCCGCCGGCTGCGCTCGGCCCTCGGCCGCCTGAGGTGACCGGGGCGGGCGCCGGGGCCCGGGCCGGCGCCCCGTAACGCCAAAGGCCCGGAGACTCAAAGAGTCTCCGGGCCTTTGGTCCGGGTGGGCGATACTGGGTTCGAACCAGTGACCCCTTCGGTGTGAACGAAGTGCTCTCCCACTGAGCTAATCGCCCGGACGCACCGCAAACATTACCGCATGTCAGCGGTGCTCTTTGACCATCCCCGGGCGGCCCCGGCCGATCACTGGTCCTTGAGGTTCCACGGCAGGGTCAGGCCGTACTTCCACAGGTAGAAGCCGATCAGCGCGCCGGCGATGGCGAGGCCCACGCTGGTCAGGATGATGTTGCGACGGCGGACCTTGGGGTCCAGTGCCTTCTGCGCGGCCTCGCTCACCTTGCGCTTCGTCCAGCGCAGGACGAGGTGGGCCCAGGCGAACTCCGTCGCCCAGATCGCCAGGCCGGCGAAGATCGCCACCCATCCCGGTCCGGGCAGGACGAGCATGGCGACACCGGCTCCGATGACGGCCAGGCCGACGACGAAGACGCCGACCTGCCAGCTCAGGTGCAGGCTGCGGTTGGCCTTGATGAAGGCAGGCGCCTTGGAGACGTGCGGCGCCTCCTGCGCGTCCGGTCCGTCGGTCGCGCGCACCTCCGGTCCGGCGGTCGCGGACTCGTGGGTTCCGTGGTCACTCCCCGTATTCATGCGCCCGAATCTACCGGAGCCGGAAGCACACGTGAATGCCGGTTTGGATCCGCCGTCCGAGGGACCCAGAGGTCCGCAAAACGGTCAGAGGGGTTTACAACGGCACCGTAGGTGGCATGTCGATTTCGCCGACGTGCGAATCCCCGAGCGCACACTGAGCGAAAGGCCCTGGCGCTTATGAACACCACGGTCAGCTGCGAGCTGCACCTGCGCCTCGTTGTGTCGAGCGAGTCCTCACTGCCTGTTCCCGCGGGCCTGCGGTATGACACGGCCGACCCCTACGCCGTGCACGCCACCTTCCACACCGGCGCCGAGGAGACGGTCGAATGGGTATTCGCCCGCGACCTCCTCGCAGAGGGCCTCCACCGGCCCACCGGTACCGGCGACGTCCGCGTCTGGCCCTCCCGCAGCCACGGTCAGGGCGTCGTGTGCATCGCCCTGAGCTCACCGGAGGGAGAAGCGCTGCTCGAAGCACCCGCCCGAGCACTCGAGTCGTTCCTCAAGCGGACGGACGCCGCGGTTCCACCCGGGACCGAACACCGGCACTTCGACCTCGACAAGGAGCTCTCCCACATCCTGGCCGAAAGCTGAGCCAGGCCTACAGCCGCTCGACACCGTCCGACTCGGGGCGACGGTGCGGCGCGGACAACCACATACGGCTGTGTCGGCGCTGTCCTCGCGGGAGCCACCCGCGCGGATGGCGCCGGTGCGCTTTCGGGGGGACCCGCTAGAGTCGGCCACCAGCGGCAAGCAGCAGCCCGTCGCCGCAGGCCCGGCCTTCAGGGAGCGACCCGTGCAGATCCCCCACGACACCCGTCGCGCGCTCGACGTCGTCGTCGCGCTGGTGAACACCGCGGCCGAGCCGGACCAGCCGGACGGCCTGTCGGACGTCAGCGAGCTGCGCGGATTCGTCCACGAGCACGCGATCAGCGACGTCGGCGAGCTCGGCGCCCGCGACCTCGCCGGGGTCCGTACGGTGCGCGGCAAGTTCGCCCAGGTCTTCGCGGCCCCGAACTCCCGTGCGGCCGCCACACTGATCAACGAGCTGGTCGACACGGCCGGCACCACCCCGCAGCTGACCGACCACGACGGCTACGACTGGCACGTGCACTACTTCGCGCCCGGCGCCTCGGTGGGCGACCACCTGGCGGCGGACGGCGGCATGGCGCTGGCCTTCATCGTGGTCTCGGGCGAGCAGGAGCGGCTGCGCCGCTGCGAGGCCCCGGACTGCCGACGCGCCTTCGTCGACCTCTCCCGCAACCGCTCGCGGCGCTACTGCGACAGCCGTACGTGCGGGAACCGGCTGCACGTGGCCGCGTACCGGGCGCGCCGCAAGGAGGCCGACGCGCACGGCTCAGAGCAGGAAGAGATCGTGCACGGCGGCGAGCAGCAGCAAGGTGCCGATCACCGCTAGGAAGATCATCAGGGGCGGCTGGGAAAGCGCGAAGAGGCAGCCTCGGGGCTCCTCCGCGACGGAGGCGGTGACCGGCGCGGGTACCGGCGGATCACCCTGCGATGTGTCGAGCATGTCGGGGCGATGATGACGCAGCGCGCCGCCGTTCGCCCCACAACACGCCAAGATCTACGCGGGAGTTCGCCAGATCCGGCGGATCGGTCAGATCCCGCCGGTTCCCGTCGTTTTCCGTCAGATCCCGTGCTTCTTCAGAATCGCTTCGATGTCCGAGAAGTCGTCCGCGGGGGTGGCGGGGGCGCTGCGGCCCGCGTCGGACCGCTGCCGGGATCCGGTGCCCAGCGAGGGCGCGGAGGCTGCGGGCGCCACGGCGTCCCGTGCGGGAGCGCCCTTCGCGGCCTTGGGCGCCTTCGCCGCCTTGGCTTCCTTCGCCGGCTTCCCGGCTGCGCCCGCGCCGCGCCGCTCGACGGCCCGCGTGGTCATGAACAGCAGCCAGGACGCGCCGAGCAGCCCGAAGCCGATCCACACGCTCGGCTCGAAGACCATCCCGGAGACCCACTCCACGACGCCCGTCATCACCAGCCCGAGCGGCACCAGCGCGTACGCCGTGATCCGCGCGGCGGCCAGGAAGCGCCTGCGGTAGGCGGTCAGCGCGGCGACGCCCAACCCCGCCGCGGACACCGCGGCACATATCGTCTCGGCGAGCATGCGGTCCTCCAGGGTGCGGCTGACGGTCGGGCTGGGCGATCTGTCCCTTCCATCCTGCACCGGACACCGCCCTGCGGGCCACGCCCCGGACGCGGCGCGGCCCGATCTCCGGGAGATCTCCGGGTCCCGTCTCCTCCCCAGGTCCCGGCCGGTGCGGTGCGCCGGGCCCCGGGCGCGGCTGGGAGACTGTCCGTATGACCGATTCCGTGATCCTCGACGTCTGGTGCGAACTCCAGTGCCCGGACTGCCACAGCGCCCTCGACGACGTACGCGCCCTGCGGGCCCGCTACGGCGACCGGCTGGACATCCGGCTGCGCCACTTCCCGCTGGAGAAGCACAAGCACGCGTTCGCGGCCGCGCAGGCCGCCGAGGAGGCCGTGGAGCAGGGTCAGGGCTGGCCGTACGCGGAGGCCGTGCTGGCGCGGACCGCCGAGCTGGCCGAGCGCGGCGAGCCGGTGCTGCTGGACGTGGCGCGTGAACTGGGCCTGGACGTCGAGGAGTTCGACACGGCTCTGATCGACGGCCGGCACATCCTGATCGTGGACGCCGACCAGGCCGAGGGCAAGGCGATCGGCGTGAGCGGCACCCCGACGTACGTGATCGACGGCCAGCGCCTGGACGGCGGCAAGAGCCAGGAGGGCCTGCGCGCCCGCATCGAGGAGATCGCCGACCGCCTGCTGGCTGGCTGACACCCCGCGCGGGCGGCCCTCAGATCAGCTCCTTGGCGAAGTTGATGCCCGTCGGGCGGTAGCCGAGGGACTCGTACAGCCTCAGGGCCGGGGTGTTCTCCGCGAAGACGTGGAGCGCGAGCGTGCGCCCGCCCCCGGCGAGGGCGGCGCGTTCGGCCAGCAGCATCAGATCGCGGCCGTACCCCCGGCCGCGGTGCTCGGCGGCGACCTCGACGTCGTAGACGTACGCGTCCCCGCCGTTCGGCCCGACCCACACCTGCCCGACGGGCACGCCGGCCGCCTCCAGGACGCAGACGCTCACCCCGGGAGTGGCCAGGCCCCGGGGCAGCTGGGTGTCGTGGTCGGCCGCCGACTTCGCGTGCGCGGCCTGCGGTGACATGCCCCGGCCGATCCAGGTCTCGGCGTACGCCGCCCGCGCGGCGGCGATCCAGACCTCGTACTCGGCCGGGGTCATGGGGCGGCCCCGTACCCCCTCGGAGAGGGCGGGCGGCTCGGCCGGGAGTTCCTTGGCCATGTTGCGGCCGTGCTCGGTGTAGCCGAGGGCCTCGGCCATCCGCAGCCCGCCCGCCGACCCGGCCGGGACGCAAACGCGCACCCGGCGGCACCCCCAGCCGCGCAGCACCTCCTCGGCGGCGAGCGCCGCGACGGTGGCGCGCCCGCGCCGCCGGTCCGGCTCGTCGATGGCCAGGCCGCGGATCTCGCCGACCGTCGGCCCGAAGGCGGTGTCGGCGGCGATCAGCAGGGCGCCGACGCGCCTGCTGTTGACGCGGACCTCGTACGGGCGCGAGCGCCCCCCGCCGGTGCTCTGCTGAAGCGGCGCGCTCGGCCGCAGGGTGGTGGTCATCATCCGAGTTCTACCCACTCCGCGGCCGCCGCGACAGTGCTTATCGGACCGCCCGCGACCCGCTCACGGGTCGATGTCGGCCGCGGCGCGCTCGTCGAAGGCGCGCATGGCCTTCGCGGTGACCGGTCCGGGAGCCTGGGTGACGGTCCGCCCGTCGACCCGGTGGACGGCCTGGACGTCGCGCAGGGTGGAGGTCAGGAAGATCTCCTCGGCCCGCTCCAGGACGTCGAGGGGCAGGTCGGTCTCCTTGGCCCCGGCCCATTCGACGGCGAGGGCGCGGGTGATGCCCGCGAGGCAGCCGGAGGCGACGGGCGGGGTGTGCAGTTCCCCGTCGAGGACGACGAACACGTTGGAGCCGGTGCCCTCGCAGAGCTGCCCCACGGTGTTGGCGAACAGCGCCTCGGAGGCGCCCGCCCGGTTCGCCTCGGCCAGCGCGACCACGTTCTCGGCGTAGGAGGTGGTCTTGAGGCCGGTCAGCGGGGAGCGCTCGTTGCGGACCCAGGGCACCGTGATCACGGCGGTGGTGTCGGGGCGGCGGGTGGTCGCGCCGACGGCGACGACGAGGGTGGGGCCGGTGTCGCCCCGGTCGGAGCCGAGCGGGGACAGGCCGCCGGTGTAGGTGATGCGGAGCCGGCCCAGCGGTACCGGGTTGGCCTCCAGCACGGCCGCGCAGGCGCGGCGGACCTCGTCGAGGTCGGGGTCGGGCAGCCCGAGGCCGCGCGCCGAGCGGGTCAGCCGGTCCAGGTGGCGGGTCAGCGCGAAGAGCTTCCCGTCCTGCGCCTTCAGCGTCTCGAAGACGCCGTCACCCACGGTCAGCCCGTGGTCGAGCACGGACACCTTCGCGTCGTCGGCGTCCCGCAGTGCTCCGTCGAGCCAGATCCTCACCGTACGGTCCCTCCACTTCCACTCGGTTCACGGACCCCGGGGGTCCCCGCGGCCTCGTGGGTCCCGGAGCCCGACGCTACCGCGAGCAGCCGGGCGGCCTTGAGTTCGGTCTCCGCCCATTCGCGGTCGGGGTCGGAGCCCCAGGTGATCCCGGCGCCGGTGCCGAAGCAGAGGCGGGGGCCGCCGGGGGCCGCGCGGTCGATCCAGAACGTGCGGATGCCGACGGCGAGCTCGGCCGTGCCCCGGTCCGCGTCGACCCAGCCGATGCCGCCGCAGTAGGGGCCGCGCGGGGCGGTCTCCAGGGCCTCGATGATCCGCAGGGCGGAGGACTTGGGGGCGCCGGTGACGGAGCCGGGCGGGAAGGTCGCGGCGAGCAGCTCGGGCCAGCCGGCCCCGTCGGCGAGTTCGCCGCTGACGGTGGAGACGAGGTGGACCAGGCCCGGGTGCTCCTCCACGGCGCACAGCTCCGGGACGGTGACGCTGCCGGTGGCGCAGACCCGGCCGAGGTCGTTGCGGACGAGGTCCACGATCATCACGTTCTCGGCGTGGTCCTTGGGGAGCAGGTCCGCGGCGGTGCGGCCGGTGCCCTTGATGGGCCCGGACTCGATGTGCCGGCCGGCGCGGCGCAGGTACAGCTCGGGCGAGGCGGTGGCGATCTCCACGCCGTGGGCCGGGAGCCGAATCGTTCCGGCGTAGGGGGCCGGGTTGCCGCGGGCGAGCAGGGCCGTGAGGGCGTCGACGTCGGCGGCGGCCGGTCGCGGCAGCGGCGCGGACATCACGCGGCAGAGGTTGGCCTGGTAGACCTCGCCGGCGGCTATGTGCTCGCGGATGCGGCGGACGCCCGCGACGTACGCGGCCCGGTCGAGCGAGGACGTCCACCGGTCGGCGGCGGGGCCGCGCCAGGCGCCGGGCACGGGCGCCGGCACGGGATCGGGGCGGACGTCGCCGAAGCGCGCGCAGACGAGACCGCCTTCGAAGTCCGCGGCCACCGCCCAGAACCCGGTGGAGTCGAGGGCGGAGGGATCGCTGGTGACGTCTCGGAGGTCGGTCGCGAGGAGGCCGCCGAAGCGGGCCAGAGGAAGCAGGTCGTGCACGGCTGCGAGTCTATGACCGGTGGCGCGGTCGCGCCGGGGAGGTGACGGTCGGGTGACCGCCGGTGATCGGGCGGCAGCACGCTGCGGAAACGCGTTTTTGAGCTGGCCCGGGAATCCGCTAGAGTTCAACACGTCGCCAGGGAGCGAAGGGGAAAAACCCCGGAGCGAACACGGTGACCTGCGGACGTAGCTCAGTTGGTAGAGCACCACCTTGCCAAGGTGGATGTCGCGAGTTCGAGTCTCGTCGTCCGCTCGAAGTGGGGGATCTTCCCGAGAACCCCTGCAGCTCCAGGTGGAGTGGCCGAGAGGCGAGGCAACGGCCTGCAAAGCCGTCTACACGGGTTCAAATCCCGTCTCCACCTCCAAGGACGATTAGCTCAGCGGGAGAGCGCTTCCCTGACACGGAAGAGGTCACTGGTTCAATCCCAGTATCGTCCACTGGTCCGCAAGGACCACCCGCGCGATTAGCTCAGCGGGAGAGCGCTTCCCTGACACGGAAGAGGTCACTGGTTCAATCCCAGTATCGCGCACGCAGTACACGCACCACCTGCGGTTCCAGACCGCGGTCCCGCGCGATTAGCTCAGCGGGAGAGCGCTTCCCTGACACGGAAGAGGTCACTGGTTCAATCCCAGTATCGCGCACCACCTCCGAAAGCCCCGGCCGTCTCGACGGCCGGGGCTTTCGCGTTGTCCCGTGCGGCTCGGGGGCTCAGGGGCTCAGGAGGAGAACAGCATCCGGCCGAAGCCGCCCTTGTGGTGGCCGTGGTGACCGTGGTGGCCGTGGCCGTGCTGCGGGGCTCCCCAGGCGGGGGCGGGGGCGTGCTGGCCCGGGTACGGGGCGGGCGGCGCGGCGGGCGGCGGGACCTGGCCGTACTGGGCGGTGTACTGGGACTCCAGGCGGGTCAGCGCCTCCAGCTCGCCGTAGTCGAGGAAGATGCCGCGGCAGCCGCTGCACTGCTCTATCTGGACGCCGTTGCGGTTGTACGTGTGCATCATCGCGTGACACTTCGGACACTGCATGACCGGATCAACTCCTCGCCGTGTGCGTCGACACCGGATGCATGCCCGGTGGCGTGGGGCTCACCCTACGACGTGGGCGCGGGCTCCAAGTGGGGCGGGAGGGTGGCGATTCGGGCGCAGGCGTCCACCATCAGGCGCTCCACGTCTTCCAGTCGGCGGCCTTCTCCCGCCGCCTTCGCCAGCGCCAGGGCCGCCGTCTGTACGGTGAGCGCGCGCGCCGCCAGATCGAGTTCCGGCCATGGATCAGAGCCGGGCCGACCGGCACCGGGCCCCCCGGCATCGCGGTAGGCGTCGAGGAACCGCAGCCAGGTGTCCGCGTCGACCAGCCCGGCCGCGTACCAGGCGGCGGGTCGGGCGAGGTCCCAGGCCGGGGTGCCGGCGCCGAGGTCGTCCACGTCGATGAGCCGCCAGGAGCCCTCCGCCTCGGCGAGCGGGAACCGGACCAACTGGCCGAGGTGCAGGTCCCCGTGGCACAGCACCCCGCCGGCGGGCGCCGGGGTCTCGCCCCGCGCCCAGCCGGGCAGCGTCCGCGCGGCGGCCCGTACCGCCCTGGCCTCGGCCACCGTGGCGGCGTCCGGGGCGGCGGCGAGGCGGCGCAGCGCCCGGGCGAGCTTGGCCGGCCCGCGCATCGGCGGGACCGGTCCGGGGAGCCGGTGGAGCGGGACCTGGTGCAGGGCCGCCAGCAGCCGGGCCATCGCCTCCCAGGGGGCGTCCTCGGGCCGGTGCGGGTCGACGGGCGCGCCGTAGGGCCACAGGGACACCGGGCGGCCCTGGATGTGCTCGACCTCGGTGCGCAGGGGCTGGAGCAGCACCTGGGACAACGCCCGGGCGCCGGCGATCCGCATGCGCACGGTCAGGCCGTCGCGGTCGGTGTCCGGGGCGTGTGCCTTGGCGACGGAGTTCCCGCAGCGGACGACGGTGCCGTCGTCCCGGTCGGCGAGGAGCTCGTAGGGGGCGGGCCGGCCGGAGGGGGCCGCGTACGCCGCCAGCGCGGCGGGCAGGGTGGGCTGGGTCATCGCGGCTCCGCGCGCCTCCGTTCCGTTCCGATCCGTGACCTCGGGCTTCGCAGCCAGATTACGGAACACCCGGGCTCCCGGCAGGCACGCGGACGCGAAAAAGGGTGCTGCCCGTCCGACTCCCCAGTCGTACGGGCAGCACCCTTCACCTGCCGTCCGCCGCGCCCCCGTCCCCACGGGGTTCGACGGGCCGATGTCGGACCCGGGCCGCTCTCCCGGGTCTGGTGCGCCGCTCAGCGCCCCAGCATCACACCCACGGACGACGCCTGTGCCGCCACCTGGTCGAAGCCTCCGAAGAGGAAGAGCAGGAGGGCGGCCAGGGGGAGCACCATGGCCGCGGCCACCAGCGGGTGGCGCGTGCCGGACTCATGGCCGTTGAACGCGAATGCCTTGCGTCCCTGCCGTGCGATGTCCGCCATGGTCCTCTCCCTGTCGTTTGGCAGCGGCGGGCTCGTGACCTCGGGGGACGAGTGCGCCACCCGCCGCTTGTCTTCAACACTAGGCATCCGGAAGGCCTCTGGCCTCATGCCCTCGTACCCATTGGCGGGCCTCCGGGAGGATGACGAGCCCCTCCTCGCGTACTCCCCTGGGTGGAGACGGCTCCCCCGTGATGAGGGTCTTCCCGGAGGGGATGACCGGAGGGTAGTGACTTCGCTCACTTCCGTCACTCCCCGCACTCGCGTGTCCTCCTGCCGGGTGTCCTCAAGATCGATCCCGGGATCCGTCCGGGGTCGCCGGGCGCACGGGGTGGGGCCGCCGCCCGAGGCGGCCCGGACACCTGTCAATCCCCTTGGCGCGAAGGCCGTTTGGGGCGGTCGGCGCACGCCCGTCCATCGTCGGGCAGGGCGCTCGAGGATCCCTCAAGTGGGCTGTGGCGCACTGACAATCGAATCCCCCGGCGAGGGCGCGGCCTCTGAGCGCTCGTGGCGGATGGTCCGTAAGCTGTGCCACGTCAACAGGACGACCGGTCAGCGGGGTGGACATGGCGATGATGCGGCTCCGGCGCGAGGACCCGCGTGTCGTCGGCTCGTTCAGACTGCACCGGCGGCTCGGCGCCGGCGGCATGGGCGTGGTCTACCTGGGCTCGGACCGGCGCGGCCAGCGCGTCGCCCTCAAGGTGATCCGGCCCGATCTGGCCGAGGACCAGGAGTTCCGCTCGCGGTTCGCGCGCGAGGTGTCCGCCGCCCGGCGGATCCGCGGCGGGTGCACCGCGCGTCTGGTGGCCGCGGACCTGGAGGCCGAGCGGCCGTGGTTCGCCACCCAGTACGTGCCCGGCCCGTCGCTGCACGACAAGGTGGCCGAGGAGGGCCCGCTGACGGCCGCGCAGATCGCCGCCGTGGGCGCCGCGCTCTCCGAGGGGCTGGTCGCCGTACACGAGGCGGGGGTCGTGCACCGGGACCTGAAGCCCTCGAACATCCTGCTGTCCCCCAAGGGGCCCCGGATCATCGACTTCGGGATCGCCTGGGCCACCGGCGCGAGCACCCTCACCCACGTGGGCACCGCCGTCGGCTCCCCCGGCTTCCTCGCGCCCGAGCAGGTGCGCGGCGCCGCCGTCACCCCGGCCACGGACGTCTTCGCGCTCGGCGCCACCCTCGCGTACGCGGCGACCGCCGACTCGCCCTTCGGGCACGGCAGTTCCGAGGTCATGCTGTACCGGGTGGTGCACGAGGAGCCGCATCTGGTCGGGGTCCCGGACGCCCTCGCGCCCCTCGTACGGGCCTGCCTGGCCAAGGATCCCGAGGAGCGGCCGAGCACGCTCCAGCTGTCGATGCGGCTCAAGGAGATCGCGGCGCGCGAGGCGCACGGGCTGTCCGACGGACGCCCGCCGGCGCAGCGCGCCCGGGCCGAGCGGCCCACCGGTCGGCTGGCCGAGCCGCCCTACGAGGAACAGCGGACGGAGCGGCGTACGGCGGGCACACCCGCGCCGAGGCCGCAGGGCCAGGGCAACGGGCACGGGCCGGGCCCGGGGCAGGGGCAGGGGCCACACAGCGGTCCGCACTCGCGGCCGTCGTCCTCGCGCAATCCGGGCGCGGCGGGCGCCGGCGGCGGCCCGTCCTCGCGGCCGACCTCGGGCCGTACGGGCGGCCGCCCGGCGCCCCGTACGACGGGTACGGGGCGGCGGCCCTCGCGGCCCGACCCGCGGCTGATGCGGCAGCGGCTGATCGTGTTCGTCGTGGTGACGCTGATCGTCGCGCTGGGCATCGCCGCGGCGCAGAAGCTGTAGGGCCGGGCGCCGCCACGGGCATGGGCCCCGCGCCGCTCCGGGCGCAGGCCCCGGCGCCGCTACGGGCGGCCGCTCGCCACCGCGTAGAAGGCGACGGCGGCGGCCGCGCCCACGTTCAGCGAGTCGACCCCGTGTGCCATGGGGATCCGTACCCACTCGTCGGCGGCGACCAGCGCCTGCGTGGACAGTCCGTCGCCCTCCGCGCCCAGCATCAGCGCGACCCGCTCCAGGGTCTGCGGGGCGGCCTCGTCGATCGGCGAGGCCTTCTGGTGCGGGGTGAGCGCGAGCAGCTTGAAGCCGGCCTCGCGGACCGAGTCCAGGCCCTTGGGCCAGGTCTCCAGGCGGGCGTACGGGACGGAGAACACCGCGCCCATCGACACCTTCACCGAGCGGCGGTACAGCGGGTCCGCGCAGTCGGGCGACAGCAGCACCGCGTCCATGCCGAGGGCGGCGGCGCTGCGGAAGATGGCCCCGATGTTGGTGTGGTCGTTGACCGCCTCCATGATGGCCACGCGGCGGGTGGTGGCGAGGAGTTCCTCGGCCGTCGGCAGCGGCTTGCGCTGCATGGAGGCGAGGGCGCCGCGGTGCACGTGGTAGCCGGTGACGCGCTCGGCGAGGTCCGGGCTGACGGCATAGACCGGGGCCGGGAGCTCGTCGATGACGTCGCGCATGACGTCGACCCACTTGGCGGAGAGCAGCATCGAGCGCATCTCGTACCCGGCGTCCTTGGCCCGTCTGATGACCTTCTCGCCCTCGGCGATGAAGAGGCCTTCCGCGGGCTCGCGCCGGCGCCGGAGTTCGACGTCGGTCAGGCCCGTGTAGTCGCGCAGGCGCGGGTCGTCGGGGTCTTCGATGGTGATGAGATCAGCCACAGGGTGATACTGCCTTGTCCTGGGTGTGGTGCCAACGGCCCTGGCGGGTGCTGGTGGTTCAGACGTTCGGGGTACCGGCCCGGACGACGTCGCCGATGACGATGACGGCGGGCGGGCGGACCTCCTGCGCGCGGACGGTCTCGCCGACCGTGGCGAGGGTGGCGTCGACGCGGCGCTGGGTGGCCGTGGTGCCCTCCTGGACGACCGCGACGGGGGTGTCGGCGGAGCGGCCGTGGCGGATCAGGGCCTCGGCGATCAGGCCGATCTTGTCGACGCCCATCAGGATCACCAGGGTGCCGGTGAGCCGGGCGAGGGCGGCCCAGTCCACGAGGGAGCGCGGGTCGTCGGGGCCGACGTGGCCGCTGACGACGGTGAATTCGTGGGCCACGCCGCGGTGGGTGACCGGGATGCCGGCGGCGCCGGGCACGGAGATGGAGCTGGAGATGCCGGGCACGACGGTGCAGGCGATCCCGGCCTCCGCGAGGGCCTGGAGCTCCTCCATGCCGCGGCCGAAGACGTACGGGTCCCCGCCCTTGAGCCGGACCACGGCCTTGCCGGCCTTGGCGTGCTCGATGAGGGCGTTGTTGATGGCCTCCTGGGCCATGAAGCGGCCGTACGGGATCTTCGCGGCGTCGATGACCTGGACGTGGGGCGGGAGCTCGTCGAGGAGGTCGCGGGGGCCGAGCCGGTCGGCGATGACGACGTCCGCCTCGGCGAGGAGGCGGCGGCCGCGGACGGTGATCAGGTCCGGGTCGCCGGGACCGCCGCCGACGAGGGCGACGCCGGGGGTGTGCGGGCGGGCGGCCGTGAGGGAGCCGTCGCGCAGCCCCTCTACGACGGCGTCGCGGACGGCGGCGGAGCGGCGGGGGTCGTTGCCGCTCAGGACGGCGACGGTCACGCCCTCGACGCGGCCGGTGGCCGGGGTCCAGGCGGTGGCGGCGTCGGCGTCGTCGGCGCGGACGCACCAGACCCGCTCGCGCTCGGCCTCGGCGGAGGCGGCGTCGTTGGCGGCGCGGTCACGGGTCGCGATCAGCGCGTACCAGGCGCCGGCCAGGTCCCCGTCCTGGTAGCGGCGGCGCTCCCAGCGGATCTCGCCGGTCTCGGCCATGGCGTCCACGGACGGGGTGGCGGAGGGGGAGACGAGGAGGACATCGGCGCCGGCCGCGACGAGCGCGGGCAGGCGGCGCTGGGCGACCTGGCCGCCGCCGATGACGACGACGCGGCGGCCGGCGAGACGGAGTCCTACGGGGTATGCCGGGTGTCCCATGGCGGTTGCGGCTCCTGATGCGGCGGTGGATCTCCGGGCCGCTGCTGCGCTGGAGCGGCTTGTCGGGCGTGACGTGCGGTTTCGCCCGTCCGGGTCCACGATACGACCCGACACCCCCGTCCCGAGCCCGGGGCCCCGCCACCACCACCCGACCCCGGTCCGTACGCCCGCCCCGGCCGCACCGGGTTGAGGTGCGGGCCGGGCGGCCCGGGGCTACTTCTCCGTTACGCCGGCGGAGTCGAAGGTGGCCACCTCGTGCATCGCGCGGGCCGCGCTCTGGACCAGGGGGAGGGCAAGGAGCGCGCCCGTGCCCTCGCCGAGGCGGAGGTCCAGGTCGACCAGCGGGCGCAGGCCGAGCTTGTTCAGGGCGGCCACGTGGCCCGGCTCCGCGCTGCGGTGGCCCGCGATGCACGCCGACAGGGACTCCGGGGCGATGGCCCGGGCCACCAGGGCTGCCGCGCCCGCGCTGACGCCGTCCAGGATCACGGGCGTGCGGAGTGAGGCTCCGCCCAGGAGGAGGCCGACGATCGCCGCGTGCTCCAGGCCGCCGATGGCCGCCAGGACGCCGATCGGGTCCGCCGGATCCGGCTGGTGGAGTTCCAGGGCCCGCCGTACGACCTCGACCTTGCGGGCGTGCGTCTCGTCGTTGATGCCCGTGCCGCGGCCGGTGACCTCGGACGGGTCCACCCCGGTGAAGACCGAGATCAGGGCCGCGGACACCGTGGTGTTCGCGATGCCCATCTCGCCCGTGAGGAGGGCCTTGTTGCCGGCCGCCACCAGGTCACGGGCCGTCTCGATGCCCACCTCGATGGCCGCGATCGCTTCCTCGCGGGTCATCGCCGGGCCCGTGGAGAGGTCGGCCGTGCCCGGGCGGACCTTGCGCGGGAGCAGGCCGGGGGTGGCGGGGAGGTCCCCGGCCACGCCGACGTCGATCACGCAGACCTCGGCGCCCACCTGATTCGCGAACGCGTTGCAGACCGCCCCGCCGCCCAGGAAGTTGGCCACCATCTGCGTGGTGACCTCCTGCGGCCACGGGGTGACGCCCTGGGCGTGGACCCCGTGGTCACCCGCGAAGATCGCGACCGCGGCCGGCTCCGGGATCGGCGGCGGGCAGACCCGGGACAGGCCGGACAGCTGCGCGGAGATGATTTCCAGCATGCCCAGCGCCCCGGCGGGCTTGGTCATGCGCTTCTGCCGCTCCCACGCCTCGCCCAGCGCCTTCGCGTCGAGCGGGCGGATGCTGGCGACCGTCTCGGAGAGCAGGTCGTGCGGCGCCTCGCCGGGCAGCGCGCGGCGGCCGTACGTCTCCTCGTGGACGACCCAGGACAGGGGTCGGCGCTGCGACCAGCCCGCCTGCGCCAGCTCCGGCTCCGGCGGGAACTCGTCGACGTAGCCGACGCACAGGTACGCGACGACCTCCAGGTGCTCCGGCAGACCCAGCGCGCGCACCATCTCGCGCTCGTCGAAGAAGCTGACCCAGCCGACGCCGAGGCCCTCGGCGCGCGCGGCGAGCCACAGGTTCTCCACGGCGAGGGCGGAGGAGTAGGGGGCCATCTGCGGCTGGGTGTGCCGGCCGAGGGTGTGGCGCCCGCCCCGGGTGGGGTCGGCGGTGACGACGATGTTCACCGGGGTGTCGAGGATGGCCTCGATCTTGAGTTCCTTGAACTGCTTCGCCCGGCCCTTGGGCAGCGACTTGGCGTAGGCCTCGCGCTGGCGCTGGGCGAGCTCGTGCATCGTCCGGCGGGTCTCGGCCGAGCGGATGACGACGAAGTCCCACGGCTGGGAGTGGCCCACGCTGGGGGCGGTGTGGGCCGCCTCCAGGACGCGGAGCAGCACCTCGTGCGGGATCGGGTCGGTGCGGAAGCCCTTGCGGATGTCGCGGCGCTCGCGCATGACGCGCAGGACGGCCTCGCGCTCGGCGTCGGCGTACGCGGGCGCCGGCTCGCCCGGGGAGGGCTCGACGGGCGCGGCGGACACGGCCTCGACGACCGGCTCGGGCGCGGGTTCCGGCTCCACGGGAGCGGCGGGCCCGGCCTCGGCGACGACCGGCTCCGCGATGGCCTCGGGCTCGGGAGCGGGCGCGGCAACGGCCTCGGGAACGACGGCCTCGACGACCGGTACGGGCTCGGGAACGACGGCCTCGGCCTCGGGCTCCGGCGCCTGAACCGTTTCTGCAGCCTGCGGTTCCGCCTCGGGCTGGGGAACGACGGCCCCGGCCACCGGTTCCGCCACGACCGGCGCGGGCTCCGGCTCCGGCGCCGTCGGCTCCGGTGCCACGGGCACGACGGCCTCCACGGCCTCCGGCACCTCGGGAGCGGCCTCGACGACCGGCTCGGGCGCGGGCGCGGGCGCGAGCTCGGGCTCGGGCTCCGGAACGACGGCCTCGACGACCGGCTCGGGCTGCGGCTCAGGCTCCGGCGCGGGCTCCGCGGCCGGCTCGGGCGCGACGGCGACGGGCGCCTGCGCCACCGGGGGAACCTCGACGGGCTCGGCCACCGGCTCGGCCACCGGCGCCTCGACCGGCTGCTCCGGCTCCGGCGCGGCCGCCGCGGCCTCGGCCACCGGCTCCGCCGCCCACGGGGCCCCGGCCTGCGGCGGGATCTCGCTCAGCTGCGGCGCGGCCGGCTCTACGACGGTCTCCGCGCGCGGGATGTCCAGGTACTCGGGACCCGTGGTCGGCGGCCCGGCCTGACGCAGCGGGACGGGCGCCACCGGAGCGGCGGCGACCGGAGCGGGAGCCGCGACGGCCGTCACCGGGGCGGCGGCCGGACCCCGGTCCGCCAGGGACCGTACGAGCCCACCGGCCTCGGGCACGGGCGGGCCCATGTGCAGCGGGCGGCGCGCCGGGATCACCGGGGCCGCGGGCGCCGCCGGGGCGCCGGCGGGCGGTGGGACCACCAGGCCGCCGAGGTCGAGCGCGCCGGAGTCCCGGCCGCCCGCCTCGTGCGCGCCGGTGCTGTACGGGGACTCGGCGAAGGAGGGCTCGGCGAACGAAGGCTCGGGGAAGGA
Source organism: Streptomyces sp. NBC_01551 (assembly GCF_026339935.1). Lineage (NCBI taxonomy): Bacteria > Bacillati > Actinomycetota > Actinomycetes > Kitasatosporales > Streptomycetaceae > Streptomyces > Streptomyces sp. NBC_01551. The sequence continues at coordinate 965,425 of NZ_JAPEPX010000001.1, forward strand.
CGGCGCGGGCGCGGCGGGCTCGGGGTACCCGGCGGGCGCCTCCGGGAACGGCTGCTCGGCGAATCCGGGGTGCTGGGCGTAGGCCGCGGGCGCCTCGGGGTATTCGGTGTACGCGGGTGCGGGCTCCACGGGGAAGGACGGCACCGGCGGGACGAGCTGCGGGTCGCTCCAGGCGCCCTGCCCGCTCGGCATCAGCAGGAGTTCCTCGTCCTCGGGCTCGGCCGGGTTGTCCATGAGGTCCTGGAAGGCGTAGCCCGCGGGAGCCGGGACGGGAGGGGGCGTCGTCATGGGGTGCGGCGCGGGAGTCTGGACCGGAGCGGGGATGCCCTGCTGATCCACCATGCCCGCGTTGTCCGGGAGCCCCTCGCCCGGGACCTGGCCGGTGTCAGTCATGCGTACCCCTCGCCCATCGGTGTTGCCTCTTCGATCGCCCGGCGCCCACGTGACCAACGAGCGGGGTTCCCGCGCGACGCGAACGCCTCACGCACGCCCGCACGACAACCAGTAAGCATTGTCCCGCTCGTCAGCCGCAATGGCGGCCATTACCGGAGCGGTCCGCTGTGGACTGCGCCACGTCGCGCACCCCGCGTACCGCCTCCGCTGCCGTCGTGCCCGGACGTCCAGGGCAGTACGACGATCGGCCAGCCTACCCCGGGGCCCGCGCTAGCGGTTCACGGGGCGTTCGGCGGACAGCAGGAAGACGACTGAACGGTCCTGTTCGGCCCAGGTCCGGGGGTCGAGGCCCACGGACTGCAGGAACGCGCACTCGACGGCGTAACCGTGTTCGGTCAGTACACGGCCGATGGCCTCCGCATCACCGCGTGACAGGGCGTGGCTGACGATCCGTTCGGGACGGCGCTCGGCGACGGCCTCGACGACCTCCGCTCCCCCGCCGCCGACGCGGACGACGTCGGGTTCGGGCAGGTTCTCCAGTACGTGCGGTGCGCGTCCGGCGACGACCTGGACCTGTACGCCGCGCTCGCGTGCGGCGGCGCTCACGCGGTCGCAGGCCCGCGGGTCGGCGTCGACGGCGATGACGGCGGCGCCGAGGGCGGCGGCGTCCACGGCGAGGGCGCCGGAGCCGGCCCCGATGTCCCAGACGAGGTCGCCGGTGCGCGGGCCGAGGCGGGCGAGTTGGGCGGCGCGCAGCGGGGCGGACTCCCCTCGCCGGCGGCTTCGGCCTGCGGCCGGGCCCAGCCGCGCGGGCCGCTCTGGCCGGGGGGCTGGCCGAGCAGCCAGCCGGGCTCGGCGGCGACCCCGGCGGCCTGGCCGGCGCCGCCGATGACGATGACGACGTTGGGGTCGCGCCAGGTGTGGTCGGCGGCCTTGTCGGAGGTGAGGACGCTGACCTGTTCGCCGGCGGTGCCGAGCGCCTCGCAGATGACGAAGGTGCGGTGGACTCCGTCGAGCAGCAGGGCGAGTTCGGCGGGGCCGGCGCCGGGCGACGTGAGGACGGCGACCTTGCCGTGGGCGCGGATGACGTTGACGGCGCGGCGCAGGGTGCGGGGGTGGGCGACGACGACCTGGGCGTCGTCCCAGGGCATCCCGGCGCGGGCGAAGGCGGCGGCGACGGAGGAGACGGCGGGGACGACCTCTACTTCGAGTCCGTGCTCCGGGGCGCGCAGGATGCGCACGACGCCGAAGAAGCCGGGGTCGCCGTCGGCGAGGACGACGGCGGTGCCGCGGTGGCCCGCGATGCGGCGGGCGGCGAGGCCCACGCTGCCGAGGCGGACGCGTTCGGCGGTGGGCGGCACCTCGGGGAGCGCGAGGTGGTGGGCGGCGCCGGCCACGAGGGTGGCGGCCGAGAGCGCGGACCGGGCGGCCGCGGTCAGGGGGGAACCGTCCCAGCCGATCACCGTGACCCGGTCGGCCATCGTCGTCAGTCTCCAGAGGTGGGGCGGCGCGGATGTGTGGGGGCAGGCGCGGAGGGTGCGGGGTTCACGGTGAGACTACCTGGTCATCGGGTCAGTGCCAGTCGGTCGAGACGGCGTACCCGTTCGCGTCGGAGCGGCGGCCGAAGCCGTATCCGTCGTAGCCGTCGGAGAAGGATCCGGAGTAGCCGTCCGAGTACCCGTCGGCTTCGTCGTAGCCGTCGAGGTCCTCGGGGACCAGGCTCCAGACGATGAGGTCGGTGCGGGTGTCGGTCCAGGAGCCGTCGGGCGACTGGGTCCGTACTATCCACGCGTTGCGCAGGACGCCCTCGCTGATGCAGCCGATCTTCTGGGCCACCTGCTGGGAGGCGGTGTTGTCGGCGGCGGTGCGCAGTTCGAGGCGCTCGAAGCGCTGGTCGCGAAAGAGCCACTGGGCGAGGGCGAGTACGGACTCGCTGGCGTAGCCCTCGCCGCGGGCCCAGGGGGCGGTGACGTAGCGGACCTCGGTGGCGCGGGTGCGCCAGTTGGTGTTCTGGAGGTGTACGACGCCGACGAGGCGCTGGGTGAGGAACTCGGTGACGGCGAGGACGATGCCGCGGCCACCGGTGCGCTCGGCGTGGGAGTCCCGGGTGGCCCAGGCGTGCGCGTCGGCGTGGGTGTAGGGGTGCGGGACGGAGGTCCAGGCGGTCACGTGCTCGTCGTTCATCATCTCGGCGAGCGCGGTGACGTCGTCTTCCTCGAAGGGGCGCAGTACCAGCCGGTCCGTGCTGATGGTGACGTCCGGGAAGGTGGTAGTCATGCGCAGCTCCATGCCTGAGACCGTGGTGCGACCGTGTTGCGATGCGACCGCGGTGCGGGACCGATCGTGCGGGACCGTTGGTGCGGGTCGTAGGCCACAGCATGCAGCATCGGCCGCGTGCTGCGCATGGCCGGGGTTGCCCGGAGGCGGGCACGGCTCGGCCCCGCGCGCCACGAGGGCGTGCGGGGCCGAAGTGCCCGTGTTCTCAAGCGGTTTCCGCCGGGTGGCGGGGCGTCAGGAGGCGGCGGGGGCACCGAAGGCGGGGATGACCGAGCCCTGGTACTTCTCCTCGATGAACTTCTTGACCTCGTCGGAGCCCAGGAGCTTGGCGAGCTTCTCGATGCGCGGGTCCTTCTCGTTGCCGGCCTTCACCGCGAGGAAGTTGGCGTACGGGTTGCCCTCGGCCTTCTCCAGGGCGAGCGCGTCCTTGGCGGGCGAGAGCTTGGCTTCCAGGGCGTAGTTGCCGTTGATGACCGCGGCGTCCACGTCGCCCAGGGCGCGCGGGACGGTGGCGGCCTCCAGCTCCTTGAACTCCAGGCCCTTCTTGTCGGTGATGTCGGACAGCTTGGCGCTGGTGCCGACACCCTCCTTGAGGGTGATCAGGTTGTTCGCGGCGAGCAGCTGGAGCGCGCGGCCCTCGTTGGTGGTGTCGTTGGGGACGGCGATGGTCTGGCCGGGCTTGATGTCGCCGATGGCCTTGACCTTCTTGGAGTAGAGGCCGAGGGGCTCCAGGTGCACGTTCACGACGGGCACGATGTGGGTGCCGTTCTTCTTGTTGAAGTCGTCGAGGTACGGCTTGTGCTGGAAGTAGTTGCCGGCGACCTGGCCCTGCTCGGTGGCGGTGTTGGGCAGGACGTAGTCCGTGAACTCCTTCACCTCCAGCTTGAGGCCTTCCTTGGCCGCGAGCTTGTCCTTGACGAAGTTCAGGATGTCGGCGTGCGGGCTCGGGGAGGCCGCGATGACGAGCGGCTTGCTCTCGTCGGTCTTGCCGCCGTCGGCCTTGGTGGAGGACGGGTCCGAGGAGCTGCCGCAGGCGGTGAGACCGAGGGCGAGCGCGGCGGAAGCGGCGGCGAAGGCGGTGGCCTTGATGTTCTTACGCACGAAGAGTGCCTTTCATTGCGGTGCAAGTGCGCAGGTCGTGCGCGGTTCTTGCGGGTGGAGGCCCAAGCACGACAAGTGCGGGCTTTTCTGGGGTGGAGAAGGTTCAGGCGGTCCGGCCGCGGCGGGCGAGGACGCGGACCACGCCGTCGCCGATCAGCTGGATCACGGTGACGAGGACGACCAGGATCACGACGGTCGCGAGCATGAAGCCGGTCTCGAAGCGCTGGAAGCCGTAGGTGATGGCCTTGGAGCCGAGGCCTTCGCCGCCGACCGCGCCGGCCATGGCCGAGTAGCCGATCAGGGTGATCAGGGTGGTGGTGACGCCGGCGATCAGCGAGGGCAGGGCCTGCGGCAGCAGCACCTTGCCGACCAGGGTGGGGATCCCGCCGCCCATGGACTCGACGGCCTCGATCAGACCGGGGTCCACCTCGCGGACGGCCGTCTCGACGAGCCGGGCGAAGAAGGGGATGGCGCCGATGGCCAGCGGGACGATCATGGCGGTGGGGCCGATGAAGGTGCCGACGACCGCGGTGGTGACCGGGATCAGGGCGATCAGCAGGATGATGAACGGCAGCGAGCGGCCGATGTTCACGATCACGCCGAGGACCTTGTTGAGCGGCTGGTTCTGCAGGAGGCCGCCCTTGTCGGTCAGGACGAGCAGGATGCCGATGGGCAGTCCGCCGAGGACGGTCACCAGGGTGGACCACAGCACCATGTAGAGGGTGTCGTAGGTGCCCTGGGTGAGCAGGGGCTGCATCTCGGACCAGGTCACTTGGCACCGTCCTTGACGAGCTGGGCGAGCTCGGCGTCCGCGTCTTCGGGATCGTCGACCACGTCGACCTGAAGGCCCTGCTCGCGCAGGAAGCCGACCGGCACGACGTTGTCCTCGTAGCGGCCGGGCAGCTCGATGCGCATCCGGCCGATCTGGCGGCCGGCGACGGTGTCCATCGCGGCGCCGAGGATCGAGATGTCGATGTTGTACGTCCGCGACAGCTGGGAGATGACCGGCTGGGTCGCGGCGTCGCCGTGGAAGGTGACGTCCACGACGGTGCGGTCGGGGCCGGTGGCGGCGCCGCTGACCGGGAAGAGTTCACCGGCGAGCTCGGAGCCGGGGGTGGCGAGGAGCTCGGAGACGGTGCCGGACTCGATGATCCGGCCCTTCTTCATCAGGGCGGCGGAGTCGCAGACGGCCTTGACGACGTCCATCTCGTGCGTGATGAGCAGGACGGTCAGGCCGAGCTGCTGGTTGAGGTCGCGCAGCAGCTGGAGGATGGAGCGGGTGGTCTCGGGGTCCAGGGCGCTGGTGGCCTCGTCCGAAAGCAGCACCTTGGGGTCGCCGGCCAGGGCGCGGGCGATGCCGACGCGCTGCTTCTGGCCGCCGGAGAGCTGGGCGGGGTAGGCCTTGGCCTTGTCGGCCAGGCCCACGAGGTCGAGGAGTTCGGCGGCCTTGCGGGAGCGCTCGCCGCCGGAGATCCCGAGGATCTCCAGGGGCAGTTCCACGTTGGCCTGCACGGTGCGCGAGGACAGCAGGTTGAAGTGCTGGAACACCATGCCGATGCGGCTGCGGGCCTCGCGCAGTTCCTTGCCGGCGCGGCGGCCGCGGCCGGCGAGCGCGGTGAGGTCGACGCCGTCGACGGTCACGGTGCCGGTGGTGGGGCGCTCCAGCAGGTTCACGCAGCGGATCAGGGAGGATTTGCCGGCGCCGCTCTGGCCGATGACTCCGTAGACCTCGCCCTCGCGGACGTGGAGATCGACGCCGTCCAGGGCGGTGACCTCGCGGCCACGGGACTGGTAGACCTTCGTGAGGCCCGATGTGGTGATCACAGGATTTCCGTCGCTGTCGAGTGCTCGGCGCATGCGGGTGCCGGGCACGGGGCAAACATCTGGGGACGCGATACGGGTCAGACCATCAGAAAACGACGCTGACGACGCGTGCGCGGGGCAGGAGCGATCCGGTGCTGCTTCGGGGCGGCGGCGCGGACGGGCTCGGCCGGTCTCGCTTCGGGGCGCGAGACTGCAAGGAGAGGGGCCCTCAGAAGGCGCACATTCGACACATACAACGAGCACCGGGCGTCATCGTCGCCTCGGTCGCAAGGGTGCGGCTGCTCGTCGTGGTCATGGGCCCCAGTAAAGCAGACCTATCCCTTCACCGATCAACGCTGTCCGAATAGCGGACGAAATCCAGCCGCATTCCGGACAGCACCGGTCAGGAACGGTCATCCGCCCCGAAGGGTCCACCAGCCACGCTGACCTGCCCGGACGCGGCCCTGCGAGCCCGCGCGCGACGGCCCTCGGGCGGTCTGGCGGGGCGTCCGCTGTGGCCAAGGCCACGACGTCCGGCGCCCCGGGCCACGCGCGCGCCGGGGTGTACACAGGGGCGCCCGCAGGGGTGCGCGCGGCCGGGCCCGCGGCCCGTAATACGCTCGCTGCATGCTCGACGCCCTGACGGTCGCCATCGGTGTGACCGCACTCGCCCTCGCCGCCTGGTGCGGCCTCGCCGCCTGGCGGGACCAGCCGACCAAGGACTGGCATTTCATCGGCATGGCGGTCGTGACCGTGCTGGTCCTGGCCCAGCTGGTGGTGGGACTCGTCAAGCTGGCCCAGGGCGGGAAGCCCGACGAGGGCACGGTGATCTTCGTGGCCTATCTGGTCGGCGCCTTCGCGGCGGTCCCGGCCGCCGGGCTGCTGTCGCTGACCGAGCGGTCCAAGTGGGGCTCGCTGACCGTGGCCGCCGGCGCGGTCGTCCTGGCCGTGCTCGAAGTACGCCTCTATGACATTTGGGGAACCCCCGGTGCCTGACACGCAGACGGACGACACGGCCCCCGCGCCCGCCGAGCACAAGCGCCTGGTCTCCGGACCGGGGCTGCTGCTGGTCTGGCTGTACGGGGTGATCACGGTCGGCGCGGTCTCGCGCTCGGCCTACCAGATCTCCACCGAGTTCGACCGGGCACCGCTGGCGTACACGCTGAGCGGCGTCGCCGCGCTCGTCTACGCCTTCATCACGTACTCACTGGTGCGCGGCGGGGAGACGGCCCGCAAGGCGGCGCGGATCTGCTGCGCCGCCGAGCTGGCCGGTGTACTGACCGTGGGCACCTGGACGCTGGTGCGGCCCGAGGCGTTCCCGGATGCGACCGTGTGGTCGGACTTCGGGATGGGGTACCTGTTCATCCCGGTGATCCTGCCGATCACCGGGATGCTCTGGCTGCGCACGAAGCGCTGACTCCGCATCAGACGTACCGGACGTATCTGATGCATCTGACGTATCAGCGGTACCAGCAGTACCAGCCGTCAACAGGGATCAGGCGCTGACCGCGAAGTCGTCGGCGCTCTTGGCTTCCTTCTCCAGGATCACCAGCTTGACGCCGTCGGACGCGGTGCGGCCGCCGACCTGGGTGTAGCCCGCCTTGCGGTAGAGCCGCAGGTTGGACTCGCTCTTGTGTCCGGTGTGCAGCCGGAAGCGGGTGGTCCCGCCGTCGCCCTGGAGGGCCACCTCCACCGCGCGCAGCAGCCGGGCGCCGAGCCCGTGGCCCTGGAGACGCGGGTGCACGCACAGCTTGGCGATCTTGGCGGTGCCGTCCTCGTCGACGTTGCCGCGGACGGTGCCGACGACCTCGTCCCCGAGCCGGGCCACCAGGACGGTGTCCGTCTCCAGTTCCCCCTTGAGGGAGTCCAGGGTCTGGGTGAGCGGCTGGATGCGGTAGTTGCCGTACAGCTCGGCCTCCCGCTGGAACGCCAGATACTGCAGCTTGAAGATCTGCTCGGCGTCCTCGGCGGCCGCCGCCGAAATGGTCACGCTCATGCCCATGTGCGCATGCCTCCAGCTCACCTGGTAGCCCGTTGGTCTACCGCTCCTTTCCCCGCAGGCCAGGAGCCGCAACCTCTGCAGCCAGCATTCTGCGCAGACATCCCAGGCAACGGGAACGGACCGGCCCCAAACTTCCTTGTGAGATACCCAACTCCCCTGCGATTTCACGGTAAGTCAAGTCCCTGGGCGAAAGAAGTGCCCCTATGAGTTCAGGACAGCGTCCGGGCAACCGGGCGACAGCTGATCGGATGACCTTCTTCTCCTCGCCGTGGAGAAGGGCGTCTTCCGGCTCCGCCGCGCCGTCCACGAGATGAGCGCGCCGGCCGTACGGAACCTCGCGCCTGGCCCGGCGCCGGGCCACCCGGGCCTCGGCGCGCACCGCCCGGCGCAGCCAGCGCACGGGCTCGGCGGGGGCGGGGCCCTCTTCCAGCAGCCTGACCCAGACGGCTTGTTCGAGGTCGGCCGCTTCCACTCCGGTCCCGGGGGCTTCCGCGGCCGCCTCGGCGGAGAGGAGCGGGCCCAGTCGGTTCAGGAGGTCGGGTTCCTTCAGCAGGTCCATGCCGGGCGGGACGCGTGGGGCGTGCCCCGCGGTTTCCCCGCGGGGCACGCCCCACCCGTACGTGATATTCCGTTTATCGGTTGACGCCGCTCAGTCGCGGCGTTCGACCGCGCCGCTCAGCTGACGCCGCGGCCCGGGCGGAAGGCCTCGGCCGCGAGGAGTCCGGTGTCGGGGTTGTCGGTGAAGATTCCGTCGATCCCGAGTTCGAAATACGTCCGGAAAGCACCGAAGGCGTCCCCGTACCCGGCCGGATCCGTTCCCTTGCGGTATTCGGCCGGCAGGAAACTGTTCTCGTTGCGCGCCGTATAGGGGTGCAGCACCAGGCCGCGGGCGTGCGCGTCCTTGACCAGGGTGGTCGGGGTGCCCAGCTTGCCGTCCGCGTCGCGCGGCACGATCAGGTCGAGGGTCGGGCCGATGCCCTGGGCGAAGGAGGCGATCCACTTCAGGCCCTCGGGCTTGACCAGGTCCGCGACGGTACGGGGGTCCTTGGCCACCTCGAAGTCCCAGGGGCGGGTGTTCGCGGCGGACAGCAGCACCACGCGCGGCGCCGACACCAGCCGCGACAGCCGCTGGATGCTGGACGGCTCGAAGGACTGGAGGAAGACGGCGGCGTTCTTGCCGTCGCGGCCGTAGCGGCGCAGCAGCCGGGCGAGCGGCTCCTCCAGGGAGAGGCCGAGGGAGCGGAAGTAGCTGGGGTGCTTGGTCTCCACGTGCAGCCAGACGCGCTTGCCGCGCCGCTTGCCCTCGCGGTCGGCCCAGCGCAGCACCTCTTCGAAGGTGGGCACCGCCCAGCGGCCGTCGTAGAGCGTGTTGCGCTGGCGGACGGCGGGGATACGTTCCTTCGCCCGCAGGGTCTTCAGCTCGGCGAGGGTGAAGTCCTCGGTGAACCAGCCGGTGACGGAGACCCCGTCGACCGTCTTGGTGGCGCGCCGGGAGGCGAACTCGACGTGGTCGGCGACATCGGTGGTGCCCCCGATCTCGTTCTCGTGGCGGCACACCAGGTGGCCGTCCTTGGTGGGCACCACGTCCTGCTCGACCACGTCGGCGCCGAGGTCGAGCGCGAGCTGGTAGGAGCCGAGGGTGTGCTCGGGCCGGTACCCGCTGGCACCCCGGTGGCCGATCACCGTCGGGACGGGGAGGTCCCGGTAGCCGCCAACGCCGCCGCGGCCGCTCTCCGCCGCCGAGGCGGAACCCGCCGAGAGTCCGGCGATCGTGCCGCCGGCCGCCAGGACCGCCGCCCCAAGGACCGTGCGCCGCGCTGCCCCACCCTGCGTCATGAGTGCCACTCCTCATTCTGAAAGGGCCAGTACCCCCGGGATCTCCGGCGTCGCGCGGCCCGATTCGGCGTGGTGATCGTAGGCAGCGGCCCGTGTCCGGCGGATGGGGCGGCGGGGAACATGGCGCAAACGTGTGTCAACGCGTCAACACTGCGTATCCACCGCGTGAACCCGATGTGCGATCAGCCCACAGCCGCGAGTATCGTCCTCACCTGCACTACCGCCGTGTGGTGCGCACCGCTTTCGATGCCGGAGGGCTCACGTTGTTCCGTACCGCGCTCATCAAGGCCACTGTCGGACCCGTCATGCGCATGATGTTCCGCACCCGGGTGGAGGGCGTGGAGAACATCCCGGGGACCGGTCCGGTGATCCTGGCGGGCAACCACCTCACCTTCATCGACTCCATGATCCTCCCGCTGGTCTGTGACCGTACGGTCCACTTCATCGGCAAGGACGAGTACGTGACGGGCAAGGGCATCAAGGGCCGTCTGATGGCGTGGTTCTTCACCGGTTCCGGCATGATCCCCGTCGACCGCGACGGCGCCAACGGCGGGGTCGCGGCCCTGATGACCGGCCGCCGGATCCTCGAAGAGGGCAAGATCTTCGGCATCTACCCGGAGGGCACCCGCTCCCCCGACGGCCGCCTGTACCGCGGCCGTACCGGCATCGCCCGCCTGACCCTGATGACCGGCGCCCCCGTGGTCCCGTTCGCGATGATCGGCACCGACAAGCTCCAGCCGGGCGGCGCGGGCATGCCGCGCCCGGGCCGGGTCACCGTCCGCTTCGGCGAGCCGATGGAGTTCTCCCGCTACGAGGGCATGGACCGCGACCGCTACGTGCTGCGCGCCGTCACCGACTCGGTGATGGCCGAGGTCATGCGGCTGTCGGGCCAGGAGTACGTGGACATGTACGCCACCAAGGCCAAGGCGGCCTGACCTTCCCGGGCCGGAACCTACTGACGTTGCAGTGACCGGCTGACGCCCGCGGCGGTCGTCGTGGCGAGCACCCAGCCGGTCACGATCAGCAGGTACGACAGCCACTGGTACCAGCCGCCCGGCGCGAACGCGGCCTCCTGCCCGAAGCCGATGATCGGGACCATCAGGTCGAGCGTGTAGAACACGGCGTTGAAGTCCGGGGCCTCCCCCGCCTTGAGCGCCCGGGGCGGGTGCAGCCCGTACGCGATGGCCCCGGTCGTCAGCAGCGCCAGCAGCCACCCCGCCGCGCGCAGCGGCCGGAAGCCGTAGCCGACGGTGGCGTCCTGGAGCAGCCCCCAGAGCCGGGCGTGCCGCGGAAGCGTGCGCCGGTGCCGGCGCAGTTTGGCGAGCTGGACGGTCCGCGCGGCCCCCTCGTCCCCGGCCGTACGGTAGGCCGCCGCGAGCTGCTCGTAGGCGTACGGGAGGTACCCGGACTCCTCGCGCTCCAGCGCCGGCAGCCGCTGCTCGGCGGGCAGGTGCGGGGCGAGGGTGCGGTAGGTCAGGCCGTCGATGCGGATCTGCTCGGGCCAGGTTTCCGGCGATATGTACAGCATGTCGAGCTGGGAGCGCCGCAGGTTCACGTCGCCCTGGATGGTGTCGCAGGCCCGCAGCCACAGCTCTCCGATCACGCAGCTGGAGGCACGGAGGGCGACCCCGTCGGGGTTCACGAGCCGGGCGCGTGCGAGGTTGAGGTGGCCCGGTATCCGGGCGCTGCTGAGGTTGACCCGGCCGACGGCCTCCATCGCCCGGCCCCGCAGGTCGGTGCCGACGGTCAGGGTCTCGGCGTGCAGGGCGGTGCCGCCGGGGGCGTACAGACGGGCGCCGTCGAGGTTGATCTGGCCGCCGATGGTGGCGCCGTTGACGCGGGTCTGGCCGTGGACGGTGAGGTCCATGGCGATGACGTCGGTGCCGATGTCGGCGTGGTTGATCTGGAGGGCGGGTTCCTCCGCCTCCTCCTGCGCGCCGGGGTCTCCTATGACGGCCCGCTGGAGGAAGAGGCCGCCGCCGGTCCGGGCGCCCTGGAGGCGGACGGGCCCGGTGATGCGGCAGCCGGTCAGCCTCAGGGTGATGTCCACGCGCAGGGTGGCGGCGGTCAGCCCGGGCAGTACGGAGTGCGACAGGACGAGGGCGCGCAACTGGGCACCGTAGAGCAGCGGTTTGCGCTCGAACCAGCAGCCGCGCAGCCGGACGGCGTGCTCGACGACCGCGTACTTCAGGTCGAGCCTCCCGGCGATCCGGGCGCCCTCGATGTTGAGCCCGGCGACCCGGCCCTCGGCGGCCGCCGCGGCCGTGTCGGCGTGGTCCCCGCGCAGCAGCAGCGCGGCGAGCACCTCGGCGCGCAGGGTGCGCTCGGGCCCCCAGGCGGCCCCGCCCGAGACGTCCTCGTCGGGGTCTGCCCGGAAGTCGACGCGCTCGCCGCGCGGGAAGGCGTCCCACACGCGGCGTTCCGCCGGGGTCAGGTCGGTGATCTCCATCGCCGGGATGGTGTCCTGCGGGTCAACGGAATGTCAACTGTGCGCACGTCACCACCCCTTGGCTGGAAATCACCGAGGATCAGTGCTCGATGCCGTCCTGGAGCTTCTGCCCCTTCAGCAGGAACCAGGCGGCCGCGGCGGTGGCCAGCAGGACGGCCGCGCCGACGCCCGAGGCGAGGCGGAGGCCGTCCACGAAGGACTCCTGGGCGGCGTGCACCATGGTCTGCGCGGTCGCCGGGTCCACCGACCTGGCGGCCTCGACGGCCCCGCCCAGCGACTCGTGCGCGGCGTCGGCCACGGCGGCCGGCACCCCGGCCGGGGCGGTGAAGCCCTGGTAGACGCCGGTGACGATGGAGCCGAGCAGGGCGATGCCGAGGGCGGCGCCGAGTTCGTACGCGGTCTCGGAGACGGCGGAGGCCGAACCGGCCTGTTCCTTGGGCACGCTGGAGAGGATCACGTCGGCGGTGACGGTGAAGGAGAAACCGGCGCCGAGGCCGACGATCAACAGGGCCGCGCCGAGCAGCGGGTAGCCGCTCTCCTTGTGGATCAGGGTGAGCACGCCGAGCGCGAGGCCGATGGCCGCGAGACCGCCGGTCACGATCGACCGTACCGAGTAGCGGCGGGCGTAGCGGCCGGCGACGAGACCGGTGACCACCGCGCCGATGGCGGCGGGCAGTTCGGCCAGGCCCGCCTCCAGCGGCTCGCGGCCCTGGACGAGCTGGAGGAACTGGGAGAGGAAGAAGACCAGTCCGGACAGCCCGAACACGGTGAGCAGGTCGGCGAGGACCGCGCCGGAGAAGCCGCGGTGCTTGAAGAGCCGCATGTCGAGCAGCGGCGCGGTGAGGCGGAACTGGCGCCGTACGAAGGTGTACAGCGCGCCCGCGCCGAGCGCGGCGGCGGCCCAGACCTCCCAGGTGGGGCCGTGGGTGGCGACCTCCTTGACCGCGTACACGACCGCGATGATGCCGACCAGGGAGAGGGCGACGCTGGCCAGGTCCCAGGGCCCGGCGACCGGGTTCTTGGACTCGGGCAGCAGCTTGATGCCGACGATGACCAGGACGATCATCACGGGCAGGTTGATGAGGAAGACCGAGCCCCACCAGAAGTGCTGGAGCAGCGCTCCGCCGACCACGGGGCCGACGGCCGCGCCGGCCGAGGCGGTGGCGCCCCAGATGCCGATGGCGAGGCTGCGCTCCTTGGGGTCGTGGAAGATGTTGCGGATCAGCGCGAGGGTGGACGGCATCAGGGTCGCGCCGGCCACGCCGAGCAGGGCGCGGGCCAGGATCATCATCTCGGGGCTGGTCGCGTAGGCGTTGAGGACGGACACGGCGCCGAAGGCGGTCGCGCCGACCAGCAGCAGCTTCTTGCGGCCTATCCGGTCGCCGAGCGAGCCCATGGAGACGAGCAGGCCGGCGATGACGAAGGAGTAGATGTCGCCGATCCACAGCAGCTGGGTGCCGGACGGCTTGAGGTCCTCGCTGAGTGAGGGCGTGGCGAGGCCGAGTACGGTGGCGTCCACCGCGACCAGCAGCACGGCCAGGACGAGCACGGAGAGCGCGAGCCAGCGGCCGCGGCTCTTCTCCTCCGCCCCCGTCTGCGTGATCAGCTGTTCGGTCCGGCTCATTTCTCCACACTCCGTCGTGCGCCACCGAGCAGCAGCTCGATGATCATGTACTGAAAGTCCTTGGCGGCGACCCGGCCGTCCGTGACGGCCCAGGCGCAGGTGCCGATGAGGCCGTAGAGGGCCTCGGTGAGCCAGGCGGGGCTCAGGTCGATCCTGATGTGCCCCTCTTCCTGGCCGCGCCGGAAGAGCGCGCTGACCCGGGCGTCGAGCCGGGCCCATCCCTCGTGGACCTCGTCGCCCTCGAAGAGCTGGTTCTCGGTGACGAGAAAGGCCAGCAGCTGGGCGTTCGGCTCCGCCTCGGCGACGAGTCGCCTGAGCGCGTCCACCGCCGTGTCCTCGTCGAGGCGGGCATTGTCGAACGCCACCTCGAATTCCCGGATGCCGAGTTCTTCGAGGGCGCGCACGAGGGCGTCGCGCCCGGCGAAATGCCGGTGGAGGGTCGCGCGCCCGATTCCGGCGGCGCGGGCGACCTCGTCCATCGTGGCGGTCGATTTGCGGGAGAGCAGGGCCGCCGCGTCACGCAGCACCTGGTCACGATCCATGGCCATGAGACAAGCATACCCCGAATGAGACGTTCATGTCTCATTCGATAATGGGGGTGCCCCCGGGCGCCCGGAACGGAAGCATGATCGAGATGACGCACCCGACCCCGAAGCCCCTGCTCCTGATCGACGTGGACGGCCCCCTGAACCCCTACGCCGCCAAGCCGCAGCGCCGCCCGGAGGGCTACCTCACCCACCGGATGCGCCCCACGGGCTGGACGGAGGCCGAGAGCGCCAAGCCGCTGCGGGTCTGGCTGAATCCCGGCCACGGCGCGGAGCTCCTCGCGCTGGCGGACGCGTACGAACTGGTCTGGGCGACGACCTGGAAGGACGAGGCCAACGACTGGATAGGCCCGCACCTGGGCCTGCCGAGACTCCCGTTCATCGACTGGCCGCAGATGCACGGCCGGGCGCCGCGCGGCACGTTCTGGAAGACCCAGTACGTCCTGGAGTACGCGGCCGGGCGCCCGTTCGCGTGGATCGACGACGACATCACGGCCATGGACCGCGAGTACGTCGACCAGCGCCACCCGGCGCACACCCTGCTCCTGCGCATCGACGAGCGGATCGGCCTGGTCCGGGCCGACTTCGACGCCCTGGCCGCGTGGGCGGCGTAGCGCCCGCGTCGTCCGCCGATCACCCGCACGACGAAGGGGCGGTGGGAACCGTGTGGCTCCCACCGCCCCTTCACGCGTGACGGGTGACCGCTACTGCTTGTGCTTGGCCCAGGCGTGCTGGATCACCAGGTCGGCCTTCAGCTCGGTGAGCTGGAGCGCCACCGCCGACGGGGCGGTGCCGCCGCGGCCCTTGCGGGAGGCCAGCGCCCCGGGCACGTTGAGGACCGTGCGGACCTCCGGGGTCAGGTGCTCGGAGATCTTCGCGAACTGCTCGTCGGTGAGCTCGTCGAGCTCGATGCCGAGCGCCTCGCACTCCTTGACGCACTCGCCGGCCACCTCGTGCGCGACGCGGAACGGCACGCCCTGCTTGACCAGCCACTCCGCGATGTCGGTCGCGAGGGAGAAGCCCGCCGGAGCCAGCTCTTCCATCCGCTGCCGGTTCACCGTGAGGGTCGCCATCATGCCGGTGAAGGCCGGGAGCAGCACTTCGAGGGTGTCGCAGGAGTCGAAGACCGGCTCCTTGTCCTCCTGGAGGTCCCGGTTGTAGGCCAGCGGCAGCGCCTTCAGCGTGGCCAGCAGACCCGTCAGGTTGCCGATGAGGCGGCCCGACTTGCCGCGCGCCAGCTCCGCGATGTCCGGGTTCTTCTTCTGCGGCATGATCGACGACCCGGTCGAGAAGGCGTCGTGCAGGGTCACGAAGGAGAACTCCTTCGTGTTCCAGATGATGATCTCCTCCGCGATCCGGGACAGGTTGATCCCGATCATCGCGGTGATGAAGGCGAACTCGGCGACGAAGTCGCGGGAGGCCGTGCCGTCGATCGAGTTGCCGACCGAGCCGCGCTCGAAGCCCAGGTCGGCGGCGACCGCCTCCGGGTCCAGGCCCAGCGAGGAGCCGGCCAGCGCCCCCGAACCGTACGGGGAGACCGCGGTCCGGGTGTCCCACTGCCGCAGCCGCTCCGCGTCCCGGGACAGCGCCTGTACGTGGGCCAGTACGTGGTGGGCGAAGAGCACGGGCTGCGCGTGCTGGAGGTGGGTCCGGCCCGGCATGGCCACGTCGGCGTGCGTGTCGGCGAGGTGGACCAGCGCGTCCTGGAGGTCGGCGATCAGGCCGCCGATGATCCGGGCGTGGTCGCGCAGGTACATCCGGAAGAGGGTGGCGACCTGGTCGTTGCGGGACCGGCCGGCGCGCAGCTTGCCGCCGAGGTCGGCGCCGAGCCGCTCCAGCAGGCCGCGCTCCAGGGCGGTGTGCACGTCCTCGTCGGCGATGGTGCCCGTGAAGGAGCCGTCGGCCACGTCCGCTTCGAGCCGGTCGAGGCCCGCGATCATGCGGTCGAGCTCGTCGGCCGTGAGCAGGCCCGCCTTGGCGAGCACCCGGGCGTGGGCGCGGGAGCCGGCGATGTCGTAGGGGGCGAGGCGCCAGTCGAAGTGGACGGACGCGGACAGCAGGGCCAGCGCCTCCGAAGGGCCGTCGGCGAACCGGCCGCCCCAGAGCCGGACGTCACCACCGTTGTTGCTGCTCACAGCTACTGCTCCTCAAGACTGCATGGCCTGTACGGCTGCTTCTGGATGTGAAACAGCCTCCCCGCCGCGGAGGAAACGGGGAGGCGGTCACGTACTGCTGGTCGGTCAGGCGAGGTCGCGCCGCGCCGCGATCTTCGAGGACAGGCCGAAGATCTCGATGAAGCCCTGCGCCTTGGACTGGTCGAAGGTGTCGCCCGAGTCGTAGGTCGCGAGGTTGAAGTCGTAGAGCGACTCGTCGGACTTGCGACCGGTGACGACGGCGCGGCCGCCGTGCAGGGTCATCCGGATGTCGCCGGTGACGTGCTGGTTGGCCTCGTTGATGAAGCCGTCCAGGGCGCGCTTGAGCGGGGAGAACCACAGGCCGTCGTAGACCATCTCGCCCCAGCGCTGCTCGACCTGCCGCTTGTAGCGGGCCAGCTCGCGCTCGACGGTGACGTTCTCCAGCTCCTGGTGGGCGGTGATCAGCGCGATCGCGCCAGGCGCCTCGTACACCTCGCGGGACTTGATGCCGACGAGACGGTCCTCGACCATGTCGATCCGGCCGATGCCCTGGGCGCCGGCGCGCTCGTTGAGCTGCTGGATGGCCTGGAGCACGGTGACGGGCTTGCCGTCGATGGCGACCGGGACGCCCTCCTTGAAGGAGATGACGACCTCGTCGGCCTCGCGGGCCTCGGCGGGGTTCGAGGTGTACTCGTAGATGTCCTCGATCGGCGCGTTCCAGATGTCCTCCAGGAAGCCCGTCTCGACGGCGCGCCCGAAGACGTTCTGGTCGATGGAGTACGGGGACTTCTTGGTGGTCGCGATCGGGAGGTTCTTGGCCTCGCAGAAGGCGATCGCCTTGTCACGGGTCATCGCGTAGTCGCGGACCGGGGCGATGCACTTGAGGTCGGGGCCGAGGGCGGCGATGCCGGCCTCGAAGCGGACCTGGTCGTTGCCCTTGCCGGTGCAGCCGTGGGCCACGATCGAGGCGCCGTGCTTGTTCGCGGCGGCCACCAGGTGCTTGACGATGGTCGGCCGGGACAGGGCCGAGACCAGCGGATAGCGGTCCATGTAGAGGGCGTTCGCCTTGATCGCCGGGAGGCAGTACTCGTTGGCGAACTCGTCCTTGGCGTCCGCGACCTCGGCCTCGACGGCACCGCAGGCGAGCGCGCGCTTGCGGATGACGTCCAGGTCCTCGCCGCCCTGGCCGACGTCCACGGCAACGGCGATGACCTCGGCGCCCGTCTCCTCGGCGATCCAGCCGATGGCGACGGAGGTGTCCAGGCCGCCCGAGTAGGCGAGTACGACGCGCTCGGTCACGGGTTTCTCCTTACGGTGCATTGAACGACAGGCATAACTATGCACTACTCCGTATGTTTCGTCAATCAACCCCCTGTCGAGGCGTCTGACCAGGCCGAATATGGGAGGCGCGGATCCGGGCCGCCGCCTACGATCGGCGGCCTGGCCATACGGGGAGGACACATGGGCGCCACGGCGCGGTGGGAGACGGACAGCGGGCGCGACGCGGCGGAGCGCTTGCTGCTGCGCGGCGAGCGCTTCGGGATCGGCGGGATCCGCCGGCTCGACCTGCCCGGGGCCTGGACCGCCTTCGACGAGGAGGTGCGGCGCGTCCACGCCCGCTCGTACGAGCCGCCGCGCGGCGACCGGATCGAGACGCGGCTGTGCCACCCCGACGGCCGGATCCGCGAGGCCGCGCTCGGGGAGCGCAACCCTCCGCTCCCGCTCGTCGCCATCCGGTGCGCGGACTGGGTCCCGGCGGTCCGCGAGCGCGCCCGGCGGGTGCTCGCCGATGCGCTCGCCGCCCGGCCCGGACAGACCCTGGTCGACCTCGTGCCGCTCGTGCTGCGCCTCGGCCGGCGCGAGCAGGGCGCCTGGGCGCTGGAGCTGTTCGAGACCGCCCTGCGCGCCGAGGAGCCGGTGCTCGCCCCGCTGTGGCGCCCGGCCCGCCCCGCGCGGTGGTGGCGTGACGCCCGACCCGCCCTCACCATGACCGGCGAGGTGCCCGACACCGTCATGGCCTGGCTGCGGCGCAGCGGGGACCTGCGGGTCCGGCGGTTCGCCGTCCGGCTGACGCTCGACGCCGGGCTGTTCGACGTACGGGAACTCGCCCGGCGGGCCGCCGGCGAGCAGGATCCCCTGACGAGCCGGCTGTGGGCCGAGGCCGCGACGGCCGCGATGGCCGCCGACGGGCCGGACGACGAGGCGATCGACAGCCTGCTCGGCGGGCACGTCCCCATGGTCCGCGCCTGCGGGGTCACCGCCCTGCGCCGGGCGGGCCGGGCCGCGGAGGCCGGGCGGTACCTCACCGACCGCTCGGGCCTCGTACGGGCCTGCGCGCGCTGGCTCGTCAGGCAGGCCGGGGACGACCCGTACGCGCGCTGCCGCGAGCTCGTCGAGGACCCCGCCCGGGTCTCCGCCTACGCGGTGGCCGGGTTCTGCGAGTGCGCCGGGCGCGCCGACGCGCCGCTGCTGGGCGCGCTCCTGGGCCACCCCGACGGGGCGGTGCGGGCGGCGGCCGTCGCCGGACTGCGCCTGCTGGACGCCACCCCCGACGACGGGGTGCTGCTCCCGATGCTGGACGACCCGTCGGCGTCGGTGACCCGCGAGGTGTACCGGAGCCTGCGCGACGCGGCCTGCCGGCTGCCGACCGGCCTGCTCGCGGCGCGGGCCGTACCCGAGCGGCCGGTCCACGTCCGCCGGGCCGCGTTCCGCCTGCTGCGGGCCCAGGGCGGCGAGGCCGCGCTGCGGGCCGCCGTCACCCTGGGGGAGGACAGCGACCCGGGGCTGCGCGCGCTGGCGGCGGACACCGTCCGGGCGTCGCGGCGACGCGATTGACCGGCACCGGAAGGGAGTCCGGGCCGGCAATCGCCCCAACGGCGAGTGCGAGGCGGCCTTCCGCGACGACCCCCGCTGGAGCACTTCGACACCCGGCCGGCCGCGCTCAGCGCCGACGCGGGCGACTTCGCGACCGCGCGAGTTCATCGAAACGAGCCTCGACGGCCTGCCTGCGCTGCCGCTGCCCCTTGTGCCCCGTACCGTCTGACATGTGCTGCGTACCGCTCTTGTCACCGGCTCGCTGATCGTCACCTCCCTGCTCCCCCGGGGGACCGGCCCGCTGCCCGCCCGGCTCGCCGACACCGGCGGCGGAAGTCAGCTGATCACCGCCGTCGCCCCCGCACCCGGATCCACGACAGGCCGCCTGACCTGGTGGGACCGGCGCGCGGGGCACTGGTACGCGGAGGGCAGCGCCGAGGCCCGGTTCGGCGCGAACGGGCTGACCGAGGGCGCGACCCGGACCCAGGGCACGAACACCACGCCGACCGGCCTGTACGCACTCCCGTTCGCGTTCGGGATCCGGTCCGCCCCGGCCGGGACGGCGTACCACTACCGGCGGGTGACGGATCGTTCGTGGTGGTGCCAGGACAACGCGTCCGGCAGCTACAACCGCTGGGTGGAGCCGCTGCCGGCGGACTGCGCGCCGGGCGAGGCCGAGCACCTGGTGACGTACGAGAAGCAGTACGCGCACGCGCTGCTCATCGGCTTCAACTACGAGAGCCCGGTGCGCGGGCGGGGCGCGGGCATCTTCCTGCACGTCAACGGCAAGGGCGCGACGGCCGGCTGCGTGTCCGTGCCGGAGCGGACCATGCGGGCGATCCTGCGCTGGGCCGACCCGCGCCGGGCTCCCCACATCGCGATCGGCACGGAGTCCGGGGCGCTGGCCGTCACCCGCTACTGAGCGGCGGGCACGCTGCTCTCGGCGGGTGTCCGACGGCGGCGCGGACGCCCCCGGTTGCGGCCGCGCCGGGTGCGCACGCGGCTCACGCCCAGCCGCCGCAGGGCCTCCGGATCGCGGGCCTCCAGCGTGGCGAGCGCCGGATGGGTCAGGCGCGCGGCCTCCGCGACGTCGGCGTCCGCCGTCCAGCCGGCCCCGCGGGCCCGCGGGTAGACGGGGAACCAGATCACCTGGGCGATCAGTGCGGTCCAGGCAGCCCAGGCGGCCGTCCATTCGGCGTCGCCGTCGGGCCGCAGCGACATCAGGCCCGCGGCGCAGAAGAGCATCTCGGCCAGGACCAGGTACAGCCCGAACATGGCCGGACGGGCGGGCTCGCCGACCCTGAGGAGGGCCGGGCGGGCCGCGCGGAACTCCCGGCGGGCCGCCTCGAACCCCGCGTCCCGTTCCACGATGTTGCCGAGGGTCGCGGGGGCGGTCCGGCGCAGCAGGGCGGCCAGCAGGGCCTCCGGCAGGGGATGGCCGGGGATGCGGGCGGGGTCCGAAGCGGCCGGGGACGGCCTGAGGTTGCCGCGGTGGTTGACGGTGACGAGCCCGTCGAGGACCAGCCGCGCGGCGGCCGCCTGGGTCGTGTCGTACGGCCACCAGCGGTCCATGACCGCCTGGTACGGGTCGGCCAGGACGACCGCCCACCGGCGCAGGGCGCGCCGCCGCCGCACCGCGGTACGGCACCGGAGCACGCCCGCCAGCCCGTACAGCGCGGCCGTGACGGGCACGGCGACACTGGCGAGGGTGTAGGCATGCACACGCCGAGCCTAGGCCGCCCGGCCGGAGGCCGTACACCGGATATCCGCCCGCCGGAGCGCGGGAGGTGACGGGCCGTCGGCAAAGGCCGCGGGGCCGTCAGCCCTCCTTCTGGGCCAGCCTCAGCAGGTGGTCCGCGAGGGCCTGGCCGCCCGACGGGTCACGGCTGATCAGCATCAGCGTGTCGTCGCCGGCGATCGTGCCGAGGATCTCTCGGAGTTCGGCCTGGTCGATCGCGGAGGCGAGGAACTGGGCCGCACCCGGCGGGGTGCGCAGGACCACGAGGTTCGCGGAGGCCTCCGCCGAGATCAGCAGCTCACCGGAGAGGCGCCGCATGCGCTCCTCCTTCGCCGACTCGCCGAGCGGGGCCTGCGGGGTGCGGAAGCCGCCCTCGCTGGGTACCGCGTAGATCAGCTCGCCGCCGGTGTTGCGGATCTTCACCGCGCCCAGCTCGTCGAGGTCCCGGCTGAGCGTCGCCTGGGTGACGCTCAGCCCGTCGTCGGCGAGGAGTTTCGCCAGCTGGCTCTGGGAGCGGACCGGCTGCCGGTTGAGGATGTCCACGATCCGGCGGTGGCGGGCGGTGCGGGTCTGCGGGACGGACGGGCCGCTCTGCTCGTGTTCCTGCGCGTGACTCATCGTCGTCTCATTCCCCGGTTCGTCCGTCCCCGTTGGCAGCGTTCTCGGCGGCGCCGCTGGCCGCCGCCAGGATGCCCGGCAGGGCGTGGACGAACGCGTCCGCCTCGGCCTCGGTGAGGACGTACGGGGGCATGAGCCGTACGACGTCGGGGGCGGGCGCGTTGACCAGGAAGCCGGCATCCTGAGCCGCCTGCTGCACCTGAGGTGCGAGGGGCTCGGTCAGCACGATACCCAGCAGAAGGCCCGCACCGCGGACGTGGGATACGAGCGCGCTCCCGGAGGCCTCGATTCCGGAGCGCAGCCGCTCGCCCCGCGCCTTGACCCGGTCGAGCAGTCCGTCGGCGGCGATGGTGTCGATCACGGCGAGGCCGGCGGCGCAGGCGACCGGGTTCCCGCCGAAGGTGGTGCCGTGCTGGCCGGGCTGGAGCAGCTCGGCGGCCGGCCCGAAGGCGGCGACGGCGCCGACCGGCAGACCGCCGCCGAGCCCCTTGGCGAGGGTGACGAGGTCGGGGTCGACACCCTCGTGGGCCTGGTGCTCGAACCACTGGCCGCAGCGCCCGATGCCGGTCTGCACCTCGTCGAGGACGAGCAGGGTCCCGGTGGCCCGGGTGATCTCGCGGGCGGCCTTCAGGTAGCCGGCGGGCGGGACGACGACGCCGTTCTCGCCCTGGATCGGCTCGATGATCACGAGCGCCGTCTCCTCGGTGACGGCGGCCCGCAGGGCCTCCACGTCTCCGTACGGGACGTGCGTGACATCGCCGGGCAGCGGCAGGAAGGGGCCCTGCTTCGCGGGCTGGCCGGTGAGCGCGAGGGCGCCCATGGTCCGGCCGTGGAAGCCGCCGTCGGTCGCGACCATGTGGGTCCGCCCGGTCAGCCGGCCGATCTTGAAGGCGGCCTCGACGGCCTCGGCGCCCGAGTTGCAGAAGAAGACCCGGCCCGGGCGGCCGAAGAGCTGGAGCAGCCGCTCGCCGAGGGCGAGGACGGGCCCGGAGGCGTAGAGGTTGGAGACGTGGCCGAGGGTGGAGATCTGCTCCGTCACGGCCGAGACGACCGCCGGGTGCGCGTGGCCGAGGGCGTTGACCGCGATGCCGCCGACGAAGTCGGTGTACTGCCGGCCGTCGGCGTCCCAGACCTGGGCGCCCGCGCCGCGTACGAGGGCCAGCGCGGGGGTGCCGTAGTTGTTGGTCAGAGCGCCCTGCCAGCGGGCGGCGTATTCCTGGTTGCCGGTCATGCGGGTTCCCCTCCCTGCTCGTCGGGCACGACCATCGTGCCGATTCCCTCGTCGGTGAAGATCTCCAGCAGGATCGAGTGCTGGACCCGGCCGTCGAGCACCCTGGCCGTCCTGACCCCGTTGCGAACAGCGTGCAGACAGCCCTCCATCTTGGGCACCATGCCGCTGGACAGATCGGGCATCAGCTTCTCCAGCTGGCTGACCGTGAGGCGGCTGATGACCTCGTCGCTGTGGGGCCAGTCCGCGTAGAGGCCCTCGACGTCGGTGAGGACCATCAGCGTCTCGGCGCCGAGGGCGGCCGCGAGCGCCGCCGCCGCGGTGTCGGCGTTGACGTTGTACACGTGGTGGTCGTCGCCGCTGCGCGCGATGGAGGAGATGACCGGGATCCGGCCGTCCGCCAGCAGCGCCTCGATCGCCCCGGTGTCGATGGCGGTGATCTCCCCGACCCGGCCGATGTCGACGCTCTCGCCGTTGATCTGCGGGCTGTGCTTGGTGGCGGTGATGGTGTGCGCGTCCTCGCCGGTCAGGCCCACGGCGAGCGGCCCGTGCTGGTTGAGCAGCCCGACGAGCTCGCGCTGGACCTGGCCCGCCAGGACCATCCGTACGATGTCCATGGCCTCCGGGGTGGTGACCCGCAGGCCCGCCTTGAACTCGCTGACCAGGCCCTGCTTGTCGAGGGCCGCGTTGATCTGCGGGCCGCCGCCGTGCACGACGACCGGCTTGAGGCCGGCCTGGCGCAGGAAGACCACGTCCTGGGCGAAGGCGGCCTTCAGTTCCTCGTCGATCATGGCGTTGCCGCCGAACTTGATGACGACGACCTTGCCGTTGTGGCGGGTGAGCCAGGGCAGCGCCTCGATGAGGATCTGCGCCTTGGGCAGCGCGGTGTGCTTGCGCGCGGTGCCGGTGCCGGGCTGGCCGGCCTTCTCGTCGCTCATGAGCTGTACGCGCTGTTCTCGTGGACGTACTCGGCGGTCAGGTCGTTGGCCCAGATCACGGCGGACTCGTCGCCGCCGGCCAGGTCGGCCGTGATGCGGACCTCGCGGTCCTTCATGGAGACCTGGTCGCGGTCCTCGCCGACCGAGCCGTTCTTGCAGACCCAGACGCCGTTGATGGCGACATTGAGGCGGTCCGGGTCGAAGGCGGCCTTGGTGGTGCCGATGGCGGAGAGCACCCGGCCCCAGTTCGGGTCCTCGCCGTGGATGGCGCACTTGAGCAGGTTGTTCCGGGCGATCGAGCGGCCGACCTCGACCGCGTCGTCCTCGCTGACCGCGCCGATGACCTCGATGCGGATGTCCTTGCTGGCGCCCTCGGCGTCGCCGATCAGCTGGCGGGCGAGGTCGTCGCAGACCGTCCGTACGGCCTCCGCGAAGGCCTCGTACGCGGGGACCTGGCCGGACGCGCCGGAGGCGAGCAGCAGCACCGTGTCGTTGGTGGACATGCAGCCGTCGGAGTCGACCCGGTCGAAGGTGGTGCGGGTGGCGGAGCGCAGCGCCCGGTCGAGGGTGGCGCTGTCCACGTCGGCGTCGGTGGTGAGGACGACGAGCATGGTGGCCAGGCCCGGGGCGAGCATGCCCGCGCCCTTGGCCATGCCGCCGACGGTCCAGCCGTCCTGGGAGGCGGTGGCCGTCTTGTGCACGGTGTCGGTGGTCTTGATGGCGATCGCGGCGTCCTCGCCGCCGTCGGCGGTGAGGGCGGCGGCCGCGGTGTCGATGCCGGGGAGCAGCTTGTCCATGGGGAGCAGGACGCCGATCAGGCCGGTGGAGGCGACGGCGATCTCGCCGGCGTTGTGCTCGCCGCCGAGGGCCTGCGCGACCTTCTCGGCGGTGGCGTGGGTGTCCTGGAAGCCCTTGGGGCCGGTGCAGGCGTTGGCGCCGCCGGAGTTGAGGACCACCGCGCTGACGAGACCGCCGCGCAGGACCTGCTCGGACCAGTGGACGGGCGCGGCCTTGACGCGGTTGGAGGTGAAGACGCCCGCGGCGGCCAGTCGCGGCCCGTTGTTGACCACGAGGGCCAGGTCGGGGTTGCCGTTCGCCTTGATTCCGGCGGCGATGCCGGCCGCCGTGAACCCCTGTGCTGCCGTGACACTCACGGTGCGACTCCGATCGTGGAAAGACCCAGGCTCTCGTGGAGCCCCAGGGCGATGTTCATGCTCTGGACCGCGCCGCCGGCGGTGCCCTTGGTGAGGTTGTCGATGGCGCTGATGGCGATGATCCGCCCGGCGGCCTCGTCGTGGGCGACCTGGACCTGAACGGCGTTGGAACCGTAGACCGAGGAGGTGGCGGGCCACTGGCCCTCGGGGAGGAGCTGGACGAAGGGCTCGTCGGCGTACGCCTTCTCGTACGCGGCGCGGAGCGACTCGGCCGTCGTGCCGGGGAGGGCCTTGGCGGAGCAGGTGGCGAGGATGCCGCGGGGCATCGGCGCGAGGGTGGGCGTGAAGGACACGGAGACGCGCTGCCCGGCCAGGGGGCTCAGGTTCTGGATCATCTCCGGGATGTGGCGGTGGCCGCCGCCGACGCCGTAGGGGCTCATGGAGCCCATGACCTCGGAGCCGAGCAGGTGCGGCTTGAGCGCCTTGCCGGCGCCGGAGGTGCCGGTGGCGGCGACGATCACGGCCTCGGGCTCGGCGAGCTGGGCCTGGTATGCCGGGAAGAGGGCGAGCGAGACGGCGGTCGGGTAGCAGCCGGGGACGGCGACGCGCTTGGACCCGGCCAGCGCGGCGCGGGCGCCGGGGAGCTCGGGGAGGCCGTAGGGCCAGGTCCCGGCGTGCGGGGCGCCGTAGAACTTGTCCCAGTCGGCGGAGTCCTTCAGCCGGTGGTCGGCGCCCATGTCCACGGCGAGGACGTCCTCGCCGAGCTGGGCCGCCACGGCGGCGGACTGGCCGTGCGGCAGGGCCAGGAACACGACATCATGTCCGGAGAGCACCTCGGGCGTGGTCGCCTCCAGGGTGCGGCCCGCGAGCGGAACGAGGTGCGGCTGCAGGGAACCGAGGAGTTGCCCGGCGTTGGAGTTGGCGGTCAGCGCGCCGATCTCCACCTCGGGGTGGGCGAGCAGCAGGCGCAGCACCTCACCGCCCGCGTATCCGCTCGCTCCGGCCACCGCTACACGTACCACCATCGGACCCTCCTCTTCGATGGCATGACTATACGTAGACCCGCACGTTTATGCAATGTTCCCCCCGTCCGGGAAGGAGCGTGATCGGCGTGGCCCGCAACCGCCGCCTGATCCTGAGCTCGCCGTCCGAGGTCTGGCGCCTGCTGTCCGACGGCCACCGCTACGGGGAGTGGGTCACGGGTACCCGGCAGGTCCTCGCGGCGGACGCGCACTGGCCGGCGGTGGGCGCGCGCCTGCGGGTCCGGGTCGGCGTCGGCCCCCTGACCCTCGACGACACGTGTGTCGTACGGATCTGCGAACCGCAAACGCGCCTGGAACTGGAGGCGAAGGCGGAACCCTTCGGGGCGGCCCGCATCGCCATGAGGCTGACCCCCTGGGGCGAGAACACCCTCTTCACCCTCGACTGGCACCCCCTGCGGGGGCCGGGCACCCGGATGCACGGGCTCCCGGTCGACTACCTCGTCGCCGTCCGCAACGGCATGATGCTGACGAAGCTGGCCAGGATCGCGGTGCGCGAGCACGCGGGGAGCGTCCCGCCCCGGTAGGGCTACACCGGCGCCTGCAAAGAGAGGTGCCAGCGGCCGGACCAGCCCGTCAGGGTGATCGTGGAGAGCGGGCGGACGTCCACGTTCCAGTACGTCAGCGGGGGCGCCTTCAGCGCGTAGACCAGGGCCGCCCGGACCACCGCCGGCTCGGCCACCGCCACGATGGCGCCGCCGTCGTCCGCCGGCCGGGTGTCGAGCCAGCCGCCGATCCGGGAGATGAAGGCCAGCAGGGATTCCCCGCCGTGCGGGGCGGCGAGGGGGTCGCTGAGCCAGACGTCCACCGCCCCGGGTTCGCGGGCGGTCACCTCGCCCAGCGTCAGCCCCCGCCAGCGCCCCATGTCGCAGTCGCGCAGCGCCGGTTGGGCGAGCGGGGCGTACCCGAGGGCCTCGCCGGTGGCCCGGCTGCGCGGGGTCGGCGAGCAGTAGCGCAGCTCGGCGGCGCCCAGCGGCACCAGGCCGTGCGCGGCGGACTCCACCGCGCGCCAGCCGGCCCCGTCCAGCGGGCGGTCGTCGTCGAAGCGCTCGGCGAGCAGCGGGGTACCACGCGCTGCCGCGACGAGCGAGACCCGAACGTGCATGCGGTGATGGTGGGCCGCCCGCGGCGCGGGGTCAAGCGTCCGGGGCCGCCGCGTTCGCCCCGGGGCCGACCCGCAGCCGCCGCACGGCTTCGGCCAGCTCCCCCGCGCCCGACACCCCGGCGAAGCTGAGCCGTACGTACGGGCCCGGCGGTTCCGCGCAGAAGTACGGCCGCCCGGCCGCGACCGCGACGCCGGAGCGCAGGGCCGCCGCGGCGAAGGCCGTGTCGTCGGCGCCCTCGCCGAGCCGGGTCCAGAGCTGGTACCCGCCCGTCGGCGGATGCGTCAGTTCCAGCCCGGGCAGCTCCCTGCGCAGCGCGCCCGCGAGGACGTCCCGCCGGTGGCGCAACTCGGCGGCGACGGCCCGCAGGTGACGCGGCCAGGCGGGCGCGCCGACCAGTTCGAGCGCGGCCTCCTGGAGCGGCCGGGGCACGAAGAAGCTGTCCACCACCTGAATGGCCCGCAACCGGTCCAGCACCGGCCCCCGGGCGGCCAGCGCGCCCACCCGCAGGCTGGGCGACGTGGCCTTGGTCAGCGAGCGGACGTGTACGACCACCCCGTCGTGGTCCTCGGCGGCCAGCGTCGCGGGCAGCGGCCCGGCGTCCTCGTGGGCCAGGGCCCGGGCGTAGTCGTCCTCGACCACGAACGCCCCGGCGGCCCGCGCGATCCGCAGCACCTCGCCCCGCCGCCCGGCGGACAGCACCGCCCCCGTCGGGTTCTGGAACAGCGGCTGGCACACGAACACCCGCGCGCCGGTCGCCTCGAAGGCGGCGGCCAGCAGCTCCGGGCGGACCCCGTCGGCGTCGACCGGTACGGGGACGGGCCGGCAGCCGGAGGCACGGGCGATGGCGAGCAGCCCGGGGTAGGTCGGGGACTCCACCAGCACCGGCGCGCCGGGCGGGGCCAGCGCCCGCAGCGCGGTGGTCAGCGCGCTCTGCCCGCCCGCGGTGACCAGGACGTCGGCGGCCGCGACGGCCCCGCCGATCTCGCGGGCGAACCAGTCGCGCAGCTCGGGCAGGCCCTCCATCGGCGGCCGCCCCCAGGCGCCGGGGCGGCGGCCGGCCCGGGCCAGCGCGGCGGCCATGGCCCGCTCGGGCTGGATGGAGGGGTGCAGGTAACCGCTGTTGAGCCCGATCACCCCGGGCGGCGGTTCGGTCAGGCAGACGAGGACCCCGGAGGCGTCCACGGAGCGGGGCACCACGTCGCCCGCGCCCTCGGCGCTGAGGGCGACCTCCTGCCAGGAGGTGTCGCCGGGCACGCCGGTCTCCGTACGGGGCTGGGCGCGGAACACGCCGGCGCCGGGCCGGGTGACCACGAGCCCTTCGGCGGCGAGCTGGGCCAGGGCCCGGGAGACGGTGACCGGACTGACCCGGTAGCGCTCCACGATGGCCCGGCTCGACGGCAGCTTTCCACCGATCGAGTAGCGATTGAGCTCCGACCGCAGGGATTCTGCCAGTTCCGCCACACTGCTACGCTCGTACATGACAGCACAGAATAGCGCTACCCGCCCCAGCCCGATAGCAGTTCGGGGCCGGGCGGGCAGTCGCGCGAACTCCGGCACCGCCCTCGCCGCACTCGGCGTCGTCGCCTTCTCGCTGACCTTCCCCGCCACCGCCTGGGGCCTGGAGAGCTTCGGCCCCTGGTCGCTGGTCTCGCTGCGCAGCGTGCTCGCCGCGCTGATCGCGGGCGGCTTCCTGCTGGCCGGACGGGTGCCGCTGCCGGCCCGCGAGCACTGGGCGGGGCTCGCCGTCGTGGCCGCCGGGGTGGTGGTCGGGTTTCCGCTGCTCACCACGCTCGCCCTCCAGACGTCCACCACCTCGCACGCCGCCGTGGTGGTCGGCCTGCTGCCGCTGACCACCGCCGCCCTCGCGGCCCTGCGCACCGGGGTGCGCCCGCCCCGCCGGTTCTGGGCGGCGGCCGTCGCCGGAGCCCTGGTCGTGCTCGGCTTCACCCTCGGGCAGAGCGGCGGCGGCGTCTCGGCCGGCGACGGCTTCCTCGGCGCGGCCCTGCTGGTGTGCGCGGCCGGGTACACCGAGGGCGGGCGGCTGGCCCGCCGGCTGCCCGGCTGGCAGGTGATCGGCTGGGCCCTGGTGCTGTGCCTGCCGCTCAGCGCGGCCGGCTGCGTGCTCGGGCTCGCGTACGAGCCGGTGCACCTGACCGGCCACGGGCTGGCCGGGCTGGTCTGGGCCGCGGCCGGTTCCACCTTCCTCGGCCTGTACGTCTGGTACCGGGGGATGGCCGAGATCGGCCCGGCCCGGGCGAGCCAGCTCCAGCTCGCCCAGCCGCTGCTGACCCTGGTGTGGTCGGTGGCGCTGCTGGGCGAGCGGCTGTCGCCCGCCGCACCGCTGGCCGCCTGCGCGGTGCTGGTCTGCATCGCCGTGACCCAGCGGGTCAAATAGGGGCGATCCGCCCTAAACTGCTAACACCGGATCGGATCGGACCGCCACCGAGGAGGTCACTATGCGCGCGACCGAGGGCGACCAGTTGGTGCAGCACGGCAGGATCGTCGGGCAGCACGACAAGGTCGGCGAGATCACCCAGGTACTCGGCGAGAACGGCACCCCTCCCTACCGGGTCCGTTTCCAGGACGGCCACGAGGCCGTCATGTCCCCCGGCCCCGACTGCGTCGTGAAGCACCCGACGGAGCCCACGCACTGACTCAGCGCGGCGCCGCCGCGGTCGGGTAGTGGTCGGCGACCACCCTGGCCATCGCTCCATTGGGGTCCGCGACCACCTGCTTCGCCGAGAAGTAGCAGTGGCCGCGGACCTCGGGGTACCCCTTCGCGAACCGGAGGTGCCGCGACAGCTCCGCCGGATCGCGCCAGGCCGCCGTGGCACTGTCCGGGTCGCAGCGGTAGAGCGCCTCGCCGACGTAGAGCCGCACATTCGTGCCGGCGACGGTCCGCGCCCACCAGGGCACGAGGTCCGCGTAGTCGGCGCTCGCGTGTCCGATCTCCCAGTACGCCTGCGGCACGATGTAGTCGATCCAGCCCTCCCTGACCCACTTGCGGGTGTCCGCGTACAGGTCGTCGTACGTCGCGACGCCCGCCCGCGTGGGCGAGCCCTCCGGGTCCACGTTGGAGTTGCGCCAGACCCCGAACGGACTGACACCGAACCGCGCCGCCGGACGGACCTTCCTCACTCGCGCCGACATCTCGCTGACCAGCAAGTCGATGTTGTTCCTGCGCCAGTCCGCCCGGGAGTCGAAGGCGCCGCCGTACTCCTCGTACGCGTCGTCGTCGTCGAAGTAGTCGTCCTCGGCGGGGTACGGGTAGAAGTAGTCGTCCCAGTGCACCCCGTCCACCGCGTAGCGGGAGACGGCGTCGAGCATGGCCTCCTGGACGAAGCTCCGCACCTCGGGCAGGCCCGGGTTGTAGTAGGTCTTGCCGCCGTACTGGACCACCCACCCGGGATTGCGCAGGGCCGGGTGGCCGTCGGCCAGCCGGTCGAGGTCGGTGTGCTGGGCCACCCGGTACGGGTTGAACCAGGCGTGCAGTTCCAGCCCGCGGGCGTGCGCCTCGGCGACGGCGGTGCCGAGCGGGTCCCAGCCGGGGTCGCCGCCCTGTTCCCCCGTCAGCCATTCGCACCAGGGTTCCCGCGCCGCCGGCCACATCGCGTCGGCGGCCGGCCGGACCTGGAGGATCACCGCGTTCAGGCGCCGCCTGACGGCGGTGTCCAGCAGGGCGATCAGCTCGGACCGCTGCTTCGCGGCGGACAGCCCGGCCCGCGAGGGCCAGTCCACGTTCTGGACGGAGGCGATCCACATCCCCCGGAACTCGGCGGCGGCCAGCTGACCCCCGGCCCGCTCACCGGCCCTCGGCGCCGCACCCGCCGCAGCCGCACCCGCCGTGCTCGCCGCACCCGCCGGGGCCGCCGCCGCGCCCGTCGCCGCGACGGCAAGCGCCCCCGCCGCCCCCGTCAGCAGCCCGCGCCGCCCGATGTACTCCATGTGAGGACTCCACTCCGCTCGGTGACATTGTCCTGCTGGCGCCCAGCATGCCCGCCCCGGCCCGCCACGACGGTCAAGGTCGGGGGTAACGTCGGGGGGCGTGGCGGGCGCCGGAAAGCAGTTACCACTGTCGAGCACGGGGGACCCGCGATGGATGAGCAGCGAAAGGCACGATGTGACGGACCTCCCTACCGACATCGCACGCGTCGGCGTAGTGGGCTGTGGCCAGATGGGCGCGGGCATCGCGGAGGTGTGCGCCCGCAGCGGTCTTGAGGTGAAGGTCGCCGAGACCACCGGCGAGGCCCTGGAACTCGGGCGCACCCGGCTGCACAACTCCCTGACGAAGGCCGCCGAACGCGGCAAGATCAGCGAGGAGGAGCGGGACGCCACCCTGGCCCGCCTCACTTTCACCACCGACCTCGGCGAGTTCGCCGACCGCGACCTCGTCATCGAGGCCGTCGTCGAGAACGAGCAGGTCAAGACGGAGATCTTCCAGGTCCTGGACCAGGTGATCACCCGTCCGGACGCGATCCTCGCCTCCAACACCTCCTCGATCCCGCTGGTGAAGCTGGCCGTCGCGACCTCGCGGCCGGACCAGGTCATCGGCATCCACTTCTTCAACCCGGCCCCGGTGCAGAAGCTCGTCGAGCTGATCCCGGCGCTGACCACGGGCGAGGAGACGGTCAAGCGGGCCGAGGCCCTGGTGCGGGACGTGCTCGGCAAGCACGCGGTCCGCGCCCAGGACCGGTCCGGGTTCGTCGTCAACGCGCTCCTCGTCCCGTACCTGCTGTCCGCGATCCGGATGTTCGAGTCGGGCATCGCCAGCCGCGAGGACATCGACAACGGCATGGAGCTGGGCTGCGCCCACCCGATGGGCCCGCTCAAGCTGTCCGACCTGATCGGCCTGGACACCATCGCGTCGATCGCGGACTCGATGTACACCGAGTACAAGGAGCCGCTGTACGCCGCTCCCCCGCTGCTGCAGCGGATGGTCGACGCGGGCCGCCTCGGCCGCAAGACCGGCTCGGGTTTCTACCCGTACGGCTGACCCCCGTAACGGCCGCTAACCCAGCCTCAGGTGATGGAGCAGCAGGAGCCCGGCCGCCATGTTGGCGGCCGGGATCTCGCCGCGGGCGATCATGTCCGGCACCAGTTTGAGCGGGACCCATTCGCGGCGTGAGGACTCGAAGTCGTCCTCGGGGTGGCCCGTGTACGTGGCCCCGTCCGCCCAGTAGAGGTGGTGGCGGGCGTCGGTGAGCCCGTTGGAGGGCTCCACGGTCATCAGGTGGCGGAGCGGGCCGGGCCGCCAGCCCGACTCCTCCTCCATCTCGCGGGCGGCGGCCGCTTCGAGGGACTCGCCGTCCTCGACGACCCCCGCCGGCAGCTCCCAGCCCCAGCTGTCGGTGATGAACCGGTGCCGCCACAGCAGCAGCACCTCGTTGGCCCCGTTGACGGCCGTGGCGGCGGCGACCGGCCGCAGCCGGATCACGAAGTGGTCCAGGTGCCGCCCGTCCGGGAGCTCCACGTCCGCGAGGTTCACGTCGAACCAGCGGTTCTTGTACACGGTCCGCTCACTCAGGTTCGTCCACTGCACGGTTGTGCCACCTTCCGTTCGAGTAGGTGGCAACATGGCAGCAGTCCGGGCTGTCACAGGGGAACGCGCAGCGCCCCGTCGATGAGCTGTGCGGTCTCCTCCGCGCCGGCACAACCGCTGGTCAGAAGCTGTTCGCGGACCGCCCGCAGCCGCTCCCGCAGCCGGAGCGATTCCATCCCCTTGGCCCGTTCGGCCATCTCGGCCGCGGCCGCCACCGCCCGGTCGGCCTCGCCCTGGCGCAGCTGGATCTCGCACAGCATCGCCAGCCGGTGCACGCGCCCGCGATCGTGCGCCGGGGTGGCCGCGGCGGCCGCCGCCTGCTCGTGCGCGGCGTCCAGATCCCCCAGGCTCAGCAGCGCCTGAGCCACCTGTACGTTGACCAGCCCGGGCTGGACGTACCCCGTCTCGTCGGGCTCCGTGCCGGGGCGGATCCGCTCGGCGGCCGCCTCGGCCTGCCGGATGCACGCCAACGCGGTGCGGGTGTCGCCGAGTTGGGCGTACGCCTTGGCCTGCATCGCGTACAGGTCCGCGGCCAGGGCGGGGGTGGTGTGGCGGCCCGCCGCGCGCAGGGCGGCCTCGGCGAAGGCCACCGCCTGGCGGTGGTCGCACAGGTGCAGCGACTGGTTGACGAGCAGCGCGATCACATACGCCCCCAGGCCCCGGTCCCCACTGGCCTTGGCGAGCCGCAGCGCCTGGTGGAAGTAGCGCTGCGCCAGCCCGTGGGCGTCCGAGTCGTACGCGCAGATGCCCGCCACCGCCACCAGGGACCCGGTGGCGCGGTGCAGGCGGCGGCCGAGGGCGTCGGGGTAGCTGCCGCGCAGCAGGGGGGCCGCCTCGCTGCCCAGGAAGCGGATGATCCGCTCCCGGGTGGCCACCCCGCCGGCCCGGCGGTACATCAGCTCGTAGTGCGCGCGGGCCGCCCGCAGGATCTCGATGTGCTCGGGGCCGACCCTGGTCGCGCCGTCCCGGGACACGTCCATGTCCTCCGGCGGGTTCTCCCACTCCCAGACGGGGATGACGGCGGGGGTCCCGGTGACCGCCTCGGCGGCCAGGAGCTGGGTACGGCCCTGCTGGTCGGCGCGCCACAGGGCGGCGGCCCGGTCGACGAACCCGCTGAGCGGGGTGGCGTGCGGGGACGCCGGGCCGGGCACGCCGAGCCCGGCGTCGTCGAGGCCCACGGGCCGGCCCAGCCGGCCGCCGAGCACCTCGCAGATCAGGTCGGGCACCTGACCGCGCGGCCGCTGCCCCTTCAACCAGCGGGAGACCGCGGTGTGTTCGTAGCGCAGTGCGAGTCCGCGGGTGCGGCCCGCCTGGTTGACATGTGCGGCAAGTCCGGCGTGGGACATGCCCGCCTCGGCGAGGAGGGCGTCGAGCAGGGTGTTGGGCTGCATGGGCCCCTCCAAGGGCTCGTGGAACTCAGGCTAGTGGGTGTGCGATTCACACGGGGTGTGAATGCAGTACGCGCATAAATGCGATACGCACCCTCGCGCTGGGGTGCCCCGGGGCGGTTCACTTAAGGGCCTCGCCAAGAGGCAGCTCGGGTCGTCGGCTCCCCCTCGTACAGTGCGACGACCCGTCACCGCGCCGCCCGTTCTGCTGTCTGCCCGACACTCCACGGCAGGCGGGCGGCGCGCCTCGGTTCCGCCGGTGCCCGGTTGGTCGCCGGGCCCCGGCAGGGGCCGGGCCGGACGCGCGCCGGGCCCTCCCACCGGGCCCGGTGCGCGTGGCCAGGACCGGTCGCTACCGGTCGTTGCGGAGCACCAGCAGGGCGACATCGTCGGCGAGCCGCCCGCTGGTGTGACGCAGCAGCGCGGCGTGCACGCCCGCCACCAGCCGCGCGGGCGTGAGCGCCGGTTGCGCCGCGAGGGCGCCCGGCAGGTCGAAGAAGCGGCCGGCGTGGTCGCGGGCGTCCTCGGCGCCGTCGGTGTGCAGCACCAGTGCCTCGCCGGGGCGGAGCATGCCGCACTCCTGCGGCCGCACGTCCGGGTCCACGGGCACCACCCCGAGCGGCGGCCACGTCTCGCCCCCGTCCAGCGCCCGTACGCGGGCCCGCTGCGCGGAGCCGATCCCCGCCCCGCCCTCTCCCCGTCTCCCGGGGCTGCGCCCCAGACCCCGCGCCGCGGACGCCGGCGAGGCCGAACTCCCTGCGGGGACGGGCCCGCAGGGTTCGCCGGACGCCGCCGGGCGGAGCAGATGGGGCCAGGGGTGGCCGCGGTTCAGGGCCAGGAGGGAGCCGTCCGGGGCGATCTGGAGCAGCAGCACCGTGACGAACTCCTCCGACGACGGCGACTGCGGCTCCGCCGGGCACGCGGACGGGT
Source organism: Streptomyces sp. NBC_01551 (assembly GCF_026339935.1). Lineage (NCBI taxonomy): Bacteria > Bacillati > Actinomycetota > Actinomycetes > Kitasatosporales > Streptomycetaceae > Streptomyces > Streptomyces sp. NBC_01551. The sequence goes on from NZ_JAPEPX010000001.1 coordinate 1,000,083, forward strand.
GCTCCGCTCGGCCGCGGTCCCGCACGTGCCGGGCCAGCGCCCGCTCCATGCGCCGCAGCACCCCGCCCAGCGAGGGCTCGTCGTACGCCGCCTCCCGGAACGCGCCCAGCGCGGCCAGCCCGTGGCCCCGTACGTCCCCGATGACGACCCGCACCCCGTACCCCGTCGGCACCGCCTCGTACAGGTCCCCGCCCACCGCCGCGCCGCGGCTCGCGGACAGCTGGGCCGCCGCCAGCGCCAGGCCGTCGATCCGCCCCGGCAGCGGCCGCAGCAGTGCCCGCTGCGCCGCGCCCGCGATCTCCTGCGAGCGACGCAGCTCCGCGACCAGCCCGCGCCGGATGTGCAGCGCGCAGCCCGTCGCCAGCAGCAGGAACGCCGCACAGGTCGCGAGGCTCGGGGCCAGCCCGCCCGGGGAGGACAGCTCCCAGGACACCGCGGCGCCGCCCCAGGCGAGGACGCACACCCGGCGGACCTGGGGCATCTCCCCGCGCGTGATCATCGTTTCGGCCTCCCCTCGGCCGGAACCGATTGTGGCCACCATCCGCCCCACGCGACACGGCTCACCTGCGTTCTCACCCGAATGAGTGAGGGGCGCACCCGGTACCCCGGATGCGCCCCTCAACAGGCGTTGCCTACGGCCTACGGCCTACGGGCTAGGCGCCCCGGAGCACCGCCCCGGTCCGCTCGCCCGCCAGCGCCACCGCCGCGTCGCGCGCGGCCGTGGACTCCTCGGCCGTCAGCGTGCGGTCGGCCGCGCGGAAGCGCAGCGCGTACGCGAGGGACTTCTTGCCCTCGCCCACCTGCTCGCCGGTGAAGACGTCGAACAGCCGCAGGGACTCCAGCAGTTCGCCCGCGCCCTTGCGCAGCGCGGCCTCCACGGCGGATGCCGGGACCGACGCGTCCACGATCAGCGCGACGTCCTGGGTCGCCACCGGGAAGGTGGAGATCCGGGGCGCCCCCACGGGCTCGCCGCCGGCCGCCGCGAGGCGGTCCAGGTCGAGCTCCATCGCGCTGGTACGGGCCGGCAGGCCCATCGCCTTGACGACGCGCGGGTGCAGCTCACCGGCGTGACCGATGACCGTCTCCACCCCGTCCAGGGTGACGATCAGCTCGGCGCAGCGGCCCGGGTGCCACGGGCCGTACTGGCCCTGGCGCACCACGAGCTCCGCACCGGCCTCGACGGCCAGCGAGCGCGCGGCCTGGACGGCGTCCGCCCAGTCGGCCGGACGGCCCTTGCCCCACCAGCCGGCCTGCTCGCGCGCACCGGCCAGCACGACCGCGGCGTACCGCGGCTGCGCCGGCAGGGCGGCGTCGAGCGTGGCGATCTCCTCGTCCGTGGGACGGCGGTCGACGGGCAGCCGTACGGCCACACCCGGCTGCGCGTCGGCCCGGAAGACCGAACCGGTCTCGAAGAGCGCGAGGTCGTGGCTGCCCCGGCTGTCGTTGCGGCGCAGCGCGCCCAGCAGACCCGGCAGCAGCGTGGTGCGCAGCGCCGGCTCCTCGTCGGAGAGCGGGTTGACGAGCTTGACCACCTGGCGGGTGGCGTCGTGCGCCGCCAGCTGGAGCTGGTCGAAGACGCCCTCGCCCAGGAACGGGTAGCTCAGCGCCTCGACGTAGCCCGCGCCGGCCAGCGCGCGGCCGACCCGGCGGTGCAGCTGCTGCCGGGCGGTCAGACCGCGGCCGGACGGCACCTGCGGGAGGGTGGAGGGGAGGTTCGCGTAGCCCTCCAGCCGGATGACCTCCTCGGCGAGGTCGTTGGGCTCGGCGAGGTCGGGCCGCCACGACGGGACGGTGACGACGAGCTCGTCCTGCCCGTAGACGTCGCAGCCGATCTCCTGGAGGCGGCGGACGACGGTCTCGCGGCCGTACTCCATGCCCGCGACGCGGTCCGGGTGGTTCGCGCTCATCGCGATGGTGCGCGGGGCGCCCGGGGCGATGAGCTCGGTGACGCCGGCCTCGGCGGTGCCGCCCGCGAGCAGCACGAGCAGGTCGACGGTCCGCTGCGCGGCCGCGGAGGCGGCCAGCGGGTCGACGCCCCGCTCGAAGCGCTTGGACGCCTCGGAGGACAGCTTCAGGCGACGGGCGGTGCGCGAGATCGACACGGGGTCGAAGTGCGCGGCCTCGATGACCACGTCGGTGGTGCCGGTGACGGCACCCGTCTCGGGATCGGTGACGGAGTCGGCGATCTCGGTGTTGGCACCGCCCATGACACCGGCGAGCCCGATCGGGCCGCTGTGGTCGGTGATCACCAGGTCCTCGGCGTCGAGCGTGCGCTTGACGCCGTCCAGGGTGGTGAACTTCTCGCCCTGCTCGGCACGGCGGACGCCGATGGCGCCGTCGAGGCGCGAGCGGTCGTACGCGTGCAGCGGCTGGCCGAGTTCGAGCATCACGTAGTTGGTGACGTCGACGGCGAGCGAGACCGGGCGCATGCCGGCCTTCTGCAGGCGGCGCGTGAGCCAGATCGGGGAGCGCGCCTCGGGGTCCAGGCCGATGACGGTGCGCGCGGTGAAGCGGTCGCAGCCGGTCGGGTCCTCGACCTTGACGAGGTAGCCGTACGAGTTCGGCTGGGGCACGTCGAGCAGCGCCGGGTCGCGCAGCGGCAGGCCGTAGGCGGTCGCCGTCTCGCGGGCGACACCGCGCATGGACATGCAGTAGCCGCGGTCCGGGGTGATGTCGATGTCGAGGACCTCGTCGACGAGCTGGAGCAGCTCGATCGCGTCGGTGCCGACCTCGTGCTCCGGCGGCAGCACGATGATGCCGTGCGTGCCGTCGTCGCCCATGCCGAGCTCGTCGCCGGAGCAGATCATGCCGTGCGAGGTGCGGCCGTACGTCTTGCGCGAGGCGATCGCGAAGTCGCCGGGCAGCACCGCGCCGGGCAGGACCACGACGACCTTGTCGCCGACGGAGAAGTTCCGGGCGCCGCAGACGATCTCCTGCGGCTCGCCGGTGCCGTTGGCCTGGCCGACGTCGACCGTGCAGAACCGGATCGGCTTGCGGAAGCCCTCCAGCTCCTCGATGGTCAGCACCTGGCCGACGACGAGCGGGCCCTGGAGCCCGCCGCCGAGCTGCTCGACGGTCTCGACCTCGAGGCCGGCGTCGACGAGCTTGGCCGCCACGTCACGACCGGTCTCGCCCGCAGGCAGGTCGACGTACTCCCGCAGCCAAGAAAGCGGGACCCGCATCAGATCTCCATCCCGAAAGGCCGGGTGAAACGAACGTCACCCTCGACCATGTCTCGCATGTCTTCGACGTTGTGGCGGAACATCAGCATCCGCTCGATGCCGAACCCGAAGGCGAACCCGCTGTACTTCTCGGGGTCCACACCGCAGGCGATGAGCACCTTGGGGTTGACCATTCCGCAGCCGCCCAGTTCGATCCAGCCCTCGCTGGAGCAGGTACGGCACGGGCGGTCGGGGTTGCCCACCGACTCGCCGCGGCACACGTAGCACTGCATGTCCATCTCGGCGGACGGCTCGGTGAACGGGAAGAAGTGCGGGCGCAGCCGCGTGGTGGTCTCTTCCCCGAACAGCTCCTTGACCATGTGGTCGATGGTGCCGCGGAGGTCCGCCATGGTCAGGCCCTCGTCGACGGCGAGCAGCTCGACCTGGTGGAAGACCGGCGTGTGCGTCGCGTCGAGCTCGTCGGTGCGGTACACCCGGCCCGGGCACACGATGTAGACGGGGGGCTTGCGCTCCAGCAGCGAGCGCGCCTGCACCGGGGAGGTGTGGGTGCGCAGCACGACACCGGACTCGTCGCCCTCGGTGCCCTCGGGGCCCTTGACGAAGAAGGTGTCCTGCATCTGGCGCGCCGGGTGGTCGGGCGTGAAGTTGAGGGCGTCGAAGTTGAACCACTCCGCCTCGACCTCGGGGCCCTCGGCGACCTCGTAGCCCATGCCCACGAAGATGTCCGCGATGCGGTCCATCAGCGTGGTCAGGGGGTGCCGGGCGCCGGCCGGGACGCGGTCGTAAGGCAGCGTGACGTCCACGGCCTCCTCGACCAGCACCCGCTCGTCGCGCTCGGCCTCCAGCGCGACCGTGCGGGCCCCGAAGGCCTTGTTCACGGCGCCGCGGGCCTGTCCGACGCGCTTGCCCGCCTCGGCCTTGGCCTGGGGCGGCAGGGCGCCGATCTCGCGGTTGGCGAGCGCCAGGGGCGAGCGGTCGCCCATGTGCGCGGTCTTCGCCTCGCGGAGCTCGTCGAGGTCGCCGGCGGACGCGAAGGCGGCGAGCGCCTCGTCCCGCATGCGCTCGATCTCTTCCGGTTTCAGTGCCTCGACCTCGACAGGGTCGTACGACTTGTTCGGTGCCGACATCTCTTCCCGTACTTCCGATGGCTGGCTGGTGGTCCCCGACGACTCGATCGACCTGATCGGACAAGGACACAAAGGTGCCAAAGGACGAGTCTAAAGGCCGCTGGGGGTGGAGGGAGCCCGTGGGCCGCCTGCCGGGACTCCGCGCAGGGTCACTGCGTGAGGTAGGCCGGGGCGGCGACGGGCAGGATAAATCGGAACTCGGCGCCGCCGCTGTGCCCGCGGCCGACCGTGATGGTGCCGCCGTGGGCTTCCACGATGCCCTTGACGATGTAGAGGCCCAGGCCGGTGCCGCCGCGCTTGCTCCCCCGCCAGAAGCGGGTGAAGACGCGGCCCATCGACTCCTCGGGGATCCCGGGGCCTTCGTCGGTCACGGTGACGGCGGTTCCCTTCTCGTGCGGCGTTACGTCGATGGTGACCGTTCCGTCGCCGTGCCGCACCGCATTTTCGAGGAGGTTGCCGAGGATCTGGTCGATCTTGTCCGGATCGGCCCAGCAGTCGGGGAGCGGGCGGCTGACCCGTACGAGGAACCGGTCGGGCGCCTGTCCGTTCGCCGTCAGCGCCTGGACGTGCCGGCCCACCGCGGTCGCGAGGTCGACGGGCTGGCGGCGCACCTCCAGGCGCCCAGAGTCGATGCGGGAGATGTCCAGGAGCTCCGCGATCAGCCGGGTGACGCGGTTCGCGTCGGCGTCGACGGTCTCCAGCATCAGCCGCTTCTGGTCGTCGGTGAACCGCTCCCACTTGGCCAGCAGCGTCGCGGTGAAGCCCTTGACGGAGGTCAGCGGGGAGCGCAGCTCGTGCGCCACCGTCGCGATCAGCTCGGCGTGGCTGCGCTCGGTGCGGCGCCGGGCCTCGGTGCCCCGCAGGGTGACGACGAGGCGGCGCAGCGGCCCGGTGGGGTGGGTGCGTACGTAGCGGGCCGAGACCAGCACCTCGCGCCCGCCGGGGAGCAGCAGGTTCCGCTCGGGCTGGCCGCGCCGGGTGGCCAGCCCCCCGTACGGGTCGGTCAGCGTCCACCAGCGGCGGCCTTCGAGGTCCTCCAGCGGCAGCGCCCGGTCGATCAGCGCGCCGAGCGCGTCCCCCGCCTTCAGGGCGGTGATCCGGGCGGCGGCGGAGTTGAAGCAGATGACCCGCCCGGTGTGGTCGGCGATGACGAGCCCGTCGGGCAGGTCGTCCGGATCCATCCCGAGCCCGGCGAACTCGGCCGGGGCCGCATCGACGGCCGCTGGCGAGCTGTTCGTACCGACGGTCATGTCCCCGTACCCCACATCTCCGAGTACCGCAGTGGGCCCCCCGGGCCGCCACATTACTAGCTGGGGGTCACGGAGCGGCACCCTCCGGGAGCCCGCTGTGCACGCGCGGAGGCGTAGAGGCACACGGCGGCGGCCGTCGCGAGGTTCAGGCTCTCGGCCTTGCCGTGGATCGGGACCCGCACGACGGCGTCCGCGAGCGCCCGGGTCTCCTCCGGCAGACCCCACGCCTCGTTGCCGAAGACCCAGGCCGAGGGGGTGCCCATGGTGCCCGCGTCGAGCTCGGCGTCGAGGTCGTCCTCACCGGCCCCGTCGGCCGCGAGGATCCGTACGCCGGCGGCCCGAAGCCCCGCGACGGCCTGCTCGACGGGCACGCCGACCGCGACCGGGAGGTGGAAGAGGGAGCCCACGGAGGCCCGTACGGACTTCGGGTTGTACAGGTCCACCGAGGCGTCGGTCAGCACCACCGCGTCCGCGCCGGCGGCGTCCGCGCAGCGCAGCACCGTGCCCGCGTTGCCGGGGTCGCGGACGTGCGCGAGGACGGCGACCAGCTTGGGCCGGGCCGCCAGGATGTCCTCGAAGGGCGAGTCGAGGAAGTGGCAGACGCCGACCAGGCCCTGCGGGGTGACGGTCTGGGACACCTCGGCGAGCACCTCGTCGGAGGCGTAGTGGACGCGCGCCCCGGCGGCCAGCGCGGCCTCGACGATGTCGGCGTAGCGCTCGGCGGCCTCGGCGGTCGCGAACAGCTCGATCAGGGTCGCGCCCTCGGTCCCGCGGTGCTCCACGGCCTCGCGGACGGCCTGCGGGCCCTCGGCGATGAAGCGGCGCTCCTTGGTGCGGAAGTTGCGTCGCGCCAGGCGCCTGGCGGCGGCCACCCGGGGGGACCGGGGGGAGATCAGCTCGGCGGGGGCGGGGGTACCCATGGCGGTCGGCTCGCTTCCGTACGTACTGCGGGTGAAAACAGGTGGGTCGTCGACGACGGGTCCGCCGACAACGCACGGACCCGCAGGCACAGGGCCTGCGGGTCCGGGCTGAAGCCAGTGAGGCTTGCTGCGCGAAGCGGATCGCTTAGGCGGCAGCGGGGGCCTTCGGGGCGTTCACGTCGGCCGGAAGCGCCTTCTGCGCGACCTCGACGAGCGCGGCGAACGCGTTGGCGTCGTTGACGGCCAGCTCCGCGAGGATCTTGCGGTCCACCTCGATGTTGGCGGCCTTCAGACCCTGGATGAGGCGGTTGTACGTCATGCCGTTCTGGCGGGCAGCGGCGTTGATGCGCTGGATCCACAGCTGACGGAAGTCGCCCTTGCGCTTCTTGCGGTCGTTGAAGTTGTAGACCAGCGAGTGGGTGACCTGCTCCTTGGCCTTGCGGTACAGGCGCGAACGCTGACCGCGGTAGCCGGAGGCAGCCTCGAGGATCGCCCGGCGCTTCTTGTGGGCGTTTACTGCCCGCTTGACGCGTGCCACTTTTTACTCCTTGTAGCGGGGCCGTGGGTGTCTTCACACGGCCCGAAATTCGATGGGGTCCCGGTCATGGCGTCCCGCTCCCGGGAGGGAGCGGAGACGTCAGATGCCGAGAAGCTTCTTGATCTTCGCGGCGTCGCCCGGGGCCATCTCGGCGTTGCCGGTGAGGCGACGCGTCAGCTTGGACGACTTGTGCTCGAGCAGGTGGCGCTTACCGGCGCGCTCGCGCAGGATCTTGCCGGAGCCGGTCACCTTGAAGCGCTTCTTGGTACCGCTGTGCGTCTTGTTCTTCGGCATAGCGCCGTTATCTCCTCGTCGGTGGCGCTCCCGCCGGTCCGGTCCGTTGTGCGGACCGGGCTCGCGGGAGCGTCATGTTGTGTCGGTGACCCGGGACAGGCTGTCCCTGGATCAGGCCTCGGCAGACGCCTCGTGAGAGGTGGGTGCCTCGACGTCCTCGGCAACCTCGGCAGAGGCGGCAGCCTCGTCGGGGGCGGTCTCCGCCTCGACGGTGGCGTCCTCGGAAGGAGCCTCCTCGTCGGTGGCGGCAACACCCTGGCGCTCGGCCTTGCGGGCGGCCTGCGCCTCGCGGGCTTCGGCCATCGCCTCGGTCTTCTTCTTGTGCGGACCGAGAACCATGATCATGTTTCGGCCGTCCTGCTTCGGGTTCGACTCGATGAACCCGAGGTCCTCGACGTCCGAAGCCAGACGCTGCAGCAGTCGGTAGCCGAGTTCCGGCCGGGACTGCTCGCGACCACGGAACATGATCGTGATCTTGACCTTGTCGCCCTGCTTGAGGAACCGAACGACGTGACCCTTCTTGGTGTCATAGTCGTGCGGGTCGATCTTCGGCCGGAGCTTCATTTCCTTGATGACCGTGTGCGCCTGGTTCTTGCGCGCCTCACGGGCCTTCATGGCCGACTCGTACTTGAACTTGCCGTAGTCCATGAGCTTGCAGACCGGCGGGCGTGCAGACGCCGCGACCTCGACCAGGTCCAGGTCGTACTCCTGCGCGAGCTCAAGCGCCTTCGCAAGCGGGACGATGCCCACCTGTTCGCCGCTGGGACCGACGAGTCGCACCTCAGGGACACGAATCCGATCGTTGATGCGGGGCTCGGTGCTGATGGATCCTCCTCGGTAGCACCACACGGCTGCCTGGCAGACAGCCGCTGACGTTTTTTGTCGTCAGACCAACCGCGGCGGAAACACGAAAATGCCCCGCCGGGCACAGGCAGGGGCTCCAACACAACCGGAGCACCTCCGCATGCGAACCGCGGGGCGCAGACTCGGGCAGCTTTCCATCGTCCGTACGGAACGATGGATGCCGCCTGACCGGATGACCCGCCGCCCCGGAGGGCAGTCAGGTGGGAGATCGGAGCCTCCACTTGTGGGCCGGGCACAGAAGTGTCCGGCCGGTCGAAGTACATACTAGCACCCGCGTTGCAAGGCCGCCGCACGGCATATCGTGTGACACATGACTGACGCGACGCCCCCCATTGACTCCACCGTTTCCGACCCGGCCCCCGACTACGACGCCATGACCCGCGACATCGCGGACGTGCCCGCCGTCGAGGTCATCACCACGGTGGCCGTGCACCTGCTGAGCGCCGCGGCGGTCAACCTGGGGCTCGACAAGCCGGACTCCGAGCACAAGGACCTCGACGAGGCCCGCAAGCTGATCACGGCCCTGGCCGGCCTGGTCACGGCGAGCGCCACCGAGATCAGCTCCTTCCACGCGGCCCCGCTGCGGGACGGCCTGAAGTCGCTCCAGCTCGCCTTCCGCGAGGCCTCGATCGTGCCGGACGAGCCGGGCCAGGGTCCGGGCGAGAAGTTCACGGGGCCGGTGTACGCGTAGCCAGGGGAACGAGAAGAGGGAGGCCGGGGCCTGGCGCCCCGGCCTCCCTCTTCTCGTTCCGCGGGTCCTACGGGCGCGTGTACAGCGGCTCGCCGGGCGGGTTCGGCGCCTCGGCCGGCAGCAGCGCCAGGTTCAGCCCGCGCACCAGCCGCCCGCGCAGGGTCTCGTCGCCGGCCAGCGCCTCGGCGACCCGGCGGGCCGCCGCCTGGGCGGTCTGGGGGTCGCCGGCCAGCGCGATGGCGAGGGTGCCGTCGGCGTCCGCCCCGCCGGGGCCGAGGTGGGCGCGGAGCACGGCGGGCTCCCCCGCCACGGCGGCCCGTACGGCCTCCCGCACGGCGGGGTCGGCCAGCGGGTCCGCGTCCGTACGGCCCTCGGCGAGGGCGCGCAGGGCGGGGCCGGTGAGCTGGTAGGCGACCGGGCCGGCCAGGTCCAGGACGACGGTGTCGGCCTTCTCGTGCGCGGCGGCCTGGAGGGCCTGGTGCAGCGGGACGGCCACCGGGCGGGCCGCCGGGTCCCAGAGCGCGAGCGAGGCGATGGAGGTGAAGGCGGGCAGCGCGCGCCGGTCCCCCGCCTTGAGGGTGGGGACGGCCATGTCGCTGGTCTTCTCGCGCTTGAGGCCGGTCTCCGGGTCGGTCTCCACCTCGCCGAGGACGGCGACGACGGGGACCAGCAGGCGGGCGTCCTTGAGCGCCGCCAGCACCTCGGGCTCCTTGCCCCGGTCCTCGGCCCAGGCGGCCAGGGCCGCGCTCAGCCGGGGGTCGGCGGAGCCGTCGTCGTCGGAGAAGCCGGGGTCGGGGATGTTTTTGTTCGCCACAGTTACCCGACCCTATCCCGGTCCGGGGTCCTGTCCCGGCCCGGGGCGCCGCGGCCGCCGGGCCAGCACGAGGGCCAGCACGAGCAGCGCCGCCCCCGCGGCGGCGGCCGCCGGGGCCCCGAGCCGGGTACCGCGCCCGGCGGCCGGGGCGGGCTCGGGACCGGGGCCGAAGTAGGGCTGCCCGGCGGCCACCGGCGAGGGCAGCGGCCGCTCGGGGCGCAGCGCCTCGGCCGCCTGGAGCGCGGCGACGGGGTCCACCAGGCCGTGGCCCCTGGAGTCGTCGCGTCCGCCGGCCGGGGCGTCGGAGGCGGTGTCCTCCAGCAGCCTCTTGATCTGCGCCGGGGACAGGTCGGGGTGGGCGGCCTTGACCAGGGCGACGGAGCCGGAGACGAAGGCGGCCGCGGCGCTGGTGCCCCAGCCCTCGTAGTAGGAGCGGTCGGGATCGGCGATGACGACGCCGACGCCGGGGGCGCTGACGGTGGCGTACCAGTTGCGGGTGGAGAAGGCGGCCCGGCGGCCGCGCCGGTCGACCGCGGCGACGGCGATGACCCCGGGGTAGGCGGCCGGGTAGGAGACGGGGTCGCCGTCCTTGCCGCTGTTGCCGGCGGAGGCGACGACGACCACGCCCTTGCCGAGGGCGTACTGGACGGCCTCGTCCTCGGCGGCCTCGTGGTGCGCGGACTCGCTGTCGTCGCCGAGGGACAGGTTGATCACGTCGGCACCGTGGTCGGCGGCCCAGCGGATGCCCTCGGCGAGAGCGCCGCCCTTGTTCTCGCGGGCCTTGGCGCGGCCGGGGTCGCCTTCTTCGAGGATCACCCGGACCGGGAGGATCTTCGCCTGGGGGGCGATGCCGAGGACGCCCTGGCGCCGGTCGGTGCCGTGGCCGTGCCCGGCGATGATCCCGGCCATGGCGGTGCCGTGGCGGGCCCAGGCACGGTCGCCGCGACCGGCGCCCATGCCGATGAGGTCGGTGCCGTCCAGGACCCGCCCGGCGAGGTCGGGGTGGGTCGAGTCGACGCCGGTGTCCAGGACGGCGACGGTGACGCCGTCGCCCTGGGTGGTGCCCCAGGCCTCCTCGGCGCGCAGGGCGAGCAGGGCCCACTGGCGGTCGCGGACGATGTCGACCGTGTCGGCGGCGGCGGGGGCCGCGCCGACGCCGGCGAGCAGGAGGGCGAGGAGGAGGGCCGACTGCCGGCGGCGTCCGTTCACTTCTTCGGCTCCGGCACGGTGGCGAGGGCGCGGACGCCGCGCTCCATCCGGTCGGCGACGGCCTGCGCCTCGTGGCCGAGGCCGGCGCGGGCCACGGCCGAGGTGGCGCCCTTCTTCACCGCGTCCGCGGCGGGCAGCGGGGTGTCGAGGGTGCGGCCGTCGGCGAAGGCGGAGACGGCGTAGACGACGACGGGGGCCTCGGGGAGCACGGTCGCGGTCCAGGCGGCGCGCTGGGCGTCGGTGAACCCGTAGGCGGGCGGGGCGGTGAGATGCCCGCGCAGGCCGGCCATGGTGGTGGCGTCCGCGGGGGCGAAGACGAGCCCGACGGCGATGAGGGAGCTGCGGGTCGCGTCCGTGTACGTGGCACGGAGCACGCGGGTGCAGCCGGCGCCGGTCTCGGCGAGCAGGCCCTGCCACTCGGGAGCCAGGGCCGCGGCGCACTCGGCGTCGGGGGCCAGGGCGATCCGGGTCCAGGTCCGGTCGGAACCGCCGGGCCCGGCGGCGGCCCCGTCGAGCACGGGCGGAAACAGACGGTCCACGGGACTCCCGCGCCACAGCGACCCGGCCTTGCGATAGGCGACTTCGGCGCCCACCGCCCGCTCACCGTCCCGGCGCTTCTCCCAGGCGCTCACCCCGGCCCCACCCACGAGCCCGGCCCCGAGCACCCCACACAGCACGGCGGCCACCAGCCGCCGGGGTGCGGCCTGCACGGGCACGTCGGTCTGCTCTGTGGACATGCTCATACGGCGGCTCAGCCCCCCGTTCATCTGCTGCGGCCTCCCCGTACTCTACGTCCGCGCCCAAACCCCCCGCTCCACACCCCAAACCCCCCGCTCCACACCTCGACACCGCCGGCCACCGCGCACCAGCGCCGCGGCGCGCCGACATCGCCGCCGGCGTTTGAGGCGCGGGGGTTGTGGGGCCGGCCCCCGACACCGCCGGCGGCGCGCCGGCCGAGGGGTGAGACGGCGGGTTCCGGGGCCTACCCACCGGTAAAGGGGTCTGGCAAGCTGCCGCCATGAATCCCCCCGCCGGAGGTGACCGGGCCCGCTACGACCGGGCCACCGCCCACCTCGACGCGCCGCTGGCCATCGTCGACCTCGACGCCTTCGACGCCAACGCCGACGACCTCGTACGCCGCGCCGGCGGCAAGCCGATCCGCGTGGCCAGCAAGTCCGTCCGGTGCCGCGCGCTGCTCGAACGGGTCCTGGCCCGGCCCGGGTTCGCCGGGATCATGTCGTACACCCTCGCCGAGAGCATCTGGCTGGCCCGCTCCGGGTTCGAGGACGTCCTGCTCGCCTACCCCTCCGCCGACCGCGCCGGCTTCGCCGAACTCGCCGGCGACCCCAAGCTGGCGGGCGCCGTCACCGTCATGGTCGACGACCCCGCCCAGCTGGAGCTGATCGACCGGTCCCGCGACGGACACGGCACCCAGGAGATCCGGGTCTGCCTGGAGCTCGACACCGCGCTCCACCTCTTCGGCGGCAAGGTCCGCGTCGGCGCCCGCCGTTCGCCGCTGCGCGAGCCCGCGCAGCTCGCGGACCTCGCCCGTGCCGTCCGCGCCCGGCCGGGCTTCCGCGTCGTCGGGGTCATGGGCTACGAGGGCCATGTCGCCGGCGTCGGCGACGCCCTCGCGGGGCGGCCGCTGCGTTCCCGGGCCATCCGCCTGATGCAGGCCGCCGCCCGCAAGGAGCTGGCGGCCCGCCGCGCCGAGGCCGTCCGGGCCGTCCGCTCCGTGGTCCCGGACCTGGAGTTCGTCAACGGCGGCGGCACCGGAAGCGTCCAGCAGACCGCCGCCGAGGACGCCGTCACCGAGATCGCCGCCGGTTCGGGGCTCTACGTACCGCGGCTGTTCGACAACTACAGCTCGTTCCGGGGCCGCCCCGCCGCCCTCTTCGCGCAGCCGGTGGTCCGCAGGCCCGGCGTGGGCGTGGTCACCGTGCTCGGCGGCGGGTACCCCGCCTCCGGCGCGGCCGGGGCGGACCGGCTCCCGGTCCCGTACCTCCCCCAGGGCCTGCGCTACGACCCGCAGGAAGGCGCGGGCGAGGTGCAGACCCCGCTGCTCGGCAGCCCGGCCGACGACCTGCTGATCGGCGACCGGGTCTGGTTCCGCCACGCCAAGGCGGGGGAACTGTGCGAGCGCTTCGACGCGTTGCACCTGATCGAGGGCGACCGCGTCACCGCCACCGTCCCGACCTACCGGGGCGAAGGCCGCACCTTCCTCTAGCCCCCTTAGTCCCCTGGCCCCTGGGTTCTGTCTCTTTGGTCAGCGTCGTGCCCAGAGGAGGAGGGCGGCGAGGTGGAGTGCTGTCTGGTAGGCGATGGCGAGTTGGTGCGGTACTTCCACGCGATGGCCTCGAACCGACCAACCCGTCGAAGAGACACGCGCCGGCCGGGAGGCCCCAGCCGGCTGCTCCCTCGGGGCAGTCGGGCCCCGGTCAGATCGTGACCGGGCCGTGGGCGGTGGCGAACTCGACCGAGACCAGTCCCGGTTCCTCATCCTCGACCCAGGTGACGTCGATCTGGTCGAGGGGGTGGTCGGCCGGTTCGCCGAGGAATTCGGCGATGGAGGCGGCGTCGCCGGCGATGGAGACCCCCTGGATGGTGGTGGAGGTGCGCGGGTCGGCGCTCGGGCGCTCCTCGACGGGGACCGACCACTGAAGGAAGTAGGGCAGTTGCGGGTCCTCCAGCAGCTCCAGCAGGCCGATCTGCTTCCACCTCAGGTCGAACCCGTCGGGGCGGACACGGTGGCCCTCGGCCGAGGTGCGGCCGAGGCGGGCCTCGACCGGGGCGATGTCGTCGACGGAGACCACCCAACCGAGCCAGCCGCCGCCCTCGGCGGCGCGGCGCGCGACCGCCTGGCCGAAGGGTGCGCGGTCGGCGGCGGGGTGGTCGAGTGTGGTGACGACCTCGACGTAGGTGCCGCCGCTCAGCGGGAGAATGAAATTGCGGGTGCCGAATCGCGGGTGCACGCCCCCGTCGACGAACCCGGCGCCGAGGGCCGACCCGATCCACTGGACGGTCGAGACGAAGCTGTCGCGGGCCACCGCATAGGACACGTGATCAAGTCGCACCGCGCCATCATCACCCGACAACCCGTACAAATCCCGACGCCACGCCCGCCGCCCCGGCCACGCCCGCCGCCCCGGCCGCGTCCGCCGTGGATTCAGCCGTGGAGCGGATCGATCATCGTCATCCCGGCGGGGCATGCGGCACCATGCGCACCGCACTTCCAAGAGACAGGCTCTAGCCGCCGAACACCGCGTCCGTCTGGTCGGGGATGATGCTCGTGTCACCCCGCCGGACGGGCCCCGGCGTGCCGTCGTGGTCCACGTACCCGCTCGTCGCGCACGGGTACGGCGCGGCCTTGCGCGACTTCGGCTCGATGAACATCGGGTTCACGATCCACTTGCCGTCGCTGTTGTCGTACGCGCGGCACATCAGCTCGTTCTTGTTCCGGTTGACCACGAGCCGCAGCGCGGTCGCGTCCCGCAGGAACGAGATGTCGGTGTCGGAGTCGCCCGCGGCGAACACCTGTCGCCGCGCGGCCGGCTGGACCTTCTCGGCCGCGGCGCCGCGCACGCCGAAGATCTCCTTGTTGATCCAGCAGCGCTTGCCGTCGATGTACGTGATCATCGTGTCGGCGCCGTCCTCGACCGACCCGCAGCCCCGCAGGTGCGGGGTGAACTTCCCGCCGTAGGAGGTCACGTTGCGGATGCCGATGACGTGGTCCGCGTCGATGCCGACGCCCTCGGCCCACACCTCGACGACCGGCTGCGGCGAGGCCGAGCTGATCCAGACGTCGAAGCCGGCCTTCTGCAGGCCCCGCACGAGGTCCTTCTGCTGGTCGTAGTAGCGGACCCAGCCGGTGGCGGCGGAGCTGCCGACCTGCTGCTTGGCGCCGATCGGCGCCGCGAGGTTCTCGGTGCGGGCGGCGGCCGCGAAGCCGCGGACCTCGCGCGCGGTCCAGCCCTGCATCAGCTGCGGGAGCCAGGCGTAGCCGGGTTCGGTGGTGCGCCGGTCCCAGCCCGCGAAGGCGGCGGCCCCGCCCCGCGTCGCGGCCGTCCCGTAGACGGCGTTGATCTCGTCGGCGCAGCCTGCGCCCGCCGGGGTGCCGGTGGGCAGCGGGTCGCCGGGGTGGGCGAGTGCGCCGCAGGCGTCGGCCAGCGCCCGGGCGGCGGCAGGGGTGAGGAAGCGGCTGGTGGTGGACCAGTCGCGGGCGGCGGGCTGGCGTATCTTGCCGTTGCGCAGCAGCCAGAACATGGTGGCGTCGCCGACGTCGTTCTTGACGACGGTGTTGTCCCAGTCGAACACGGCGACGGGCTTGTTCCGGTTCGGCCGGTACGGGTTGCAGCGGCCGTACTCGTCGATCAGCCGCTGGAGGCGGGCCTGGTTGTCCCCGTACCAGCCGGCCGCGAGCTTCGGGGTGACGCAGTGGCCGCCGGGGCGGGCCGCCTGGGCGGCGGGCGCGGTGGCGACGAGGGTGCCGGCGGTGATCGCGGCGGCGGCGACGGCCTGGAGCCGTCGCGCGGTGCTACGTGGGGTCACTGAGGTGAACGCTCCCTTTTCTGATGAAGATCGTCTCGGACGGTAGAACACGACAGCCGGGCGTCGTGCGACGCCCGGCTGTCGGGGGGATGGAGTGCGGGTGAACGCCCGGGGCCACCCCGGCGCGCCGCCCGCGGGTGCCGCTACAGGGGCGTCACGTACGCGCCGGAGATGCCGCCGTCGACCAGGAAGTCGGTGGCGTTGATGAAGGAGGAGTCGTCACTGGCGAGGAAGGCCACGGCGGCAGCGATCTCGGTGGGCTCGGCGAACCGGCCCAGCGGGATGTGCACGAGCCGGCGGGCGGCCCGCTCCGGGTCCTTGGCGAACAGCTCCTGGAGCAGCGGGGTGTTGACCGGCCCCGGGCACAGGGCGTTGACGCGGATGCCCTCGCGGGCGAACTGCACGCCGAGCTCGCGGGACATGGCGAGCACGCCGCCCTTGGAGGCGGTGTACGAGATCTGCGAGGTCGCGGCGCCCATGATGGCCACGAAGGAGGCGGTGTTGATGATCGAGCCGCGGCCCTGGCGCTGCATGTAGGGCAGGGCGGCCTTGCAGCACAGGTAGACGGAGGTCAGGTTGACGTCCTGGACGCGCTTCCAGGCCTCCAGGCCGGTGGTGAGGATCGAGTCGTCGTCCGGGGGCGAGATGCCCGCGTTGTTGAAGGCGACGTCGACCGAGCCGTAGGTGTCGAAGGCGGTCTTGAACAGCGCCTCGACCTCCTCGGGGCTGGTGACGTCGACCTTGACGAACAGACCGCCCACTTCCTCGGCGGCGGCCTTGCCGGCCGTCTCGTCGATGTCCGCGCAGACGACGTTGGCGCCTTCGGAGGCGAGGCGGCGGGCGGTGGCGAGGCCGATGCCGCTGCCGGCTCCGGTGATGACGGCGGTCCGGCCGACCAGGCGGCGGCAGACGATCTCTTCGTGGGACGCAGTGGTCATGTGTTTCAGGCCTCCGTGCTGATGAAGACGTTCTTGGTCTCGGTGAAAGCGGTGAGGGCGTCGGGTCCGAGCTCGCGGCCGAGCCCGGACTGCTTGTAGCCGCCGAAGGGGGTCCAGTAGCGGACGCTGCTGTGGGAGTTGACGGACAGGTTGCCCGCGGCGACGGCGCGCGAGACGCGTAGCGCGCGGCCGATGTCGCGGGTCCAGAGGGAGCCGGAGAGCCCGTACTCGGTGGCGTTGGCCAGCCGTACGGCGTCCTCCTCGTCCTCGAAGGGCAGGACGACGGCGACCGGGCCGAAGACCTCCTCGACGGCCACGGGCGCGGTGGGGGCGACGCCGGTGACCAGGGTCGGGGCGTGCCAGAAGCCGCGGCCTTCGGGGGCGCTGCCGCGGATCGCCGTGAGGTCGTCGGTGACGTAGGACCGCACCCGGTCCAGTTGCAGCCGCGAGATCAGCGGCCCCATCTGCGTCTTCTCGTCGGCCGGGTCCCCGACGACCACGCCCTCGATCCCGGGCGCGACCAGCTCCAGGAACCGGTCGTACACCGAGCGCTGTACGAGGATCCGGGTCCGGGCGCAGCAGTCCTGGCCGGTGTTGTCGAGGAAGGCCATCGGCGCCGCGGCGGCCGCGGCCTCCAGGTCGGCGTCGGCGAAGACGATGTTGGGGCTCTTGCCGCCGAGTTCGAGGGTGACCCGCTTCACCCGGTCGGCGCACTT
Source organism: Streptomyces sp. NBC_01551 (assembly GCF_026339935.1). NCBI lineage: Bacteria > Bacillati > Actinomycetota > Actinomycetes > Kitasatosporales > Streptomycetaceae > Streptomyces > Streptomyces sp. NBC_01551. The sequence goes on from NZ_JAPEPX010000001.1 coordinate 1,017,174, forward strand.
GGCCATGATCTGCTTGCCGACCCGGGTGGAGCCGGTGAACACGATCTTCGCGACGCCCGGGTGCTCGACGAGCGCGTCTCCGGCTTCGTCCCCGCGGCCGGGGAGCACCTGGAAGAGGTGTTCGGGGATCCCGGCTTCGAGGGCGAGTTCGGCGAGGCGCAGCGCGGTGAGCGGGGTGGTCTCGGCGGGCTTGAGGATGACGGCGTTGCCCGCGGCGAGGGCCGGGGCCAGGCCCCAGGCGGCGATCGGCATGGGGAAGTTCCACGGGGCGATCACGCCGATGACGCCGAGGGGTTCGAGGAAGGTGACGTCGATGCCCCCGGCGACGGGGATCTGGCGGCCGGAGAGCCGTTCCACTCCCCCGGCGGCGAAGTCCAGCAGGTCGCGTACGTTGCCGGCTTCCCAGCGGGCGTTGCCGATGGTGTGCCCGGCCTCCCGGACTTCCAGCAGGGCCAGTTCCTCGATGTGTCCGTCGACCACCGCGGCGAAGCGGCGCAGCAGCCGGGCCCGGTCGGCGGGGGCGGCCGCCGCCCAGCCGCGCTGCGCCGCGGCGGCCCGGGCGACGGCGGCATCGACGTCGTCCCGTGTGGCGGCCGGGACGACGGCGACGATTTCCTCGGTGGCCGGATTCAACACTGTCAACTTGTCGGGGGCCAGCGCATCGGACACGTGATGCCTCTCAGACGTTCGGTGAGGGTGGCTGCGGGTGGTGGCTGCTCGCGGGGTTACAGGCGTTCGAAGGAGCGGCGCAGCTCCCAGTCGGTGACGGCGGAGTCGTACGCGTCGAGTTCCACGCGGGCCATGTTGCGGTAGTGCGCGACCACCTCGGGGCCGAAGGCGGCCTTGGCGATCTCGCTGTTCTCCCAGAGCTCGGCGGCTTCCCGCAGGGTCGTCGGGACGTGGGCGAAGTCGGAGGTGTACGCGTTGCCGGCGCAGGCCTCGGGGAGCTCCAGCCGGTTCTCGATGCCGTAGAGCCCGGCCGCGACCAGGCCGGAGACGGCGAGGTACGGGTTGACGTCGCCGCCGGGGAGGCGGTTCTCGAAGCGCATCGAGCGGCCGTGGCCGACGACTCGGAGGGCGCAGGTCCGGTTGTCCACGCCCCAGGCGACGGCGGTCGGTGCGAAGGATCCCGGCCGGAAACGCTTGTACGAGTTGATGTTCGGGGCGTAGAGAAGGGAGAAGTCGCGCAGCGCGGCCAGCTGGCCGGCCAGGAAGTGCCGCATCACGGGGGACATTCCGCCCGGTCCGTCACCGGCCATCGCGTTGTGCCCGTCGGCGTCGGCGAGGGAGAGGTGGATATGACAGGAGTTGCCCTCGCGCTCGTCGAACTTGGCCATGAAGGTGAGCGAGACGCCCTCCTGGGAGGCGATCTCCTTGGCCCCCGTCTTGTAGACGGCGTGCTGGTCGCAGGTGGTGAGCGCCTCGTCGTATCGGAAGGCGATCTCGTGCTGCCCGAGGTTGCACTCCCCCTTCGCGGACTCGACGATCAGGCCCGCGGCCTGCATCTCGTTGCGGATGCGGCGCAGCAGCGGCTCGATGCGGCCGGTGCCGAGGACGGAGTAGTCGATGTTGTACTGGTTCGCCGGGGTCAGGTCCCGGTAGTTGGCGTTCCAGGCCTGCTCGTAGGTGTCCTGGAACACCATGAACTCCAGCTCGGTGCCGACCATCGCGGTGTACCCGTGCTCGGCGAGCCGCTCCAGCTGGCGGCGCAGGATCTGGCGGGGCGCGGCCACGACGGGCGAGGCGTCGCTCCAGGCCAGGTCGGCCAGGACGAAGGCGCTGCCCGGGTTCCAGGGGATGCGGCGCAGGGTGGCGAGGTCTGGGTGCATGGCGAAGTCGCCGTAGCCCCGGTCCCAGGAGGACATCTCGTATCCGTCGACGGTGTTCATGTCGGTGTCGACGGCGAGGAGGTAGTTGCAGCCCTCGGTGCCGTGCGCGAGGACCTCGTCGAGGAAGAACTGTGCGGCGAACCGCTTGCCCTGGAGGCGCCCCTGCATGTCGGGGAAGGCCAGGACCACTGTGTCGATCTCACCGCTGGCGACGAGGGCACGGAGCTCCTCGGGCGCGAGCGGCGGCTTGCGGTCTACCACTGGAATCTCTCCTTCGGTGAGCCGAGTGCGCCTAAGGTATTGAATAGAACCATTGCTTGGGAAGGGGAGGAGCCGAGATGACCGATACGGCGAGTGAAGGCGACGCGATCGCGCGGCTGAATCCCGTGCTGCGACAGGTGCGGGCGGGCAACGGTTTCGAGGAGGCGCTGGAGCAGATCCTCCAGGTGGTCCGGCTGGGCCTGGTGCCCGGCGGGGAACGGCTGCCGCCGGAGCGCGAGTTGGCCGAGCGGATGGGCATCAGCCGGGTCACCCTGCGCGAGGTGCTCAAGGTGCTCCAGGACCAGGGCCTGGTGGAGGCCCGGCGCGGCCGCTACGGCGGAACGTTCGTGCTGCCGCGCCCCGACACCCCGGCCGGCGGGGCCGAGGAGGAGCTGCGGCGGCGGGTCGCGAGCGTGGACATCGAGGACGTGCTGCGCTTCCGCGAGGTCCTGGAGGTCGGCGCGGCCGGCCTGTGCGCCGCACAGGGGCTGACCGAGGAGGGCTCCGATCGACTGCTCGGCGCGCTCGCCGCCACCCATGACGCGCCACTGGCGGACTACCGCCGCCAGGACACCCTCTTCCACCTCACCCTGTGCGAACTCGCCGGGTCCGCGACCCTGACCGCCCAGTACGCGGCGGTCAGGGCGTCCGTGAACGACCTGCTGGACTGCATCCCGCTGCTGGTGCGCAATCTGGAGCACTCCCAGCAGCAGCACTCCGCTCTGGTCGAGGCCGTTCTGGAGCAGGACGCCGACGGCGCCCGCGAGACGATGCGCGAGCACTGCTGCGGCACGGCGGCCCTTTTGAGGGGGTTTCTGGCCTGATCGGCTGATTCGCGCCCTTGTGGCGGGGAGGACTTCGTAACCGCTGTTTAACGCAGGGGTCTTGCGCGTTCCACTCCCCTGACGCAAAGGTACGCCTCACAACCATTGCCCTCAGGTAGGAGCGCACCATGGCCGACGACATCGACGCCCGGCTGAAAGCCGTGCCCGAACCCACCACGTCCCCCGGGGGCGACGGCTATCTGGAGCGCCGGACGCTGCGCCGCGGCAGCGCCGGCTGGCTGCTGCTCACCGGTCTCGGTGTCGCGTACGTCGTCTCCGGCGACTTCTCCGGCTGGAACGTCGGCCTCGCGCAGGGCGGCTTCGGCGGCCTCGCCATCGCCACCGTCCTGATGGGCGCGATGTACGCCTGTCTCGTCTTCTCCCTCGCGGAGCTGTCCGCGATCCTGCCGACGGCCGGCGGCGGCTACGGCTTCGCCCGCCGGGCACTGGGCACCTGGGGCGGCTTCCTCACCGGCACCGCGATCCTGATCGAGTACATCCTGGCCCCCGCCGCGATCGCCATCTTCATCGGCGACTACGTCGAATCCCTGAACCTCTTCGGGCTCACCTCCGGCTGGCCCGTCTACCTCGCCTGCTTCGCGATCTTCATCGGCATCCACCTGTGGGGGGTCGGCGAGGCCCTGCGCTTCTCCCTCGTCGTCACCGCCGTCGCCGTGATCGCGCTGATCGTCTTCGCGCTCGGCGCCTTCACCGAGTTCGACGCCTCCAACCTCAACGACATCGCCGTCGACACCAGCGCCGCCGGGGCCAACTCCTGGCTGCCGCTGGGCATACTCGGCATCTGGGCGGCCTTCCCGTTCGGCATGTGGTTCTTCCTCGGCGTCGAGGGCGTCCCGCTCGCGGCGGAGGAGGCCAAGGACCCGGTGCGCTCGATGCCGCGGGCCCTGTCGATCTCCATGGGCATCCTGGTCCTGCTCGCCCTGATCACCTTCCTGGCCTCGACCGGCGCGCGCGGCGCCGACGCCATCAAGGACGCCGGCAACCCGCTCGTCGTCGCGCTGGAGGGCAACCCGAGCCTGTCCTGGCTGAAGACCTTCGTCAACTACGCCGGTCTCGCCGGGCTGGTGGCCTCGTTCTTCTCCCTGATCTTCGCCGGCTCGCGCCAGCTGTTCGCCCTGTCCCGGGCGGGCTACCTGCCGCGGTTCCTGTCCCTGACCTCGAAGCGCAAGGCCCCGTACCTGGGCCTGCTGATCCCCGGCGCGATCGGCTTCGCGCTCGCGGCGGCCACCGGGAACGGCCCGCGCATGCTGAACATCGCGGTGTTCGGCGCGACCATCTCGTACGCCCTGATGGCCCTGTCGCACATCGTGCTCCGCAAGCGGGAGCCGGGGCTGGAGCGGCCGTACCGCACCCCGGGCGGCATCGTCACCTCCTCGGTGGCCTTCGTCCTGGCCCTGTCGGCCCTGGTCGCCACCTTCCTGGTGGACAAGGACGCGGCGTTCATCGCACTGGCCGTGTACGCCGTCGCCCTCGCCTACTTCGCGCTCTACAGTCGGCACCACCTGGTGGCCTCGGCGCCCGAGGAGGAATTCGCGGCCCTCGCGGAAGCCGAGGCGGAACTGTCCCGCGACTGAAACCCTTGCCCTGCCCGACCCGTCTGCTCCCGGAGGTAGAAACCGTGCCCAGGCCGCTCATCGGCATCTCCACCTATGTGGAGGAATCCACCCGCTACGGGGTGTGGGACCTTCCCACGTCCCTCGTTCCCGCCGGGTACTACGAACTCGTCCAGGCGGCGGGCGGCGCGGCCGTGCTGCTCCCGCCGGACGAACCCGGAAGGGCGGCGGAGGTGCTGAGCCGGGTGGACGGCCTGGTCATCGCGGGCGGCCCGGACGTGGACCCGGTCCACTACGGCGCCGCGCGCGACCCCCGTACGGGTGCTCCCGCGACGGTCCGCGACCACTGGGAGCTGGCCCTGATCGAGGCCGCGCTCGAAGCGCGGATGCCGCTGCTGGGCATCTGCCGGGGCATGCAGGCGCTGAACGTGGCCCTCGGCGGCACGCTGCACCAGCACATCGACGGCCACGTCGACACCCCGGGCGCCACCTCCTGGCACCCGGTCCGCCCGGTCCCGGGCACCCGCTACGCGGCGCTGGTCCCGGAGGAGGCGCAGGTCCCGACGTACCACCACCAGGCGGTGGACCGGCTGGGCCGCGACCTGATCGTCTCGGCCCACGCCGTGGACGGCACTGTGGAAGCCATCGAACTCCCCGACCCGGACCGCTGGGTCCTGGGCGTCCAATGGCACCCGGAACGCGACAAGGACACCCGTGTGATGTCCTCGATGATCGAGGCCTGCGCATTCAGCCTGGCCGCCGTCTAAGACACACGCCCGGGCCCGCCGGCACCCTCTCCGGCCCCCCTCAGCCTCGCCGGCACCCCCCAGCCCCGCCGGCGTTCGAGGCGCGGGGGTCCGGGGGCCGGCCCCCGGCAACGGCGCCGCACCCGACAACCCCGGCGCCACCCGGGCACGTTCCGCCTCGGGCCGGGACAATCCAGCCCCGCCGGCGATTGAGGCGCGGGGGTCCGGGGCCGACCCCCGGCAACGGCGCCGCACCCGACAACCCCGGCGCCACCCGGGCACGTTCCGCCCCGGGCCGGGACAATCCAGCCCCGCCGGCGATTGAGGCGCGGGGTCCGAGGCGGCGCCCCGGCGGCGGCGCAGCGGCGTCCGGTCAGGCGGCGGCCGGGGGCTGGCCGCGGGTCAGCGAGAGCAGGTCCCGCGCCGGCCCGGCCGGCCGGGTCCCCCCGGGCCACACCGCCCGTAGGGCCCGGCCGAGCCCGGCGGCCCCCGACACCGGCACCTCCACCAGCCGCCGCCCCGCCAGCTCGTCCCCCACCGCCAGCTCCGACAGGACACACGGCCCCGCCCCGCTCAGCGCCGCCGCCTTCACCGCGGTGGTCGACGCCAGCTCCAGCAGCGGCACCGCCAGCCCCCCGCACCCCGCCAGCGCCGCGTCCAGCACCTGCCTCGTCCCCGACCCCCGCTCCCGCAGGATCAACGGCGTCGCCGCCAGCTCCGCGGCCTCGACACCCCGCGCCCGCCGCGCCCACGGGTGCCCCGGCGCCACCGCGACCACCAGCCGGTCCTGCGCGATCACCACCGAGTCCAGCCCCTCCGGCACGGACAGCCCCTCCACGAACCCCAGGTCCGCCTCATGGGCCAGCACCCGCTCCGCCACCACCGCCGAGTTCCCGGCATGCAGCGACACCGCCGTGTCCGGCCGCTGCCCCCGCAGCGCGATCAGCCACCCCGGCAGCAGGTACTCCGCGATCGTCATGCTGGCCGCCACCCGCAGCCGCGAGTCCCGCCGCCCCCGCAGCGCCTGCGCCCCCGCGTCGAACGCCTCGGCCGCCTCCACCACCCGCCGGGCCCAGTCCGTGACCAGCGCGCCGTCCGCCGTCAGCGTCGACCCCCGCGGCGAGCGGTCCACCAACGCGACCCCCAGCCGGGTCTCCATCGCCCGGATCCGGCTGCTAGCGGCGGGCTGGGTGATCCCCAGTCGGCGCGCGGCCCCGCTCAGGCTGCCGACCCGCGCCACCGCCAGCAGCAGCTCCAGCGCGCCGAGGTCCGGCACGCGGTGCGCCAACGGCACCCACTCCTCGTTACCCATAAATGCAGTTTATGCCCTCATATGAACGTGACCTCTGCCGCCCCGCCCCCGCCGGGGCGACGCTGGCTCCATGGCCACCACCCTCGTGCGACCCCGCACCGCCACCGAACCCGTGCGCCCCGCCCACAAGGCACCCGCGCTCCGGCACCTCGGCCCCAACTGGTACGCGTCCGTCATGGGCACGGCGATCATCGCCAACGCCGGCGCGAGCCTCCCGTACCAGCTGCCCGGGCAGCGCGTGGCCTGCCAGCTGATCTGGGCGCTGTCCGCCGCCGCTCTCGCCGTCCTCCTGACCGCCCGCGCCGGGCACTGGCTCCACCACCGCGACCAGGCCCGCGCCCATCTCCTCGACCCCGCCGTCGCTCCCTTCTACGGGTGTCTCTCGATGGCGCTGCTGGCCGTCGGCGCCGCCACCCTCACCGTCGGCAAGGACCTGATCGGCGTCGGCCCGGCCGTCGCCGCCGACGCCGTCCTCTTCACCGCCGGCACCGTGACCGGCCTGGTCATGGCCGTCGCCGTGCCCTACCTGATGGTGGTCCGGCACCAGGTCGAGCCCCACCAGGCCACCCCCGTCTGGCTGCTCCCGCTGGTCGCCCCGATGGTGTCCGCCGCCGTGGGCCCGCTGCTGATACCCCACCTGCCCGCGGGCCAGCCCCGCGAGGCGCTGCTGCTCGCCTGCTACGCCATGTTCGGCATCAGCCTGCTGGCCACCCTGCTGATGCTGCCCCTGGTCTTCGGCCGGCTGATCGTGAGCGGCCCGCTCCCCCTGGCCCTCACCCCGACCCTCTTCCTGGTACTGGGCCCCCTCGGGCAGTCCACCACCGCCGTGAACCAGCTCGCGGACGTGGCCCCGCAGTCGATCGGCGCCCCCTACGCCGACGCGCTCGGCGCGTTCGCGGTCGTCTACGGGGTCCCCGTGATGGGCTTCGCGCTGCTGTGGCTGGCGCTGGCCGCCGCGATGCTGGTGCGGGCCGCGCGCCAGGGCATGGGGTTCGCGATGACCTGGTGGGCCCTGACCTTCCCCGTCGGCACCTGCGTCACCGGCGCCGCCGGCCTGGCCCGGCACACCGGCCTGACCGCCTACGCCTGGCTGGCCGCGGCCCTGTTCCTGGCCCTCGTCACCGCCTGGCTCCTGGCCGCCACCCACACCCTGCGCGGCCTCCGCACCGGCCGCCTCCTCGCGGCCCCGCGCTAGCTCCTGGTCGTCCGCCGCTCATAGCGCACGGACAGCGGCCGGGCCCGGCCCCGACCCGGACTCCGGCGCCGCGCAGGCACCGACCAGCAGGGCCGCCCCCGCGAACAGGGCAAGGCTTCTTCCGATACGCATCCCCGCGGAGTACGAGCGCCCCCCTCACCGCACCCCGCGCAGGGCCCCGCCGGGCAGGCACCGACCCCGCGCAGGGCCCCGCCGGGCACAGGCACCGGCCCCGCGCCGGCGCGAGCCCGTGCCGGCTCAGGCGCCGCCCGCACCCAAGGCCCGCGCCAGGACCGCCGGGGCCTCCGCCAGCGAGGGTCCGTACCAGGTCAGGTGCCGTCCGCTGACCAGCGCCGCCGGGAGTCCCGGGAAGGCCTCCGGCCCGTCCTCGGCCGTGAAGCGGTACGGCTCGTCCGGCAGCACCACCAGATCGCACCCGGACTCCGCGAGCTCCGCCACGGGGACCCTCGGATACCGCTCCGCGTGCCCGGCGTACACGTTGCGCACGCCCAGCCGCGCCAGCAGGTCCCCCGCGAAGGTGTCCCGGCCGAGCACCATCCACGGCCGCCGCCAGATCGGTACGAACGCCAACCGCTCCGCGTCCGGCTCCACCCGGGCCCACGCGGCCTCCGCGTCCGCCAGCCACCCCGGTCGCGCCAGCCCCAGCGCTCCCACCAGTACCCGGTCCAGCTCGCGCAGCGCCTGCGGCAGGCTCCGTACCTCGGTGACCAGCACCCGCACCCCGGCCGCCCGCAGCTCCGCGAGGTCGGGGGCCCGGTTCTCCTCCTCGTTGGCGATCACCAGGTCGGGGCGCAGCGCCACGATCGCCCGTACGTCGGGGTTCTTCGTGCCGCCGATCCGCACCGCGCCGCCGTCGGCGACCAGGTCGGCGGGGTGCGTGCACCAGTCGGTGACGCCGACCAGCAGCCCGGGCGCGGTCACCGCCACCGCCTCGGTCAGCGACGGCACCAGCGAGACGACCCTCACTGCCCGGGCGAGGGCGGCTCGGAGGTCGCGTCGATGTGCTCGCCGACCGCCACGACCAGGAACCGGGTGTCCTCGGTGACCGCCCGCCAGCGGTGGCGCACGCCGCCCGACAGGAACAGCGCGTCCCCGCTCTCCAGCCGGTACGCCCGCCCCTCGGCCTCCACCTGGCAGGCGCCCGAGACGACGTACATCAGCTCGTCGTTGCGGTGCTGGTACTCCCGGCCGGCGTCCTGGTCCCCGGTGAACTCCAGTGCGTGCAGCTGGTGGTGGCCCCGTACGAGGGGACGCACACCGGGCACCGGTTCGAGCCCGGAGTCGTCACCGGCCCGTACGAGGTCCACCGTGCGCGCGGTGTCGGAGGCGGCCAGAAGTTCGACGGCCGTGGTCTCCAGCGCGTCCGCGACCCGCTCCAGGGAACGCATGCTGGGCCGGGCCCGCTCGTTCTCTATCTGGCTCAGGAAAGGCACCGAGAGACCGCTGCGCGCCGACACCGCGGCCAGCGTCAGGTGGAGGGCGCGGCGCCGTTTGCGTACGGCCACACCCACCCGAAGCGGTTCCTTGGCGTCCTTGTCCCGTTCCTTGTCGTCTGCGCCGTCCCTGTCGTTCATGTCGGGGCTGCCCTCCCCTTGTCCGTCGCACATCGGTCTGCGGTAAGCGCGCACACTGCTGTAAGCACCATACGCAGCAACCGCCTCCGGTTTCGCGCGGTCGGCCTGGCTGGCCGGAGTCAGCGGTTCACGGCGCGGCTGCGGCATCATCGTCACCGTGACGACACGACGCCTGATGCTCCTGGACACCGCCTCCCTCTACTACCGCGCGTATTTCGGCGTACCGGATTCCGTGAAGGCCCCGGACGGCACCCCGGTGAACGCCGTGCGCGGGCTGCTCGACTTCATCGGGCGGCTGGTCCAGGACCACCGCCCGGACGACCTGGTGGCGTGCATGGACGCCGACTGGCGGCCGCACTGGCGGGTGGAGCTGATTCCCTCGTACAAGGCGCACCGGGTCGCGGCGGAGTCGCAGACCGGTCCTGACCTGGAGGAGACGCCCGACACCCTGGCCCCGCAGGTGCCGATCATCGAGGCGGCGCTGGACGCGTTCGGGATCGCGCGGGTGGGCGTCGCCGGGTACGAGGCGGACGACGTCATCGGGACCCTGACGGCGCGGGCGACCGGCCCGGTGGACATCGTCACGGGCGACCGGGACCTCTACCAGCTGGTGGACGACGCCCGGCAGCGGCGCGTGCTGTACCCGCTCAAGGGCGTGGGCTCGCTCCAGGTGACGGATGAGGCGTGGCTGCGCGAGAAGTACGGGGTGGACGGCCCGGGCTACGCGGACCTGGCGCTGCTGCGCGGGGACCCGAGCGACGGCCTGCCGGGGGTTGCGGGCATCGGCGAGAAGACGGCGGCGAAGCTGCTCGACGCGTACGGCGATCTGGCCGGAATCATCGCGGCGATCGACGACCCGAGGTCCAAGCTGACCCTCACGCAGCGTAAGCGGCTGCACGAGTCCCGGCCGTATCTGGCGGTCGCCCCGAAGGTCGTCAAGGTCGCCGCGGACGTTCCGCTTCCGGACTTCGACCCGGTTCTGCCGAAGGCTCCGGCGCAGCCTGATCTCGTGGACGCGCTCGCGCACAGGTGGGGTCTGGGCGGAGCTGTGTCGCGTCTGAGCGGCGCACTCCTCCCATGAGGTGCTAACTTAGGTAATCCTAAGTTTAACTGGAGTCAGGGGAGACGCCGTGGCAGAAGGACGCGCCCGCACAGTCGGCACTGCCGTCGTTGTACGCACCGAGCGGCTGACGCCGCACATGGTGCGCTTGGTGCTGGGCGGTGACGGGCTGGCCGATTTCGACGCGGGCGAGTTCACCGACCACTACATCAAGCTCCTGTTCGCGCCGGAGGGTGTCACGTACGACGCCCCCTGGGACCTGGAGGCGATTCGTTCCTCCCACCCGCGCGACGAGTGGCCGCGCCAGCGCGCGTACACGGTCCGGGCATGGGACCCGGCGCACCGGGAGATGACCCTCGACTTCGTGGTCCACGGGGACGAGGGCCTCGCCGGCCCCTGGGCCGCCCGGGTCCAGCCTGGTGAGACGGTACGTTTCCTCGGCCCGGGCGGCGCGTACGCCCCGGACCCGGCGGCGGGCTGGCATCTCCTGGTCGGCGACGAGAGCGCCCTGCCGGCGATCGGCGCGGCGATGGAGCGGATGCCGGTCGGAGCCGAGGTCCACGCGTTCGTGGAGGTCGAGGGCCCGGCGGACGAGCAGAAGATCGCCACCCCGGACGGTGTCATCCCCATCTGGCTGCACCGCGCGGGCCGCCCCGTCGGCGAGGCGCTGGTGGAGGCGATCACCGCCCTCGACTTCCCCTCCACCGACGTCCACGCGTTCGTCCACGGCGAGGCGGGCTTCGTCAAGGACCTCCGCCGCCACCTCCGCCTGGAACGCGGCGTCCCGCGCGAACGCCTGTCGATCTCGGGCTACTGGCGCCAGGGCGAAACGGACGAGGGCTGGCGCGCCATCAAGCGCGACTGGAACGCCACGGTGGAAGCCGAACAGGAACGCGCGGCCTGACCGGCCGGCCGGGGCCGAGCCCCGGCGGGCGGGGCGGCTTCCGCGCCGCCCTTGGCGCCGGCCCCGGACGTGGTTCGGCCACGACGGGCGGTGGGGCGGCGGCGGCAGGAGAATGTGGGCATGCGTACGCTGCGCGGGCTCACGGCCATCGGGGTTCTCGTCGCGCTGGGCGCCGCCGGGACGGCAACGGCAACGGCCGCCCCCAGCCCGCCCCCACCCCCGAAACCCCAGATCACGGACGCCGCCGTCGAGAAGGCCGTGGCCCGTCTCGACGACACCGTCGCCGCCATGATGAAGACGACCGGCGTCCCCGGCACCTCCGTGGCCGTCGTCCACAACGACAAGGTCGTCTATCTCAAGGGCTTCGGCGTCCGCAAGACCGGCGAGACCGGCAAGGTCGACCCCGACACCGTCTTCCAGATCGCCTCCCTCTCCAAGCCGGTCTCCTCCACCGTCGTCGCCGGCACCCTCACCGACCCCGCCGAGTGGGACAAGCACGTCCCCCTCCCCGGCTTCGCGCTGGGAGACCCCTGGGTCACCGACCACGTCGCGACCGCCGACCTCTTCTCCCACCGCAGCGGCCTCCCCGACCACGCCGGGGATCTCCTCGAAGACCTCGGCTACGACCAGGCGTACATCCTCGACCACCTCCGCCTCGAACCCCTCGACCCGTTCCGCATCAGCTACGCGTACACCAACTTCGGCTTCACCGCCGCCGCCGAGGCCATCGCCGCCGCCAAGGGCACCAGCTGGCAGAAGCTGTCGGAGGACACCCTCTTCAAGCCGGCCGGCATGACCCGCACCAGCACCGAGTTCTCGGCCTTCCGCGACGCCCCCGACCACGCCGCCACCCACGTGAAGAACCCCGACGGCACCTGGAGCCCCCGCTACGTCCGCGACCCCGACGCCCAGTCCCCCGCCGGCGGCGTCAGCTCCACCGCCCGCGACATGTCCCGCTGGCTGCGCCTCCAGCTCGGCAACGGCGCCCTCGACGGCAAGCAGATCGTCCCCGCCGACACCCTCGCCCGCACCCACCTGCCGCAGATCCTGTCGCAGCCGCCCACCACCGCCACCGGAGAGCACACCGGCTTCTACGGCCTCGGCTGGAACGTCTCCTACGACGACGCCGGCCGGCTGCGCCTGAGCCACTCCGGGGCCTTCGAACTCGGCGCCAACACCAACGTCACCATGCTCCCGCTGGAGCAGCTCGGCATCATCGTCCTCACCAACGGCGCCCCCGTCGGCCTCGCCGACGCCGTCGCCCTCGACTTCTTCGACGTCGCCGAACACGGCCGGCCCACCACCGACTGGCTCGCGCTCGCCTCCGCCCTGTACGCGCAGGCGCTCGACACCGGCCGCTCCCCCACCGACTACGCGCACCCGCCCGCGAACGCCAAGCCCGCCCGGGACGACACCGCGTACACCGGGACGTACGACAACCCGTACTACGGCAAACTCACCGTGACGGCGAACCCCGACGGCAGCGGCCTGACCCTCTCCCTCGGCCCCAAGCCCCTGAAGTTCCCCCTGACCCACTACGACGGCGACGTCTTCAGCTTCGAGACCGCCGGCGAGAACGCGGTCGGCCGCACCGGGGTCACCTTCGCCGACGGCACGGTCCGCGTGGAGTACCTGGACGCCAACCACCTCGGCACCTTCACCCAGCGGTAGGGCCGGCCCCGGCGGGAACAGGACACCCCGCCGGGACGCCTACGCTGGACCCCGATGAGACGCAGACCCCTACCCCCCGCGCCGCTCCCCCAGGTCGCCGGCATCGACCCGGTCCGGCTGCGGCTGCCCTCCGACCCCGACGGGCTCTGGCCGGACCTCGGCGCCTACCTCGCCGACCGCTACGCCGGCACCCGCGGCGCCGAGACCATGCCCGCCCTGCTCCGCGCCGGCCGGGTGCTCGGCGTCGGCGGCCGGGTGCTGCGCCCCGAGGACCCGTACGAGGCGGGCAGCTACCTGTGGTTCCACCGGGACATGCCGCCCGAGCCGCCGGTACCGTTCCCGATCGGCGTCGTCTACCGCGACGAGCACCTCCTGGTCGCGGACAAGCCGCACTTCCTGGCGACGACCCCGCGCGGCAGCCACGTCACCCAGACCGCGCTGGCCCGCCTCCGCGACGAGCTGGACCTGCCCGCCCTCAGTCCCGCGCACCGGCTGGACCGGCTGACGGCCGGCCTGGTCATGTTCAGCATCCGCCCCGAGGACCGCGGCGCCTACCAGCTGCTCTTCCAGAACCGGCAGGTCGAGAAGGAGTACGAGGCCCTCGCGGCGCCGGATCCGACGCTCGCGCTCCCGCGCACCCTGCGCAGCCGGATCGAGAAGACCAGGGGCGTCATCGCCGCGGCCGAGATCCCCGGCGGCGAACCGAACGCCGAGACCCTGGTCGAACTCGTCGAATCGAAGGGCGACCTGGGCCGCTACCGGCTGACCCCGCACACCGGCCGCACCCACCAGCTGCGGGTGCACATGAACAGCCTGGGGCTGCCCATCCTCGGCGACCCGGTCTACCCCGAGGTCAGCGACCCGGACCCGACGGACTACCGGCGCCCGCTGCAACTGCTGGCCCGGGTCCTGGAGTTCACCGACCCGGTCACCGGCGTAGCCCACCGCCTGGAGAGCCGGCGCACCCTGCTGGCGTGGGAAGACCCCACTGCCTGGGACGCCGGCCCCCGGCCGGGGAGCGGCTAGCCGACGGAGCTGTAGGCCACGACACCGCGCAGCAGCGAATCGACGGCCTTGCGGGCGTTCTTCGCCACCGTGCTCCCGGTCGAGGACGGCGGGGCCGCGGCGGCGATCTGCCCGAGCACGTCGATGACCTGCTTGCACCAGCGCACGAAGTCGCCGGCCGGCATCTCCGCCTCGCGCAGCACCTCGTCCAGCCCCTTGTCGGAGGCCCACTGGTACGCCGCCCACGCGAAGCCGAGGTCCGGCTCGCGCTGGCCCACGCCCTCCGCCTGGTTGATGCGGTGCTCCTCCTCCAGCGCGTCGAGCCGGCCCCAGATCCGCACCATCTCGCCGAGTGCCACCTTCGCGGCCCCGTTCGGCACCTTCGGCGCGGCCGCGTCGTCGGACTGCCGCGCCTCGAACACCAACGCCGAGACACAGGCGGCCAGTTCGGCCGGGTCCAGGCCCTCCCAGACCCGCTCGCGCAGACACTCCGAGGCCAGCAGGTCGAGCTCCCCGTACAGCCGGGCGAGCCGCTTGCCGTGCTCGGTGACCTCGTCCTCGCGCAGGTAGTCGAGCTCGGTGAGCAGCGCGTGGATCCGGTCGAAGGTGCGGGCGATGGTGTTCGTCCGGCCCTCGATGCGCCGCTCCAGCTGCTGCGTGTCCCGCTTGAGCCGGTGGTAGCGCTCCGCCCAGCGGGCGTGGTCCTCGCGCTCGTCGCACCCGTGGCACGGGTGCGCCCGCAGCTCGGCGCGCAGCCGGCTGATCTCACGGTCGTCGGCCGCCGCCGCCCGGCCCCGCTTGTGCCGGTCCGGCGCTATGTGCCCGGCCTTGGCCCGCAGCTGGGACGCCAGGTCCCGACGCGACTGCGGCGAACGCTGGTTGAAGGTCTTCGGGATCCGCATCCGCTCGATGGCCTCGACCGGAACCGGGAAGTCGATCGCGGCGAGCCGCTTGACCTGCCGCTCCGCGGTGAGCACCAGCGGGCGCGGGCCCTCGGTGTACTCCTGGCCCCGGTGCCCGTTGACCCTCCCGGCCGGCATGCCCGGGTCCAGCACCAGTGCCAGCCCGGCGAACTTGCCGGTCGGCACGTGGATGATGTCGCCCGGCTTGAGCCGCTCCAGCGAACTGGCCGCCTGCGCCCGGCGCTGCGCCGCGCCCTGCTTGGCCAGGTCGCTCTCGCGGTCCTTGAGGTCGCGGCGCAGCTGCGCGTACTCCTCGAAGTCCCCGAGGTGGCAGGTCATGCCCTCCCGGTAGCCGTCCAGGCCCTCCTCGTTGCGCTGCACCTGCTTGGAGATCCCGACGACCGAGCGGTCCGCCTGGAACTGCGCGAAGGACGTCTCCAGCAGCTCGCGCGAACGGTGCCGGCCGAACATCTGGACCAGGTTCACGGCCATGTTGTACGAGGGCTTGAAACTGGAGCGCAGCGGATACGTACGGGTACCCGCGAGCCCGGCGAGCCCGACCGGGTCCATGCCGCGCTGCCACAGCACCACCGCGTGGCCCTCGACGTCGATGCCGCGCCGCCCGGCCCGGCCGGTCAGCTGCGTGTACTCGCCGGGGGTGATGTCGGCGTGCTGCTCGCCGTTCCACTTGACCAGCTTCTCCAGGATCACCGTGCGCGCGGGCATGTTGATGCCCAGCGCCAGGGTCTCGGTGGCGAAGACGGCCTTGACCAGGCCGCGGACGAACAGCTCCTCCACGACCTCCTTGAAGGTGGGCAGCATGCCGGCGTGGTGCGCGGCGATGCCCCGCTCCAGGCCTTCGAGCCACTCGTAGTACCCGAGGACGTGCAGGTCCTCGGTGGGGATGGAGGCGGTCCGCTCCTCGACGATGCCGCGCACCTTCAGGCGCGCTTCCTCGTTGTTGAGCCGCAGCCCCGCGTACAGGCACTGCTGGACGGCGGCCTCGCAACCGGCCCGGCTGAAGATGAAGTTGATGGCCGGCAGCAGGTCCTCGTTGTCGAGGCGGGCGATCACCTCGGGACGGCTCGGCGTCCAGATCCGGCTGCGCGAGCGCCGCTCGCGCTCGCGGTCGGCCTCGCGGACCATCTTGCCGCGCCGCCGGTCCTTCGGGTTGTACGTGCGGCTGTTCTCCTCGCGCGCCATGCGCAGCAGGTCGGGGTTGACCTCCCGGCGGGCGGAGCCGCGGCCGCCGTGGTCGGACTCCTCCTCGAAGAGGTCGTAAACCCGGCGGCCGGCCATGACGTGCTGCCACAGCGGGACGGGCCGCTCCTCGGAGACGATCACCTCGGTGTCGCCGCGGACGGTGTCCAGCCAGTCGCCGAACTCCTCCGCGTTGGACACGGTGGCCGAGAGGGACACCAGGGTCACCGAGTCGGGGAGGTGGATGATCACTTCCTCCCAGACGGCGCCGCGGAAGCGGTCGGAGAGGTAGTGCACCTCGTCCATCACGACGTAGCCGAGGCCGCGCAGCGCCTGGGAGCCGGCGTAGAGCATGTTGCGGAGCACCTCGGTGGTCATCACGACCACGGGCGCGTCGCCGTTGACGCTGTTGTCACCGGTCAGCAGGCCCACCTTGTCGGCGCCGTAGCGCTTGACGAGGTCGGCGTACTTCTGGTTCGACAGGGCCTTGATCGGCGTCGTGTAGAAGCACTTGCGCCCCTGCCGGAGCGCCAGGTGTACGGCGAACTCGCCGACGATGGTCTTGCCCGAGCCGGTCGGGGCGGCGACCAGCACGCCCTTGCCGGCCTCCAGTGCCTTGCAGGCCTCGATCTGGTACGGGTCCAGGTCGAATTCGTACATCTCGCGGAAGGGGGCCAGGGCAGAGGCCTCTTCGGCGGCGCGGATCCGGGCAGCGGCGTACCGCTCGGCGGGTGAGAGTTCTTCGGTCATCTTGTAGTCGAGCCTACCCGCCGCCTCTGACAACAGTCGCGATCTTTATCAGGAGCCCTCTACCCGGGATCAGGGCGCCAGAAGCCTCAGGGCGGCGGGTACGCATTCGGCCGTCACGGGCAGCGGCCCCATGGGTTCGCCGTCCGCGTAGGCGGTGATCCCGGCCGCCTCCAGGGTGACCTTCCGGGCCCGGTGGACGGTCACCTTCGGGTGGTCGAGGTGGGTCCCCTTGTAGACGCGCGGGAACACCCGCAGCAGGGTGCCCCGGCTGCAGTCGCCGACCACCGTGATGTCGAAGAGGCCGTCGTCGGGCACCGCGTCCGCGCAGATCCGCATCCCGCCGCCGTACGAGGAGCCGTTGCCGACCGCGACCAGCGTGGCCTCGGTCTCGATGACCGGGCCGTCGTCCAGGGTGATCCGGTACGGGAAGGGCCGGAAGGCGGCCAGCTCCGCGATCATGGCCAGGTCGTACTTGAATCGGCCCGCCGGCAGCCGCATCCGGTTGCCGCGGTCGTTGACCCGCGAGTCGAAGCCGGAGCACAGCACGGTCCCGTACCAGGTCCCGCCGCCCTCCCCCCGGGGTGCGACCCGGCCGAGGTCGATCTCCCGGATCCGCCCCTCCTTGAGGGCCTCGGCGGCCAGCCGTCCGGCCTGCGCGGGCTCCCGTACGGGCAGCCCCATGGCCCGCGCGAAGTCGTTCCCGGTGCCCACGGCGATCACGCCGAGCGGCACCAGCGAGCCCGCGAGCGCCTGGAGGGCGAGGGAGACCATCCCGTCGCCGCCGACGGCGAGCACCGCGCCGGTGCCCTCGCGCACGGCGGTGCGCAGCCGGGCCAGCGCGTCCCCGGCGTCGGCGCCGAGGACGGTCCGCACCGAGAATCCGGCCGCCCGGAGCGCGGAAGCGGCCGGCTGCGCGGCGTGCGCGCCCCGGCCGCGTCCCGCGGTGGGATTGACGAAGAGGGTGATCTCAGCGCTCACCCCCGGAATGTACCTGTCAGGTCGCGTCGTCGTAACCGTTGATCCGCCGGCTCCCGCCGTCGGCCTGCTCGGGCAGCGCCTTCGGTGCCGGAACGGACTCCACGGCTCCGATCGGGGCGGGAGTCAGGTCCAGCTGGGAGGCCTCGTCGTCGTCGAGCAGCGCGTCGGGGTTGTTGCGCCCGCGCCGGCGGTCGTTGAGGAGGCAGATCCCGAGGGCCATGAAGTACAGGGCGACGATCGGGGACGCCAGCGTCAGCATGGTGAGCGGGTCGCCGGTCGGGGTCGCGAAGGCCGAGAAGAGCGTGATGCCGAGGACCATGGCCCGCCACCAGCTGCCCAGCCGCTTGGCGCTGAGCACCCCGGTGAAGTTCAGCAGCACCAGTATCAGGGGCAGCTCGAACGCGAGGCCGAACACCACGACCATGCGCGTCACCAGGTCGAGGTAGTCGTCGACCGGGAGCAGGTTCTGGACGTGGTCGGGGGTCAAGCCGAGGAGGATCTCCGCGGTCTGCGGCAGGATCTTGTACGCGAGCACCGCGCCGGCGAGGAACAGCGGGGCGCCGACCGCGACGAAGCTCAGCGCGTACTTCTTCTCGCTCTTGTGGAGGCCGGGGGCGGCGAACGCCCACAGCTGGTACAGCCAGACCGGGGCGGAGAGCACGACGCCGGCGGAGAGTCCGACCTTGAGCGCGATGGAGAAGGGCGCGGTCAGGCCGCTCGTCGTCATCTGGGCGCAGGGCTGGCCGTTGCGCTGGTAGGTCGCGCCGTTGCCGCAGCCGACCGAGGAGAGCATCGGCTCCAGCAGGAAGTCGATGATCGGCCGGTAGTAGTAGACCGCGACGGCGGTGATCACGATGATCGCCAGCACCGACTTCAGCAGCCGGTTTCTCAGCTCACGCAGGTGCTCGACCAGCGGCATGCGCCCTTCGGCGTCCTTCGCCTGCTGGTCCTGTTTCCCCTGCTTGCGGGCAGACTTGAGCAACCCACGTCCCTTGTCTCGTTGCAGATGACTGGCGTGACCTCGGCCGGTGCGGCCGGGGATCAGCCCTGGGCGGTGCGGTTCGGCTCGTTCACGGGCCGGGAGCTGGTGACGTCACCGGGCGCGGCCTGGATGGTGCGCGGGGCGACGGGCTGCTGCGGGGCCTGGTCGGCGACCGGAGCGGCAGCGGCGGCGTCCTCCGCCTCGCCCTCCTTCTTCATCGCCTTGGCCTCGCTCTTGAGGATGCGCGCCGACTTGCCGAGCGAGCGGGCCATCTCGGGGAGCTTCTTGGCACCGAAAAGCAGCACGATGACAGCGATGATCAGAAGGATCTCAAGGGGCTTCAGATTGCCGATCATGTGTGTCTTCCTTCTCACCGAAACGGCTGATTGTGGAGGGCGGTGGTGGTCTGGACGGAAATCCGGTGACCGCCTTGCCAAGGATCGTAACCCCCAGGGGTTAACGTCCGGCAATCCCCTCGGGTACCGCAGGAGTCCGAGCGTACGGCTCCGGCCTCGCGGTTTCTACGGTCGTACGCCTCTGCCCGCACGCGCCAGATCCGTCGCCGCGCGTTCAAGATCACACGAGGCGTCGGTGATCCGGCGGCTGGCCTCGGCGACCTGTCCGGACAGCCGCCGCACCTCCAGGAAGACCCGCAGGGCCAGCACGGAGAGGACGGCGACCCCCAGGAAACCCAGGGCAATTGCGAGCATCGGCCACAGCATGGGACCGAGCCTAGGCCACCGCCCGCCTCAGATGCTGCGCAGGGTGCTCACGCCGCCACCGGTCAGGAGTTCCACGATCCGCTCACCGGCCGGTTTGCGGACCGCCGCCCCGCAGGCGGGGCAGGTGAAGGAGTAGAAGGTGGTGCGCCGGCTGCCGCCGATCACCAGGCGCAGCGCGCCCGCCGCGAGCTCGAAGCTGCCCCGGCAGTCCGGACAGCCCGCCTTGAAGGTGACCGGCCCCGCCGGCTTCCCCGCACCGGCCCTCAGCCCTGGCGTCCCATACGTCGGCGACATCACTCGGCGCTCCCCTCGGCCCAGCTCTCCGTACCCAGCCCAGCTCTTCCTGCCCGCCCCGCCCCGCGGCCGCCGCCCCCGGCGGCCGCGGGCTCAGACCTGTTCCCCGTACCCCGCCAGCGCCTCGCGCGCGGCCTGCCGCGCGCTGTCCGCGAGCTCCGCGGGCGCCACGATCCGGCCCTCCCGGCCCAGCCGCAGCGCCAGCCGGCGCAGCGAGGCCGGGTCGGGGCTGCGCAGCGTGATCCGCAGACCACCCTCCGCCAGCTCCTCGGCGCTGTCGTGCGGGTAGTACTCGGCGACCCAGCGCCCGCCGGGACCCACCTCGACCACGACCTCCGGGTCCTCGGCGGCCGGCTGGACCAGCCCCTCGGACAGGTCGCGCGGCTCGATCGCGGGCGGCTCGGACCGCTCGTCGAGCAGCCGGATTTCGGCCACCCGGTCGAGACGGAAGGTGCGCCGCGCCTCCGAGAGGTGGCACCACCCCTCCATGTAGGTGTGCCCCACCGTGAACAGCCGGATCGGGTCGACGGTGCGCTCGGTGAGCTCGTCGCGGGCGGGCGAGTAGTAGCGCAGCCACAGCCGCCGGCGCTCCGCGATGGCCCGGTCGACGTCCGCGAAGACCCCGCCCTCGGCCTCGAACGTCACCGACAGCCGGGAGCTGGCCCCGGCCGCCTCGCCCGCCGCGGCCTCCAGCTTCGCGGTCGCCCGCAGCAGCGCGTCGCGGTCGCTCTCGCGCAGGCCGGGCAGCGTCGCCACCGCGCGGGCGGCGACCAGAAGCGCCGTCGCCTCGTCGGCGGCCAGCCGCAGCGGCTCGGCGGTGGACTCCCCCGAGGCGTCGGGATTGCGCCACCAGATGCGCTCCCCGTCGGTGTCGATGTCGAGCAGGTCACCGCCCCGGAAGCTGGTCCCGCACATGGGCAGCACGTCGAGGTCCGAGATCAGCTCGTCCTCGGTGATCCCGAAGGCGCGCGCCACGTCGGCGACGTGCGCCCCGGGCCGCTCGCGCAGGTAGGTCACCAGGGACAGCATCCGACGGGTCTGGTCAATGGCGTTCGCGGCCATGCTGGTACGTCTCCCCCTCAGGGCGTAACTAACGGATCTTGCGCGGTCGGCGGGTCAGCCCTTGGCGACGGCGCGCAACCGGTCCACCACGTCCGCCCGGAGATCGGCGGGCTCCAGGACCACCACGTCCGGCCCGAACTCCACCAGCCAGGCGTCCAGCCCGTGCCCGTACGGGATCTCCAGCTCGTCCCAGCCGTCCCCGTCCTCGCGGACGGCGGTGGCCTTGGCCCGCAGCGGGTACCCCGCCCCGGCGCGCAGCCGGATCCGCGCGGAACGGTCCGCGCTCTCCCCGGCCCAGCTCGCCACGGTCTCCCGCACGGTCACCACGTCCGGGACCTCGGCGGTGTACTTCGCCGCCCGCGAGCGGACCTTCCCGGTGATCCGGGAGAGCCGGAACACCCGCTCCGCCCCGCGGTCGCGGTCGAACCCGGCCAGGTACCAGTGGCCGCGCCAGCACTCCAGCGCCCACGGCTCGACCTGCCGCGTCTCGGGCCGCGCCGCCGTGGACTTGCGGTAGTCGAACACCACCGGCCGCCGGTCCCGGCATGCCAGCATCAGCGGCTCGAAGGCCGCCTCGTGGACCGGGATGCGCGGCTCGATGGCGCTGTGCCGGCTCTCGTACGGGTCCTCGGCCTCCGGCATCCCGCCCGCGCGCAGCTTCTGCAGGGCCCCGCTGGCCGCGCCCGCCAGGCGGGCCTGCTGCCACACCTTGGCCGCCAGCCCCAGGGCGGCGGCCTCCTCGGCATCCAGCGAAACGGGCGGCAGCCGGTTGCTGTCCCGGCGGGCCAGATAGCCCGTTTCGCCGTCCAGGTTCTCCACCGTCTCGATGACCAGGCCGAGTTCACGCAGATCGTCCTTGTCCCGCTCGAACATGCGGTTGAAGGACTCGTCGTTGCCGGCCTCAAGGTAGGCCTCGATGGAGCCGCGCAACTCCCGCTTGCTGAGCGGCCGGCGGGTCCCCAGCAGACACAGCGCCAGATTCATCAGCCGCTCGGCCTTGGCAATCGCCATCGACGCCCATCCGCCCTTCTCGACGCACACCCTGTTGGACACACTCGTGACCGTTGACCGTACCGCCCCGGCCGTCCGGGACAAAAGCGAGGGCCCCTGCCTCACGGCAGGGGCCCCACGGCTGTCACAGCCGGACGATCAGGCTCAGGCGGCCATCAGGTCACAGACGAAGATCAGCGTCTCGCCCGGGGCGATCGCGTTGCCCGCGCCGCGGTCGCCGTAGGCGAGGTGCGCGGGGATCGTCAGCTTGCGGCGGCCGCCGACCTTCATGCCCTGGACGCCCTTGTCCCAGCCGGCGATGACCTGGCCGACACCGAGCTGGAACTGCAGCGCGGAGCCGCGGTTCCAGGACGCGTCGAACTCCTCGCCGGTGGAGAAGGCCACGCCCACGTAGTGGACGGAGACCTTGGAACCGGCCTTGGCCTCGGCGCCGTCGCCCAGCCAGATGTCCTCGATCACGAGGTCGGTGGGAACCGGACCCTCGGGGAAGTCGATCTCGGGCTTCTCGAGCTTGTCGCTCACGGAACTGCTCCTCATATGTACGAACCGGTCAAGTGGAACGGAACAGTCTTACACTGCTCCGACGATGTCGACGACGAACACCAGGGTGGAGTTGGCCGGCAGGTCCTCACCCTTGGCCTGGTCCTTGTACGCCTGCTCCGGCGGGATCACCAGCAGCACACGGCTGCCGACCTTCTTGCCCACCAGGCCCTTGTCCCAGCCCTCGATGACCTGACCCTCACCGATCTTCGTCGAGAAGGGGGCACCGGTCTTCCACGACGTGTCGAACAGCTTCGCCGCGTCCTTGCCCTGGTTCGGCGCCCACGCGGCACCGCTGTACTGCATGTACACGGTCTGGCCGTTCTTGATCTCCGGGCCCTTGCCCTCGATCAGGACCTTGTCGACCAGCTCCTTCGGAGGGTCGTTCTTCGGGACCGTGATCGTCGCGGCCTCGTCCTTGTCGGCCTTGACCTGCGGCAGCTCCGACGGGATCGGCGCCTGCGTGCCCTCGACCTTCTTCGGCATCACCGAGTCCAGGTCCAGCACGAAGATCAGGTTGTCCTTCGGGCCGACACCCAGCTGCGGCTGGCCCTGCGGACCGAAGGCGGCCTCCGGCGGCGCCACGACCAGCACCCGGCTGCCGACCTTCTTGCCCAGCACCGACTCGCTGAACATCGGGACGATCGTCTGCGAACCGGCCGGGACGACGAGCGGCGTGCCGTCCTTGTCGTAGGACCCGGCCAGCTCCTTGCCGTCCTTCCAGATCTTGCCCGTGTACTTCGTGACGACGAGATCGTCCTTCTTGATCTCGGGGCCCGTGCCCTCCTTGAGCGTGTTCACCACGAACTTGCCGCTCGGCTCGCCCTTGGGGGCGGTGATCTCCGCCTTCTGGCCGACCTCACCCTTCACCGTCGGCATCGGGTCCGCGGACGCCACCGCCTTCGGCACGTCCGGCTGGGAAGGGCTGGCCGACGGGGACGCGTCCTTCTTCTTCCCGGAGTCGTCGCCCCCTCCGCAGGCCGCGGTGAGCATCAGAGCCGGCACGATGAGCGCGGCAGCAAGTCGGCGTCGCACAGTGGTCCTCAGGGTTGCTGGAATGGTCCGTCGTAGCGGCCCACTCTACGGCCAACCCCCTCCGCGACAAGGCGGTGGCGTGCGAAGAGCCCCGTACACCACCGTGCACGGGGCCCTCCGGCCGGCGACCCCTACATGCCGGCGATGAGCTTCTCCACCCGGTCGTCCACCGACCGGAACGGGTCCTTGCACAGCACCGTGCGCTGCGCCTGGTCATTGAGCTTCAGGTGCACCCAGTCCACCGTGAAGTCCCGGCGCTGCTCCTGCGCCCGGCGGATGAAGTCACCGCGCAGACGTGCCCGAGTCGTCTGCGGGGGCACCGACTTGCCCTCGAAGATCTTCAGGTCGTTGCAGATCCGCGCCGCCTGCCCCTTGCGCTCCAGCAGGTAGTACAGACCGCGCCGACGGTGGATGTCGTGGTAGGCGAGGTCTATCTGGGCGACCCTCGGGTTCGACATCGTCATGCCGCGCTTGGCCCGGTACCGCTCGATCAGCTGGTACTTCATGACCCAGTCGATCTCCGTGCCGATCCGGTCCAGGTCCTCCGACTCGATCGAGTCCAGCGTGCGGCCCCACAGCTCCAGCACCTGGTCCACGACACCCGTACGGATGCCCCGGCGCTCGGCGAAGTCCACGGCCTTGTCGTAGTACTCCCGCTGGATCTCCAGCGCCGACGCCTCCCTGCCACTGGCCAGGCGCACCTTGCGCTGCCCCGTGATGTCGTGGCTGACCTCGCGGATCGCCCGGATCGGGTTCTCCAGGGTCAGGTCCCGCATCACCGTGCCCGCCTCGATCATGCGCAGCACCAGGTCGGTGGCGCCGACCTTGAGCAGCATCGTCGTCTCCGACATGTTCGAGTCGCCGACGATCACGTGCAGACGCCGGTAACGCTCCGCGTCCGCGTGCGGCTCGTCCCGGGTGTTGATGATCGGCCGGGACCGGGTCGTCGCCGAGCTGACGCCCTCCCAGATGTGCTCCGCCCGCTGGCTCACGCAGTAGACCGCGCCCCGAGGGGTCTGCAGCACCTTGCCCGCGCCACAGATCAGCTGGCGCGTCACGAGGAACGGAATCAGGATGTCCGCCAGGCGGGAGAATTCTCCGTGCCGCGCCACGAGGTAGTTCTCGTGGCAGCCGTACGAATTACCCGCAGAGTCGGTGTTGTTCTTGAAGAGGTAGACGTCGCCCGCGATTCCCTCCTCGTGCAGGCGGCGTTCGGCGTCGACGAGCAGGCCCTCGAGAATGCGCTCGCCGGCCTTGTCGTGAGTGACCAGTTCGGTCAGGTTGTCGCATTCCGGCGTTGCATATTCCGGATGCGAACCCACGTCGAGGTAGAGGCGGGCGCCGTTCCGCAGGAAGACATTGCTGCTGCGGCCCCATGACACAACACGGCGGAAGAGGTAGCGCGCCACTTCGTCAGGAGACAGTCGGCGCTGTCCCCTGAACGTGCACGTGACGCCGTACTCGTTCTCCAGCCCGAAAATGCGGCGGTCCATGACTGAACATTACGCCTTCTGCCCTCTTCTGAAACCGGGTTCGCCAGCGCGGTTCGATCAGTTTCCCCGCAAACCCCCGACCAAGCGCCGGGAAGCCGCCGGAACACACAGACACGACACCTGTGCATACCCGGACGGCCCCCCTTCGAAAACCCCGGCCGGCCCTCAGCCCCGACCCGCGGCGGCATCCGCCGGCGCCCCGGCCGCGCCCGAGCCCGCCACCTCGCGCCCACGACCGCCCGTCGCCAGCACCCGCTGAGTGGCCATCAGCACCAGCAACGCCGCGGCCCCGCCGACACTCGCCACCCCGAAGCCCGCCGCCGTACCGCCCAGTTCCACCGCGGGACCCGCCGCGGCCGTACCGATGGCCGCACCCACCCCG